>JAXDBZ010000134.1:0-31076 GCA_034678345.1 Candidatus Eiseniibacteriota bacterium
CGGGGAGCGCGGCCACGGCGACGGCGCCGCCCGCGCCTCCGGCCCCCGCACCCGCGCACGGTCCCGCAGTGCGCCGCCTGCTCGAGGAGCACGGGCTCGATCCGGCCGCGCTGAGCGGGACCGGCCCCCGCGGGCGCGTGCTCAAGGAGGACGTGCTGCGCCAGATCGAGCGCCCGCCCGCGACCGCCGCGCCGGCGGCCGGCGCCGGGACGCCGGGCGAGCGGCTCGTGCCCATGAGCCGGATCCGCCGGCGCATCGCCGAGCGGCTGGTGCAGGCGCAGCACGAGGCCGCCATCCTCACCACCTTCAACGAGGTGGACATGGGGGCGCTGGTGGAGCTGCGCGAGCGGCGGCGCGAGTCCTTCGAGCGCGAGCACGGCGTGCGGTTGGGGATGACCGGCTTCTTCGCCCGCGCCTGCGTCCTTGCGCTGCGGGAGGTGCCCGAGCTCAACGCCGCCATCCGCGGCGGCGACATCGTCTACCACGACTTCGTGAACCTGGCGGTGGCGGTGCAGACGCCGCGCGGGCTGGTCGTGCCGGTCCTGCACGGCGCGCAGGCGCTCGACTTCGCCGGCATCGAGCGCGGGATCGCCGGGCTGGCGCAGAAGGCGCGGGAGTCCCGCCTCTCGCTCGACGACCTGGCCGGGGGCACCTTCACCGTCTCGAACGGCGGTGTGTTCGGCTCGCTGCTGTCCACCCCCATCCTGAATCCCCCCCAGAGCGGCATCCTGGGGATGCACAGGACCGAGAAGCGCCCGGTGGTGGTGGACGACCGCGTCGTCATCCGCCCCATGATGTACCTCGCGCTCTCCTACGATCACCGGCTCGTGGACGGCGAGCAGTCCGTCACGTTCCTGGTGCGCGTCAAGGAGCGGCTCGAGGACCCCGAGCGCCTGATGCAGGACGCCTGAGCGCGACGCGCGCGGAGGACGGACCCATGAGTGACCGCTACGACCTCGTCGTCATCGGCGCCGGCCCCGGCGGCTACGTCGCCGCCATCCGCGCCGCGCAGCTGGGCATGAAGGTGGCCTGCGTCGAGCGCCACGCCACCCTCGGCGGCACCTGCCTGAACGTGGGCTGCATCCCGAGCAAGGCCCTGCTCGACTCGAGCGAGCACTTCGCCTTCGTGCGCGACCAGGCCGCCGCCCACGGGCTGCGCGCCACCGTGGAGCTGGACCTGCCGGCGATGATGAAGCGCAAGGAGCAGGTGGTGCGCGACCTGACCCGCGGGGTCGAGAGCCTGTTCAAGAAGAACGGCGTGACGTGCGTCACCGGGACGGCGCGCATCGCCGCTCCGGGGAGCGTCGAGGTCGCGACCGCCGACGGGCCCCGCGGTCTGGAGGCGGAGCGCATCCTCATCGCCACCGGCAGCCGCCCGGCGGCGCTGCCCGGCGTCCCCTTCGATGGCCGGCGCATCGTGCACTCGACCGACGCCCTGTCGCTGCCCGAGGTGCCGGCGCGGCTGGTCGTCGTGGGAGCGGGGGCCATCGGGCTGGAGCTGGGCTCGGTCTGGCGGCGGCTGGGCAGCCGGGTCCACGTGCTGGAGTGGCTGGACCGGGCGGTGCCCACGATGGAGCGCCCGGGCGCGCTCCTGCTCCAGCGCGCGCTCGAGCGGCAGGGGATGACCTTCACCTTCGGGGCCTCGGTCCGCGCCGCCGCCGTCGAGGGCGAGCGCGTGCGGGTGACGGTGGCGCAGGGGGAGAAGGAGGGCATCGAGGAGTGTGACGTGCTGCTGGTGGCGGTCGGCCGCGTGCCGTACACCGAGGGGCTCGGCGTGCGCGAACTGGGCGTGCGGATGGACGAGAAGGGTCGCATCCTGGTGGACGAGGCGTGGCGCACCAGCGTCGCGGGGCTGTGGGCGATCGGCGATGTCATCCCCGGCCCGATGCTGGCGCACAAGGCGGAGGAGGAGGGCATCGCGGCGGTGGAGCGCATGGCGGGGCTGGCGGGGCACGTCGCCTACGACTGCATCCCCGGCGTGGTCTACACCTGGCCCGAGTTCGCCGGCGTGGGGCTCACCGAGGAGCAGGCGAAGGAGCGGGGCATCGCGGTCACCGTGGGCTCGTTCCCGTTCATGGCCAACGGGCGGGCGCGCGCGCTGGGGGAGAAGGACGGACAGGTCCGCATCGTGGCCGACGCCGGCACCGACCGCATCCTCGGCGCGCACGTCGTGGGGCCGCGGGCCAGCGACCTGATCGCCGAGCTGGTGCTGGCGATGGAGCTGCAGGCGAGCGCCGAGGACGTGGCGCGCACGGTCCATGCGCACCCCACCCTGCCGGAGGCGGTGAAGGAGGCCGCCCTGGCGGTGGGACGCCGCGCCATCCACGCGTGAGACACGGGGCGCCGGTCGGGTTTGACGCCCGCCCGTGCCCCGGGCATCCTGCGCGGCCATGATGACCCTGCCCGGCGGGCGTTCCTGACATGCTCCACTCCCTCGTCGCGCTCTGGTTCCGCCTGAGCCTGGAATGGGGCTATGCCGGGGTCTTCCTGTGCATGGCCATCGAGTCCACGGTCTTCCCGCTGCCGAGCGAGGTCGTCATCCCGCCGGCGGCCTACTGGGCCTCCCAGGGCCACATGCACTTCTGGGGGGTCGTGGCCGCGGCCACGCTGGGCTCGTGGGCCGGCTCGGCCCTCTCGTACTGGGTGGCGCGCGGCGTGGGGCGCCCGCTCATCCTGCGCTACGGGCGCTACGTGCTGGTGACCGAGAAGAAGTGGCTGCTGGCCGAGGGCTGGATCAACCGCTACTCGGCCGCCGGCATCTTCTTCTCGCGCCTGCTGCCGGTGGTGCGGCACCTCGTCTCGCTCCCGGCCGGCGCGGCGCGGATGCACTTCGGGGTCTTCACCACCATGACGCTGGCCGGCTCCCTGCTGTGGTCCGCGGTGCTGGCCTGGTTCGGCGCCCGCGTGCTCTCGCAGGAGCCGCGGCTGATGCAGGACCCGGACGCCCTCGCCCGCGTGCTCAAGGACAAGCTGGCCTGGTTCGTCGGCGCCGTCGTCCTGCTGGTCGTCCTCTACGCCCTCGTGGAGGTGCTGGGGCGCCGCCTGCGCCGCGACGCCGGTGACCGCACGGGGGCGGCCTGAGATGTCCGGCCGGCGGAGGGTGGCGGTGCTGGCGGGGCTGGCCTGGGCCGCCGGGATGGGGTTCGTGAGCGCGGCGCTCAGCGAGACCGTGGACCAGGTGGTCGTCGTCGAGGTGCCCGCCACGACCCCGGCGGAGGGCCCGGTGTGGATCTCCGGCGACCTGCCGGCGCTGGGGTCGTGGAACGGGGCGGGGGTGAGGCTCGAGCGCGACGCGGCGGGTCGCTGGGCCGGGCGCGTCGCCGTCGAGCGTGGTGCCGCGTTCGAGTTCAAGGTGACGCGCGGCAGCTGGGCCACGGTGGAGAAGGACGCGCGCGGCGGCGAGATCGCCAACCGCCGCGCCCGGGCCGGGGAGCGCGACACGCTCGTGGCGGTGGTCGGGGCGTGGCGCGACCAGACCGAGCGGGCGCCGGAACGCCGCTCCAGTCTGACGGGCGACGTGCGCCGCCACGCCGCCTTCCCCTCGCGCTTCGTGCGCCCGCGCGACGTGCTGGTCTGGCTGCCGCCCGACTACGAAACCCGGCCCCGCCGTCGCTACCCGGTGCTCTACTTCCACGACGGGAACAACGTGCTCGACGCGGCCACCAGCTTCAAGGGCATCGAGTGGGCCGCCGACGAGACCGCCGAGCGCCTCGTCCGGGCCGGCCGGCTGCGGCCCTTCATCCTGGTCGCGGTGTACAACACGCCCGACCGCATGGACGAGTACACCTTCATCCGCGACGCGCGGCACGGCGGGGGGCGGGGTGCCGACTACGGGCGGTTCCTGACCGAGGAGCTCATGCCGTTCGTGGACCGCACGTACCGCACGCGACGGGGCCCCGGCGACACCGGCCTCGTCGGCTCCTCGCTGGGGGCGCTCGTCTCGCTCGAGCTGGCCCTGGCGCGGCCCGGGCGCTTCGGGCTGGTGGGCTGCCTCTCGCCGGCCGCCTGGTGGGGTGGGCGCGCCACCACGCGACGCGTCGAGGCGTGGTCGGGCGGGTCGTGCGCGGGATGCGCCGCCCGGCCGCGGGTGTGGCTGGACATCGGCAGGGCGGAGGGCACGATGCACGCCGGCGAGCGCGAGTGGCTGGACGACGCGCGCGGCCTGCGCGATGCCCTGCTCGCCCGCGGCTGGCGCGACGGCCCCGACCTGCACTACGAGGAGGTCGAGGGCGCCGTCCACGACGAGGGCGCCTGGGCCGCCCGGCTGGACCGCGTGCTCCTCTTCCTGCTGGGGCCGCCCGGCCGCTGATCCCTGTGCGCCCGGGCGCCCGCGCCGCGCGCCGGTTGAATCGCCGGGGCCGATTCGCTAGCTTCCGTCCGATCCCATCCCCTTCCGGCGCGGGAGAGCCACCATGCCGACGGTCGAACTGATCCACGTGAGCAAGACCTACGGACGCGGCAACAGGGCCGTGGACGACGTCAACCTGTCCATCGAGGACGGGGAGTTCCTGGTGCTCGTCGGTCCCTCGGGCTGCGGCAAGTCCACCGTGCTGCGCATGATCGCCGGCCTCGAGGAGGTGACCGAGGGCCAGGTCAAGATCGGCGAGCGGGTGGTCAACGACATGGCGCCGAAGGACCGGGACATCGCCATGGTCTTCCAGAACTACGCGCTCTACCCGCACATGTCGGTCTACGACAACATGGCCTTCGGGCTGCGCCGGCGCAAGCTCGCGGCCGACGAGGTGGACCGCAAGGTGCGCGGCGCGGCGGGCACGCTCGGCCTCGACACCTACCTCACGCGCAAGCCGCGGGAGCTGTCGGGGGGCGAGCGCCAGCGCGTCGCGCTGGGGCGCGCCATGGTGCGCGACCCGCAGGTCTTCCTCTTCGACGAGCCGCTCTCGAACCTCGACGCCAAGCTGCGCGTGCAGATGCGCGCCGAGATCAAGCGCCTGCACCAGCGGGTGAACGCCACGATGGTCTACGTCACGCACGACCAGACCGAGGCGATGACCCTGGGCGACCGGATCGCGGTCCTGCGCAAGGGTCTGCTCCAGCAGGTGGCGGACCCCTTCACGCTCTACTCGCGCCCGGCGAACCAGTTCGTGGCCGGCTTCATCGGCAGCCCGCCGATCAACTTCTTCCCGGCCACGCTGGACGACGCCGGGCGGACGCTCACCAGCGGCGGCGTCGCCATCCCGCTGCCGGACCGCATCGCCGCGGCGCTGGAGCCACGCCGCGGCCGCGGCGTGACGCTGGGCGTGCGGCCCGAGGACCTGCTGCTGGACGGCTCGGGGCCGGGGGTGACGCTCGACGGCACGGTGGACGTGCGCGAGCCGCTGGGCAGCGAGGTGCTGGTGCACCTCGACACGCCGGTCGGGCCCCTGGTGGCCCGCTATCCCGGCCAGCGCGTGCCCGAGGAGGGCGGCCGGGTGCGGCTGCGCTTCAGCTACGAGAAGCTCTACTGCTTCGACCCGGAGACGGAGCTGTCGCTGAAGGGCGCGGACTAGCCGCTCCGCGGCGCAACGAATGAGCCCCGCCGCGTGTGCGGCGGGGCTCTCGTGTCCTTCGCCCGCTACTTCCTGACCGTGGACTTCGGCGGGACGGTCAGCTTGTAGAGCCGGCCACCCTCGGGCTCGAGGGCGATCTTCGCCGTCCCGGTCCAGCTCGCCGTCGTGCCGCCGAGCACGTCGAGGGCGAGCACGTTCGGGCCCAGGCCGGCGAGGTCCACGGTGACCTCGGCCGCCGACGGGCCGGCGTTGAGCGCCACCAGCCACTGCTCGCCGCCGCCAGAGCGCAGGTAGGCGTAGGTCTTGCCCTCGGCGGCCAGGGTGCGGAAGTCGCCGGTGCGCAGCGCCGCGCTCGAGTGCCGCGCCCGGGTGAGCGTCTTGTAGTACTCGAGCAGCTCGACCCGCCAGGGGTCCTTCGCGTAGTCCCAGTAGAAGGGCCGGCGGCAGTCGGGATCCTTGCCGCCCTCCATGCCGACCTCGTCGCCGTAGTAGATCTGCGGCGCGCCGACGTAGGTCATGGCGAACAGCGCCGCCAGCTTGAGGCGCTTCACGTTGCCGTTGACCTGGGTGAGGAAGCGCGGCGTGTCGTGGCTGTCGATGAGGTTCATCTGCACCTCGACCGCCTGGCTGGGGTAGGCGAGGCGGCCCTGGGCGAGCGCGCCGTCGAACTCCGCCGCCGAGCCCTGACCCAGGCCCAGGAACTTGGTCACCGGGTCGCGGAAGAAGGCGTAGTTCATGACCGCGTCGAACGTGCCCGGCTTCACCCAGTCGGTGGCGTTGCCCCACAACTCGCCGACGACGTAGGCGTCCGGCTTGATGCGCTTCACGCGCTCGTTGAACAGCCTCCAGAACCAGCGCGGCACCTCGTTGGGCACGTCGAGCCGCACCCCGTCGGCGTCGGCGGTCTTGAGCCAGTACTCGGTGGTGTCGAGCAGGTACTGGATGAGCGGGATGTTGGGCTGCGCGTCCTTGATGTCCTGGATGGTGGCTTCCTGCGGGCGGGTGTGCGCCAGATCGAAGTTCAGCGCCGGCAGGTCGCCGAAGCCCCACCAGCACTGGTAGTAGTCCGCCGGCTTCCAGACGTGGTCCACGTTGGGCCAGCCCGTGGGCAGCGGCCAGCGCTTGAACTCGAACCAGGTGGTGTAGGGGCTCGCCGTGCCCTTGTCGGCGGCGTCCTTGAACATGTACGAGCAGTTGCCGCAGTGGTTGTAGACGATGTCGAGGACGATGCGGATGCCCTTCGCCTTCGCCTCCCGGACGAAGGTGATGAACTCCTCGTTCGAGGCGAAGTGCGGGTCCACCTTCATGTAGTCGGCGGCGTCGTACTTGTGCGCCGACTTGGCCTGGAAGAGCGGGTTGAAGTAGATGACGGTGATGCCGAGGTCCTTCAGGTAGTCGAGCTTCTGGCGCACGCCCTCGATGTCGCCGCCGTAGAAGACCATCCAGTCGCGGCCGTCCTGCGTGTAGGGGTTCTGGGTCAGCGCCTGCCAGCGGTTCCAGTCGCGCTCGAGGTGGTAGTACTCCTGGTAGTCCGTGTTGAGCTTCCCGCTCGCCGGCGGCTGGTTGCGGCCCTGGTAGTACCACTCGGTGAAGTCGGGGTCGTTGGCTGGGTTGCCGTTGCGGAAGCGCTCCGGGTAGATCTGGTAGAAGATGCCGTTCTTCACCCACTCGGGCGTGACGAAGGCGGGGAAGCGCGCCTCGGCGAAGGTAAAGCGGCCGGCCGCCGCGCTGGGGGCGAGGCCGTCCGCGGTCAGGTACCAGGACTTCGCGCCGTCGCGGTAGCGGAACGCGTAGGCGCTCTCGCCCGCCGGCATGGCCACCTCGGCGCGGTAGTAGTCGTAGACCTTGTCGCGGTTGACCCAGCGCATCGGGGCGACCGTCTCCTTCGCCCCCTCGAAGCGCACGAAGTCCACGCCCTCCACGTCGCCGGCGTGGGCGCGGGCGGTGAACTCGACCCGGCCGCCGCCGCGGTTGTTCACCTCGTTCGCCGTCTGCGCGTGGCTGACGCCGTCCGGGTAGACGTTCCCGTCGCCGCGCCTGACCTCGACCTTCGGGAAGCGGTCGTCCACGTTCTTGACCGAGTTCTTGCCGCCGTAGCCGTCGTCGGTCTCGCCGTCCTGGCCCACCTTGTCCTGGGTCCAGCCGTCGTTGCCGACGACGAACTTGTACTGGTAAGTCCCGGTGGGCAGCAGCAGGGTGGCCGCCCAGTCACCGTTCGCGTCCGGGCCGGTGAGCGGGTTCTTGCCGATGGTCCAGTCGTTGAACGTCCCGGCCACGCAGACCTTGTCCACCTTCGCGCCGGGGCGGAAGACGAAGGGAACCTTGTGCAGACCCACGGAGGCCGCGGCGGCCGTCTTGCGCGGCGGGGCGCCGTGGCCGGCCACGACCGGCGTGTCCTTGAGCACCAGGATGGAGTTCTGACCGCCGAAGCCGTCGGGGGAGAAGTCCTCGGCGTTCTCGTCGGTGAACCACTGGTCGCCGTTGACGACGAACTTGTACTCGATGCGGCCGGCCGGGAGGTCCACCTTCGCCTCCCAGACACCGTCCTTGTCGCCGTCGCTCAGGGGCGTGGCCTTGACGTCCCAGCCGTTGAAGCTCCCGGCCACGGCGATGCTGTTCACGCCGCCGATGACGGGCTGGTAGCGGAAGGTGACCTGGGTGGCCCGGGCGGTGCCGGCCGCAAGCAGCAGGCCGAGCACGGCCGCCGCCGCGGCGAGGGTCCACGGGGACCGCGGCCCGGTGACAGGTGTCCTCATCATGGCGCGAGACTCCTTGCGTGGGTCGGTCGGAGCCGGCGCGGGCGGACCCGGGCCGGCGGGCGCTGCACGGAAGCCGGAAGCGCCGCCCGGGGAGGCGGCGCTTCCGCTGGGATCACTTCACCGTGACGACGGAGTTCTTCCCGCCGAACGGATCGGCCTTCGTGTCCGGGTTCGCCTCGTCGATCTTCCAGGTCGTGCCGTCCACGAGGAACTTGTACTCGTAGGCGCCCGGGGCGAGCCGCTTGGTGATGGTCCAGGAGCCGTCGGCCTGCTGGGCGAGCAGGTCGGCATTGAGCTGCCAGCCGTTGAAGCTGCCGGCCAGCGACACGCTACGGGCCGCGCCGCCGAAGGTGAAAAGGACGCCCTCGGCGGTCTGCACCGGCGCGCGGCCCTTGCCCGAGGCCACCGGGGTGCCGGCAGCGGGCGCGGCGGCTGCCGGGGCCGCGCCGGCGCCCACCACGACGACGGAGTTCTTGCCGCCGTAGCCGTCGTCGGCCGACTCCTTCGCCGTCGGGTCCTCCTTCCAGTTCGTGCCGTCCACGACGAACTTGTACATGTAGCGGCCAGGCTCGAGCTTCTTGGTCAGGGTCCACGAGCCGTCGGCCTGCTTCTTGAGCGGGTCGGCGGAGGTGTTCCAGCCGTTGAACTCGCCGGCGAGGCTCACCGAGCCACCCTCGCCCTTCCAGACGAAGGTGACACCCTCGGCGCCGGCCGTGGTGCCGCCGGTTGCTGCTGGCTTCAGCGCGGGCGCGGCGGTCGCGGCGGTCGCCGCGCCGGGGGCGACATCGCCCCGCCAGCCGCCGGCGCAGCTGATCGTGCACATCGCGAGCCCGAGCAGTGCGACGGGGAAGAGGCGTCTCATCGTGTCATCTCCTCGGGCTCGCCAGCGCGGCGGTCGCGGTCTGGATGCTGAAGACCTGCCGCCGCTCGTCGAGCGTGAAGGTGTAGTTGGCCGTGGCGGGGAAGTTCACGCGGATGGCGCTCGTCGCACTACCGCCCCCGGTGACGAGCCGCGTGGGCTGGTTCACGACCGGGACGTCCAGCGTCGTGCCCGGGTCGCCGCCGTAGGCCGGATCCACGAAGCTGCCGTAGCGCGCGAACTTGAGGTCGTGCACGCCCGCCGGGATGGGCGTGGTCGTGGTGACCGACCACGCCAGCTCGCCGCCGATCTCCGCGGGGAGGGCACTCACCGACCAGGCGTTGAAGTCGCCGGCCACGTGGATCGAACTGGCCAGGAGGTTGAAGTCGGCGGTCAGGTTGAGCGTGCCGAGGTCCACCGCGCCCGTGCCGACCGTGACCGGCAGCTCCACCGTCGTGTAGAGCGGGGAGGTGAGGACGAGACGATAGCCGGCCTGGTCGAGGTCGGTCAGATCGAGCAGATCGGATCCCGTGGACAGGAGCAGGGAGTCCAGCCGCTCGGCGCCCCAGTAGAGCTTCGCCGTGACCGGCGGATAGGGCGGTGCGGTGATGGGCAGGGTGAACGGATCGAAGGCCAGCGTGGCGCGGATGCCGCCCGGCAGGGTCGCCGTGTTGTAGGCGAAGAAGGCCTCGAAGGTGTGGTCGGCGGTGATGTTCGACAGCGTGTAGGCGGTGTCGGCGCCGACCGAGGCGCCGTCGAGCAGCAGATCGCCCACGCGGTAGTGCGGCCACGGCTCGAGGCTGAAGTGCAGGCTCGCACCGCTCGACACGACCAGGTCACCGACGGGCACCATGACGCCGTTCGGCCCGGCCGAGGCGTGGACCACGTAGGTCTGGCCCGAGGTCGAGATGGTGCCGAGGTCCTTCATGCTGTTGCCGACCACGACGCCGTTCATGGTGAACGGCGTCTGCCCGGGCACGCGGAAGAGGATGTTGTAGGTGCCCGCCACCAGGCCGGTGATGGTGAATCGGCCGTCGGTGCCGCTGTAGACCGCCGGCGCACCCGCGCCCACCTTCTGGATGACGTAGCTGATCGGGTCGGAGTTCTCGTCCAGCGTGCAGACGCTGTTGCCCGCCTCGGTGGCGGCCACGTCGGCGATGAGGTTCTTGCCGCCGCCGGCGTCGAACTTGGTGCCGCCGGCGAGCCCGTCCACCTCGGAGCCAGAGAGCACGGAGCAAAAGGCGCTCGCCCAACTCGCGTTGGCCACGAACTTCCACTCCATGCGACCGCTGGGCACGACCAGCGTGTCCACCCAGACCTTGGGGGCGAGCTGCGTGAAGCTCGGGTTCCCGGCGCCGCCGGGCGTCCAGGCGGGCGTGGTGAAGCTGCCGGTCATCTCCATGCTCGCGTATGCCGACGGGGTCGTGCCGCGCACGCGGGCTACGAGGATGAGCACCGGCGGGTGGGGCGCCGGCGTGCCGAAGTCGAGCAGACCGGTGATCGCTGCGATGGCCGGTGGCCCGGGCGGCGTGCCGCTGGGGGCGAGGAGCATGGCGGCGCGGTTCCGCCCGCAGGCCCCCGCCCCCAGGAGGACAGCCGCGGCCGCGCCGAGCAGGATGGTGCGCTTCAGGGTGCCGCTCATCGTCGCTCTCTCCGCAGCCCCGCCGTCAACGCACATCGATCACGGAGTTGTGGCCGCCGTAACCGTCGTCCGTCCACTGCGGGTTGTTGGGGTCTTCCTTCCAGTTCACGCGGTCCACCACGAACTTGTACTGGTAGCGGCCGGGCTTGAGCTTCTCGGTGCGCACCCAGACGCCGCTGCCGGGAGGGCTCTCCTCCATGACGCCCACGTTGAAGCTGCCGCTCTGCGCCTGGCCGGCCAGCCAGTTGTTCTCGGGCCAGTTGCCGCCGAGCTGGACCATGCGGGCCGAGGGCGAGAAGAAGCGGAACGTCACGCCCTCCGGGCCCTGCGTGGGCGGCGGCAGACGGCGCTTGATGAAGTTCAGCGAGCTGCAACCGGCCGCCAGCACGGCGGCGGCGAGCAGCAGGAAGGTCAGGCGTCGCATGGTGTCTCCCGCATCCGCTAGAAGCGGACGATGGCCTTGATCTGGACGACGCGCTCGTTCTCGAGCGCCTTCTCGGCGGCCGCGATCTTCGAGCCCAGCCCGTAGTATTTGTCCCTGGCGGTCGCCCCGGTGGCGCCCCTCGCGAACAGGTAGACGTCCCGGCCGATGTCGGAGTACTCGTTCAGCACCTCGTCGATCACGTACGGGTCCACGCCGAAGCCGAGCGCGATCGAGGCGCCGGGGGCGAAGGTCCAGGTGGCCTCGGCGAAGTGGCTGAGGTAGCCGGAGTACAGCCCGAGGAACGGGTCGTCGTACTTGACCCAGCGGCTGTCGGTCGTGAGCCGCAGCATGCGGTTCACGTCGCAGCCGAGCTGCAGGCGGTTCTCGGCGTACTTCGGGCGCTTGTCCAGCGCCTCGGTGCCGAAGGTGCCCGTCCAGCGGACGAGGCCGTTGCGCGTCGCCAGCACCGGCACCTCGATCATCGGCCGGAGGCGCAACGCGTCGGCCCCGCCCAGCATCACCATGCGGTCCACGCTCACCACGTGTTCGGTGCGCTCGAGCCAGAAGTTGCCGTCGGGGAACCAGAGCTGGTAGTTCCACGGCGTGGCCGGGTCGTAGTCGAACGCCGTGTACTCCACGTCGAGCGAGGTCTTCACCTCGCGGCCCAGGTAGTAGCGCCAGTTGCGGTCCCAGGCGAGGCGCGACACGGTCATCGAGTTCGATATGCCGTCCTGGATGAGGTCGTAGTCGTGGGTCTGTCCTTCGATCTCGGCCCGCACCAGGATGTCGCCGTGGGCCTCGGTCCAGGTGCCGCCGACGAGCCAGCGGTGGCTGCGGTCGAGGTCGAGACTCTCGCCGCTCGCGTCGGCCTGGGTCGCCGAGGCCATGACGGCATTCCCGGTGCTGTCCAGGCTGGCGAGGGTCACGTCCGCGCGGATGTTCGCGTAGCCCGGCACGAACGAGAGCCGCTTCCGGCCGTTCAGGTACTCCCCGTAGCCCCGGAAGCCGGCCGGGCCGTCCCAGCCGGCCTCGCCGCCGAAGGCGTACCACGACTGGTCGAAGGTCCCCGAGTACGTCCGGACGGAGAGTGGCCCCGTCGCCGTCATGAAGAACGTGGTCCCGAGGTCCTGGCCGCGCTGCGAGCGGCCCAGCAGGCCGGCGCGGAAACCGCGCCCGAGGTCCCGGCGCACCCGCACGGCGAACATGTCCGCGTTGCCGTCCGACGGATCGGTGCGAAACCCGCCGGTGACCTGCCCCGGGCGCAGGCGATACCCGTCATCGGCCGGCAGGATGTCCAGGCTTTCCGCCGCGGCGACCACCAGGGCCTCGAGTTCCTGCTGGGTGTAGGAGGGATAGCTCGTCCCGCCCACGAGGAAGTTGTCGGCGTAGAGCATCTCGGCGTCGAAGCCGTAGTGCTGCGAGGCGACCCGGAAGCCCTGCCGGTCGTAGCCGTACGGGTGCCGGTAGATGCCCACCGCGCCCACGAGGTGCAGCGGATCGTCCCAGGTGCCGATGGCCAGGTTGTCCCAGCCCATGAGTTGCAGCTTGCCCTTCGCGTACTCCAACGAGCCGCGGTCGAAGCTCAGGTTCGTGCGGTAGTCCTGGGTGTTCTGCGCCTCGCTGTTGATGTTCGTTAGCAGGTGTGCCTGGAGCACGTCGGAGACGCGGACGTCGAAGGAGAGGTCGGTGTCCATCACCGGGCGCCGCATCTCGAAGCGCCGCGTCGTGGGGTTGTGCACGTCCTGGAACAGGCCGATGATGCGCCCGCCGATGAGGATCTTGGCGCTGTAGGGCGAGTTCGCCGTGGCCTGGGCCGCCCCGAGGTTGCCGTCGGCCCCGACCCGTACGACGCTGTTGCCCATGTCCCCGGCGGTGGCGCCGTTCTCCGGGTCGGCGATCCACTGGCCGTCCACCACGAACTTGTACTGGTGCTCGCCGGCCGGCAGCGGCACGACCACGCTCCAGACTCCCTTGGCGTCCTTGGCCATCGGCGTGGCGCTCGTGTTCCAGCCATTGAACTCGCCCGCCCAGGACACGCTGCCGGCGTTCGGGTCCGTGTAGGTGAACCGGATGCCGCCGGCGGCCTTCTCGGGCGCGGCCGACGCTCCGCCGGCGGTCGCGGCCAGGCTCGCCAGGGCGAGCAGCACGATCAGGGATGCACGCATCATCGTCGGTCTCCGCGGCTTTCCGATCCGCATCAGAAGTATCCCTTCAGGATGAATTTCACGAGGTCGGTCTGGTCGCCGCTGCCCTGCAGGTTGCCCTCGTCCACCGGCGTCGGGCTGTTGCCGATCCAGTCGGGGCCGTACTGCAGGTACATCTCCACGTTGCCGGTGGGGCGGTACTGCAGCTGGGTGAAGATGGCCTTGCGCAGGATGCTCGGGTCGTTGCCGAAGGCGAAGCGGTTGTAGACCTTGAGCGTGTTCGTCAGGTTCACCGAGTTCTCGACCGCGTAGAGCTGCTTGTGGTCGGGCCGCCCCACGTTCTTCACCTTGGCCTCGACCCGCAGCCAGGCCAGCCGGCTCTCGACCTGCACCTCGCCGAACCAGTCGTTGAAGTCCTCGCGGGTCATTACCCCGAGCTGGCGCCGGTACTCGCTGCGCTGCTTGTAGTAGGTCTTGCCGGTGAAGCCGTTGACGAATTCGATGTAGAGCTCGTTGTAGATCTCGCGCACGCGGTAGCTGCTGGTGGCGTAGTTCGAGTAGCCCAGCAGGTTGTTCGTGTAGGTGATGGCCCGCTCGGGCAGGAGGTAGTAGCTGTGCAGGTTGAAGCCGGTCTCGTCGCGTCCCGGCTCGCCCTGCCCGTTCTGCCACTTCGCGCCGCGCGTCCAGTAGGTGGGGATGCAGTTCAGCGTGCCCACCACCGGGAGATTGACCCGCAGGGTCTTGATCTCGGCCTGCAGCACGTGCCGGTCGGGGAACTCGATGCCGGTGGGCAGGCGGAAGACGGTGACCTCGCGGTGCAGCTGGTCGGTGTAGGTCACGTTCGGGTCGGTGCCGCGGCTGACGCCGTACTCGAGCATGATGTCCTGCCCGTGCCACTGGTAGCGCCCGGCCAGGCCGAAGATCTCGTTGTGATCCCGCGAGCTCGCGGACTGGTCGTTCTCGCGCCGGCTCCAGGTGAAGCCGAGCCGCAGCCGCTGGTCCTTGAAGAAGTCACGCCGCACGCGGGCGAGGTAGATGTCGTCCGTCTGCAGCGGATCGAGGTTCGTGTTGTACTGGTCGCTGTAGTCGCCGGCCAGGAACCAGGTGCTGAGCCCGGCGAAGCCCCAGGTGTCCACGCGCACGCCCTGCCCGGCGCCGTACCCGTTGATGAAACGGATCAGGTACTGGTCCCAGGTGGGGAAGCGGTCCTGCTTCGAGTACACGTAGGAGTCGAAGCCGCGCGGGCCCATCTCCTTGCGGAAGCGCATGTGCGCCTCGTTGAACTGGAACACCGGGCGCACCGCGTTGTTCGAGCCGCTGTTCCAGTCCGCCGTGGCCTTGACGAATGCCTCGATGCCGGGCCGTGGCTGGGAGAAGATGCGCAGCTCCACCGGGTCCCAGTTCTCGTCGCTGTTGCTGTTCCAGTCCCAGGGGAAGACCCGCCCGCTCTTGCGCAGGTCGAGCATGAGCTGGTACTGGCCCTCGATCCTGGTCACCGCCCGCGCGGTGTCCGCCGCGAGCAGCAGCGCCAGCGTCAGGCCCGCCGCCACCGCGGCGCGCATCGCCGGCCGGCTCACGGCCGCCCTCCGCGGCCGACCGGCACGAGCAGGCTGAGCCGGTACGAGGCGCCGAGGTCGTGGTTGGTGGAGACCGCCGCGTCCACGTAATACCCCTTGTGGAAGATGCCGAAGCCTCCGGTGTACTGGAAGTCGTTGGGCGAGCCGGTGGACCGCACGATGGGCCGCAGGTTCGTCAGGCCGGAGCGGATGGCGAAGACGTCGTAGAAGAGGATCTCGAAGCCGACGTTGACCGAGGTGCGGGTGCGGTCCACCTGCGACCAGCCCAGCGTCAGCGTGGACTCGCGGTTCCAGCGCAGGGAGGCGGCCAGCTCGTTGCGGAAGGGGACGCGGCCGCCGCCCGAGCCCGCGATGAACTCGAAGTGGGGCTCCAGCAGGTCGCGCCCCACCCAGGCCAGGTCCACCCGCCAGGGCGTGGTCCAGAGCAGCCCCACGTCGAGCGAGCCCTTGGACTGGGCGCCATAGTCCACCGGCCCCGCCGCCGTCCAGGCGCCGCTCTCGCCGTCCACCGCATAGAGGTCGAAGGGCTGGAAGCCCACGCGCTCGAACTTGAAGGTGGCTCCACCGGCCAGCCGGTGCCCGCGCCAGAAGTCCAGCAGCCGCCGGCCGGCCGCGACGCTGAAGACGTCCTCGGCGTAGGCACCGGAGATGCCCAGTCGGTGCCAGCCCAGCGCCCAACCCGCGCCCCAGCGCGGCGCGCCCACCAGCACGGCCCCCTCGTTCAGATCGGGCACGCCGTACGGCTTGCAGTAGTCGGCGAAGACCTGCGCGCCGTCAAGGTCGGCCAGTCCGGCCGGGTTCCAGTAGGCGGCGGTGACGTCGCGGATGCTCGCCAGCGCCGAGAAGCCGAGCGAGACGCCGCGCGAGCCCAGCGCCGTCTCCTCGAAGTAGGCCGCGGCCGACCCGGCCGGGAGCAGGGCGGCGGCGAACAGCGCCAGCCGGAGGACGCGGGACGCCCTCATCGCACCACCACCAGAGAGCGGGTCTGCCGGCTCAGGTTGGGCTCGATGACGAGCCGGAGGACGTACACGCCGGGCGGGACGATCCGACCACTCTCGTCGCGGCCGTCCCAGACGTCCCGCGACGGGTCGCTCGGCACCAGGGCGCTGCGCCGGTCGTAGATGTAGAGGTTGCGGACGAAACGGCCGCGCAGGTCGAAGACGTTGGCCGACAGGTCCACCGTCCGGTACGGGGCGAGCGGGTCGGCGGGATCGAGCGGCGGCGTGACGCGGAAGCGGAAGTGGATGCGGTCCCCCCGGTCCGGGGCGAACGCCGGCCGGTTGAACTCCAGCTCGTCGAGGCCGAAGCGTACGCTCACCACCGGGACCGGGTACTTGAAGCGGAGGCGCCCCTCCTCGGCGCGGTCGCAGGGCCCCACGTTCCAGTCGGGGATGCCGTCGGGGCCGCCGCCGCCCAGCCCGGTGTCGTCCTTTCGGTCCAGCTCGATCTCAGCGAAGTTGTCCACGTAGACGAACGACGTGCCGTCGCTGGTGTGACCGCGCGTGTTGTCGGGGGCCGTGTCGGGGCCGCCGGTGTTGTCGCCACCGGCGGTGAGGACGCAGCAGATCTTGAGCCGGCGCGACCCCGGCGGGAACCAGCGCAGGGTGTCGCGGATGCCGCCCACCGTGACCACGGTGTCGCGCGACTCGGGGTCGTCGGCGAAGACCAGGCTCCAGGGGATGGCGAACTCCATCGCCCGGCCGTCGCGGTCCTGGTAGAAGGTGGAGGCGGCGCGGAACTGCCCGCCGCCCACCTGCAGGTCGGTGACCTGCGTGCCGCTGTTGTGGATGACGAAGTGGGGGGTCGGGTTGCCGTCCCAGGTGGCACCGAACAGGTCGGGGGCGAAGTCGTTGTCGCTCACGACGTCCGACGTGTCGAAGGTGAAGTTGCGCGACCAGGAGTTGAGCCCGCTCATCGTGGCCATGCCGCGCCCCGGCAGCACGTCCAGCAGGATGACGAGGTTGTTGCCCCAGGTCTTCGCGTCCCCGGCGAGGTAGAGGCTGTCGGCGTCCCAGGTGACGCGGACCTGGCTGATGTCGTTGTTCACGCCCCACTTCGAATCGTCGGTGGGCTCCTCCAGCATCTTCAGCGCCGCGTTGTAGCCGAAGAGCGACTCGTCGGCCTCCCAGTCGTTCGTGAAGCCGTCCACCAGGATGCGCTGGCTGAGGTCGCGCGCGGTGGTGGCGTGGGCGGCGGGGACGAGGAGGACCGTGAGAAGGAGGAGGGCGTTGAGGGAGCGTCTCATGCGTTCCTCGGGTCGTGGATGGGCGGCCGGACGCGCCGTGGCGCGCATCATGCCCACCGTGCCGGAGGGGGTCAAGTGGAAGCCCCCGGCGGCTGAGCCGGCATCGGCGGCGGGGGCGGCGGAACCTTGTTCACGGACCGAGACGGCGGTTGCCCGGGTCCGGGCCGGGCCGTAGAATCTATCCACTCGACCGCTTCCAGGCTCCTGGCGCGGAGGCGGGGCGGCGTGTGCCCGACCGGGCTCGGGGACGCGCCGGATGCTGGTGTTGCCAAGGGCCCGCCCGGCTGGAGACTCCCCGCGATGCGCTTGCTACGTCCTCTGCTCCTGGCCTCCTGCCTGCTGGTCGCCGCCGTGCCGGCGTTCGCCGCCGTCCCGCAGACCATCACGGTGGACGGTGTCAACGACTTCGACCCCTCGAACCTGATCAGCGACGACCTCTACGACACCGCCCGGTACTACTGCTCGCCGGACTCGGTCTTCCCGCTGGACATCGGGCGTGCCTACCTGACCAACGACAACAACTACGTCTACTTCGGCTTCGACTGGCCGCACAAGTGGGGCTGCTACGACAACAACCCCGGCCCCAACCTGGGCATCGCCATCGACGTGAACACCGCCGCCGGCGGCACCACGGATCCCTTCAACCGCAAGATCGGCTGGACGGACCTAGCCAACCGGCCCGACTTCGTCATCTACGACGTGCCGAGCGTGCCCGGGAACACCTACCACTACCAGATCCTCTACAAGTGGACGGGCGCGGCGTGGGCGGACAGCACGCGGCTGGTGACGGGCTCGGGCGCCGGCCCGAACGCCCTGGGCATGGTGGACACGAGCGGCTTCGTCGAGGTGAAGATCCCGCTCTCGGCCTTCGGCGTGAGCGCCGGCTCGCAGATCAACGTCGAGTGGTGGTACACGCAGGACGGCCTCAGCAAGGGGCCGCTCGACGCGGTCATGAGCGACGGCGTGCAGATGTCGCTATTCCCCAGCCACACCACCTGGGACACCGCGAACGTCGTGCAGATGACGACCATGGCGCCCTACGTCATCCAGGCCTACTCCGACACGGTGCCGCCGACCGTGTCGCAGGCCGTGGCCACCGGCTTCACGCTGGACGCGAACAAGCAGTTCGTGCTCACCACGAACAAGATCGACGTGACCTTCAGCGAGCCGGTATCGCAGACCACCGCGAACGTGGCCAACAACTACACCTTCAGCGGGCCGGTCAGCCGCACCGTCATCCTCGCTTCGCGCGACGCCAGCGCGACCAACGTCGTGCATCTGCTGCTGAATTCCGCCATCTCGGCCAACGCCTCCTTCTACGACATCACCGTGAAGAACGTCACCGACCTGATCGGCAATCCGATCGTGCAGAACGGCACGACGAACGTGGGCTCGTTCTTCGTCCAGAACCTGGTCTTCAACGTGGACCCGGGTGTGTCGCTGTGCCGTGGCACCTTCACCGCGGCGGACACGTTCTCGGTCGAGGGCAGCCTCGCGCCGCTCACCTTCGAGACCCTCTGCGACAACGCCATGATGTACGACGTCGACGCCAACCTCGTCTGGGACGCGACGGTGCCCTTCGCCATGCCGAAGAACGGCGTCACCGGCAAGGCGGAGGCCGACCTCGAGTACAAGTACGTGCACCAGTGCCGTGACTACGATGGCGGCGCCAATCGCACCTACCACCTGTCGAGCGACAACGGCGGCAGCGTGACGCTGGTGGACTACTGGAACCGCGAGGATCCGGCGAACTACACCGATCACCCCATCGACGTCGTCTTCCAGGTGAACGCCGCCCTCTTCAGCCCGGGGCCGGCCGACACCCTCTACCTGCAGGGCAACGAGCCCCCGCTCACCTTCACGCCCGCGGGGCTGGCCATGAAGGACGACGGCGTGAGCCCCGACCTGGCGGCGGGGGACCAGATCTACACCGCCCAAGCGCGCTTCCCGAAGTGCACGTACAACACGATCGAGTGGAAGGTGTTCGCGGGGGTGACGTCCAGCCTGCCCATCGCGAACGATTTCGAGTGCTTCAAGCAGGGCAACCGCTCGGCCTGGCTCAACGACGCGGCCTTCGACACGGTGGGCGGGACGCTGGGCCCGCTCTGGCTGCCGCCGCGCGGCATCAACCGCTGCACGGTCACCGACAAGGCGATCACGGTGGTCTTCCGCGTCCATATGGGGTATGCGGACCCGCCGCCGACATCGGCGGACACGGTCGCGGTCATGGGCGACGTGAAACCGCTCAGCTTCGAGACCCTGCCCCCTGTCACCCCGGCGTGGATGAACGACTCCGGGACGGGCTACGACGAGGCGGCCGGCGACGACCGCTGGACCGTCGGCGTCACCTTCCCCGATTCCAGCCAGACCTACGTGCACTACAAGTTCTGGTACAACAGCCTCTACGAGTGCTTCGGCATGGACAACCGCTGGCTGGCGCTCGACGACTTGAACCACTCCACGTCGGTGCCGCAGTGGCCGGAGATCGGGCTGTGGGACTACTGCTCGAGCCTGGCCGACGTGCCGGAGACCCCGGTCGCGGCGGGGGCGGACTTCGCCGTGCTGCGGCAGAGCTTCCCCAACCCGATGAGCCCGCGCACCACGATCCGCTTCGATCTGCGGCGGGCGGGCGAGGTGAAGCTGGTCGTTTACGACATCACCGGTCGCCGCGTGAACACCCTCATGGACCGGATGCTGCAGCCCGGCCCGCACGAGGTGCAGTGGGATGGGCGTGACGCCGACGGCCGTCTGCTGCGCAGCGGCGTGTACCTGTACGAGCTTTCCATGGGTGGGGAGCGTCTGAGCCGGAGGATCGTGCTCACGCGGTGAGCCCCGGACCGCCTGGTCTCGCACCCACGGCGCCCGCCCCACGGCGGGCGCCGTGGCGCTGCCGGGGGGCCGGGGCCCCGGCGTACAGGGTTTTCCGGGGCCCGCCGCCCCCGCCGCCGGGAGCGCGCACGGGTCTTGGAAGGCCGGTAGGGTGCCTGATAGAATCATGCCAGCCGCGGTGGGTAGTACGAGCGACATCTTGCGACCACCCTCCGGCCGCGGACCCAGGGGAGGCACAGCCTCAACGACCCATCGTCACCCCTCAGGCTTCGTACGTACTCCGTTTCATCGCCCACGTTCCTCGTGAACGGGTCGGCGCGCGCCCCACGGGTCGGGCGCGCCCGCGGCCCCATGCTCGTCCCGATCGACCCGCTGGAGATCCCCATGAAGCTGCTGCGCTACTCCCTCCTCGCGCTCTGCCTGCTGGCCTCGCTCGGTCTCGCCGCCGACGCCCATGCCACGATCGGCTGGGCCGGCAACGTGTGGCCGCTGCACAACTCCGCCCAGGTCCCGACCGGGCCGCTCAACGTCTACGCCGAGGTGTGGAAAGGCGGGGTGACCGACTCGCCCGGGCAGGGCGCCGGAATCGACGCGACGCTCTACTACCAGACGGACATCGCGCCGGGCTGGGTCTCGGTGACGATGACGTACAACACCGACAAGGGGAACAACGACGAGTACACGGGCGCCGTCCCCCAGCCTGCCCTGGTCGGCGCGGCCTATGTGGAAGTCCGCGTCGAGTTCACCGACCTGACCGACATGACGACCTACACGGGCGTGAACGACCAGTCCGGCAACCCGCCGCCCCAGCGCTACACGATCACGGACGTGCTGCCGAACGACGTGAACGTGACCTTCACCCTCTGCATGAGCGGCACGCCGACGTCCGGCGCGCCGTGCGTCATCGGCAACCAGGCTCCGATCGGCAGCTGGGGCACCGGCGTGACGATGAACCTGGTCTCGGGCGAACTGTACAACGTGACCGTGAACTTCCCGGCCGGCAGCAGCCCCGCCCTCGCGTACAAGTACAAGGCCGACGGCTGCACGAACTGGGAGTCGGTCGGCGACCGGTCCGTCACCCTGCCGACCGACGGCTCGACCTCGTTGAACCTGGCGCCGGACAGCTACAACAACGCCCCGCTGGGCTGCGGCCTGAACAACCTGAACGCCGACAAGGAGGTCTGCTTCGAGGTGTGCATGGACGGCGTGACCATCGATCCCGCGGGCGTCTGCGTGGTCGGTTCGGGTGACCTGCTCACGAACTGGGGCGCCGGCGTGCCGATGGCCGACATGGGCGGCGACATCTACCGTGTCTGCATCACCTACCTGGCGGGCACGCCGATGCAGACCGTCGAGTTCAAGTACAAGAAGGACGGCTGCAACACGTGGGAGAGCGTCGGCAACCGCTCCGTCGTGGTCAACAACGACAGCCCCGCCACCCAGACCATCTACAACACCTGGGACGACGGTCCGGGCGTCTGCACCCCGGTGGCCGTGCCGCGTACGAGCTGGGGCAAGGTGAAGATGATCTACCGGTAGTCGCCGGACCGGAAGCACCGAGGGGCGGGCTCGTGCGAGCCCGCCCCTCGCGTTTGGCCCCCGCGGGGCCTCGTGCCCTAGCCCTTGACGCCACCCAGCGACAGCCCCGACACCAGCCACCGGTTCAGGAAGACGAACAGCGCCATGACCGGCACGCACACCAGCAGGCTGCCGGCGGCGTAGTTCGCCCACTCGGTCTGGAACACCCCGGCCAGGCTCTCGAGGCCGAGCGGCAGGGTGTAGAGGCTCAGGCTGCTCACCACGATGCGGGCGACGAGGAACTCGGACCACGCGCTCATGAACGAGAACAGCGCGGTGATGGTGAGCGCCGGGGCGGCCAGCGGCAGTGTGACCCGGGTGAACGCCGTCCACGGCCCGCAGCCGTCGATGAGCGCGGCCTGCTCCAGCTCGACCGGGATGGTGTCGTAGTAACCGCGCATGGTCCAGACGCAGAACGGCAGCGCGGTGGCGGTGTAGGCGATGGTCAGCCCGGCGAAGGTGTCGAGCAGGTGCAGGGCCCTCATCAGCACGTAGAGCGGCAGCATGAGCATGGTGGCGGGGAAGAGCTGGGTGAGCAGGAACGAGTAGAGCCCCATCCGCCAGCCGGGGAAGCGGAAGCGCGAGAACGCGTAGGCCGCGGTCGAGGCCAGCACCACGCCGAACACCGTCACCGCCAGCGACACGAGCGCCGAGTTGCGCATCCACAGCAGGAACTGCTTCTCGAAGAGGATGGCGTAGTAGGCGCGGAGCGTGGCGTGCTCGGGGATCAGGGCCAGCGAGGTCGAGTAGAGCGAGTCGGTCGGCCGCAGCGACACGGTGACGATCTGTAGGATCGGATAGACCGTGGCCAGCGAGACCAGGACGAGGAAGGCGTGGGTGAGCACGCTCACGTGCACGGGGCGGCGGCGGCCGGCGCTCACTTTGCCTGCTCCAGCGGCGCCGCGCGCCGCAGGGTGAAGACGACGAAGGCGAGGAGGATGAGGAACACCACCACCGAGAAGGCGGCGGCGTAGGAGTAGCGGTAGTAGGTGAAGGCCACCTTGTAGATCCAGGTCACCATGATGTGGGTCTGGTCGGCGGGGCGGCCCTGCTGCGAGACCAGCCAGATGACCACCATGTTGTTGAAGGTCCAGACCGTGCCGAGCAGCACGGCCGGGGTGAGCACCGGCAGGATCTGCGGCCAGGTGACGTGGCGGAACTTGAGCCAGGCGCCGGCGCCGTCGAGGTCGGCGGCCTCGTAGAGGTCGTGGGGGATGGCGGTGAGCGCGCCCAGCGCCACGATCATCATGAAGGGGAAGCCGAGCCAGATGTTGACGATGACCGGCGCGAGGAACGCCCAGGTCGGGTCGGACAGCCACGGCACCGCCGGCAGGTGCAGGCGCTGCAGGATGAGGTTCACCGCGCCGTACTCGTAGTTGAACATGCCGCGCCAGGTCAGGGCCGAGATGTACTGCGGCATGGCCCACGGCAGGATCAGCAGGGTGCGGTAGAGGGCCCGCCCGCGCACTGGGCCGGCCAGCAGCATCGCCAGCGCCACGCCGATCACGACGTGGAAGAAGACGTTCAGCACCGTCCACAGCAGCGACTTGCCGAACAGCACGTAGAGGACGGGCTGCGCGAACAGCTCCCGGAACTGCTCCAGCCCCACGAACGTGTGGTCCGTGAAGTGGTAGAGGCTCATGTTCCGGAAGGCGAGGAAGATGTTGTAGAGCAGGGGGAACAGGACGACCAGCAGCATCGCCACCAGGGCCGGCAGCAGCAGCAGGTAGGGGAACGAGCGCGGGGCGCGGATCGTCGCGTTCACGGCGTCACTTCTTCATGGCCGCGATCTGCGCTACCGCCGCCTGCTGCATGGCTCGCGCCCCCCCGGCCGGGGTCTTGATGCCGTTCATGACGTTCTGCATCTCGGGCCGCATCGCGTCCCAGATGACGCGCATCTCGGGCACCACCGGCATGCGGCGGCCCTTCTCGATCGCCTGCAGCGAGACCGCGAGGTAGGGGTCCTGCACCAGCGAGCTGTCGCCGTAGGCGTCCTTGTGGCTGGGCAGGATGGCCAGCTCGCGCACCGAGCGCAGCTCGGCCTCGGGCGAGGTGAGGTACTCGACCAGCTCGGTCACCAGCGGCATCTTCTCCTTCGGGACGTTGACGCTGATCGAGTAGCCCTTGCTCGCCACCATCGGCTGCGCCCAGCGGCCGCCCGGCATGCGGAAGAGCGGGGCGATGCCGAGGTCCACGCCGGCCCGGCGGTAACCGGACCACGACCACGGGCCGTTCACGATCATCGCCGCCTTGCCCTCCTTGAAGAGCGTCTCGGCGATCTGGTAGTCGCACTCCTGCGGCAGGACCCGGAGGTCGCGCAGGCCCTTGAGGAAGGTGAGCGCCTGCACCATCGCCGGCGTGTCGAGCGTCGGGGCGGCCTGCGCGTCCATGATCCAGCCGCCGTAACCGCCGAGGAAGGGCACCAGCCAGTACGGCTCGGTCAGGTTCATGGCGAAGCCGTAGACGCCGCCGCGCGTGAGTCTCCTCGCCAGGGCGACGAACTCCTCGGCGGTCGTCGGTGCCTGCGGCACCAGCCGGCGGTTGAAGCAGAGCACGAGGTGGTTGCCGACCTGGTCAGGCGCGGCGTAGATGTGCCCGTCGAGCGTGTCGAGCGAGCTCGGCACGTAGCGGTCGAAGAAGCCGGCCGGCAGGGCCTGGTCGAGCGGCTGGATGGTCTGGAGCAGCGAGAGCGGGCCGACCTGGTCGGACGGGCCGAAGACCAGGTCGGGGCCGCCGCCGCCCGCCGCCGCCGTCTGGAACTGCGTGCGCAGCTGCTCGGTCTCGTAGGGCGTGTGCTGGATCTCGACGTCGGGGTGCGTCTGCCGGAAGGCCGCCAGGTTGGCCTCGAAGCGCACGCGCTCCTCCGGGTCCATCTGCTCCCAGATGACGATGGTGCGCGCGCTCCGGCCGGACTTCGGCGCGCAGGCGGGCAGGGTGGCGGCGAGCAGCGCCGCGAGGGCGAGCGGGGCACACCAGCGGGACCGCATCATCGAGGCCTCCGTTCTCTCGAACCTGGGACGCAGCCGTGAAGCGGAGCGCCGCGGCCCGCTGACGCGGACCGCGGCGCCCTTCGTTCGGCCGGCCGTCAGGGCAGGATGACGAGCCGCTTCACCTGCTGCCGGGCGCCCAGCGAAAGTCGCACGAAGTACACGCCCGACGCAAGACGTCGGCCGCGGTCGTCGCGCCCGTCCCACCGCACCTGATACGACCCGGCGGGCTGCGTGACCCGCACCAGGGTGCGGACGAGGCGGCCGCCAAGGTCGTACAACTCGAGCGCCACCGGCGCCGGGCCTTCGGGCAGGGCGTAGGCGAGGAGCGCCCCGCCCCGCGTCGGGTTGGGCACGGGGTGGGCGAGGGCCAGCCCGCCCGCGGCGGGCGCCGCCGGATCCACGCTCACGGCCGGGCCCTGGAACGTCGTGCTGGTCTGCGGCGAGGCGTTTTGGAAACACGACGTGTCGGCCACGCCGCTCGCCACGACCGTGTAGCCGACGTGGGACATGGGGGAGACCAGCAGCAGGACGTAGCGCGGGTCACCCTGGAGCGTGGCCGTGCGGACGGTCAGCGACGCCGGCGGGTTGTCCGTCTGGTACACGGCGTAGCGCGAAGGCTGGTTCGCGGTAGCCGCCGTGACCGGCTCGCTGAACTGCAGGGTGATCAGGCTGTCCCAGTCGCTGGCCGCCGCCGCCACCAGCGCCGGCGCGGTGCGGTCCGTGGAATCGGGCACGCCGTCGCCATCCGCGTCCACGGTGATGAGCTTGAAGTTGTCGAGCACCGGCGGCGTGGCCGAGACGTTGTTGGGCGCCTGGTCGCCGCCCAGCACGCCGTCCGGCTCGGGATCCCAGGCCAGCGAGGCGACGAAGCCGATGCGGCAGTTCGCCGGCACGTGGCCCGCCCCCAGGCCGTAGAGCGTGTTCCAGGGGATGGCGATCTCGCTGCCGCCGTCGAGTCCGTTCAGGTGCATGGGGTCGAACGCCGCCAGGATCGCCGCGCTGGAGTCGGCGCTGGTCGTGGCGCCGAGCAGCTTCCAGAAGGACTGGCCGTCGTAAATCCCCTGGTGCTGGTAGGCGCCGAACTGCCAGTCGGGTTTGAAGCCCGTGGCGGTGAAGGTGGCGCCACGCTCCCAGTGGTCGATGGCGGTCAGGTCGGTGAAGCCGTTGGCGCCGTAGGGATCCGTGTCGAGGTAGAGCAGCCAGGAGTTGCCCGTGGCGACGCCGCGGATGCCCAGGTAGAGGTAGGTGTCGTCCCACTGGCAGCCCAGCGCCTGGATCTCGTTCGTGGTCTCGCCCGGCGGGTTCCAGACCGAGTCGAAGGAGTCGGCCACCGCCACGGCGCAGTCCGGCCACTCGGAGGGGTTGAAGTAGCCGTCGAGGGTGACGAGCGTCGGCGGGCCGTAGGAGACCGGCACGTCGCCCGCGTTGGTGAGCGCGGCACAGGCGTTGCCGGCCACGTCCCTCACCGCCCCGGTCTGCAGCAGCAGGAGCATGCCGGTGTGGTTCATTCCCTGGATGGCGGTGTGCACGGCGCTCGACACCAGGATGGTCAGCGTCGCCGCGTCGGCGCCGTTGAGGACCGTGCAGCCCGCGTCGAGCGTGGCCTCGGCCGTGCCGTCGTCGTCCGCGTCGATGGCGATGCCCGTCAGCGTGACCTCGTCGTAGCGCACCGCCTCGTCGAAGGTGAGCGTCAGCTGGTGCGCGGCCGGGAAGTAGGTGCCGCTCACCGCCTCGGGCGGCAGGCGGTCGCCGAGCGCGGCGGCCAGCGCCACCAGCTCGGTGGTGTGCCCCTCGGCGTCGGGGGGCGAGGTCGGCCCGGCGTAGAGCAGCACCTCGAACTTCTGCGTGCCGACGATCTCGTCGGCCTTCATCAGCGTGCCGCCGACCTCCTTGTTGAACCCCGCGCCCCCGCCGCCCAGCACCCACGCCGCGGTGGCGCCGGTGTTGGGGTTGCGCCGTCCCATGTAGGAGACGTCGGGCGCCCAGATGCGGTCCATCTCGGCGTTGTAGAGCAGGTCCACGAGGTCGGGCGACCAGCCGGCCTGGACGTACTGCGTGTTGGCGCCGACGCGATAGACGACGTCGAGGTAGGGCTGCCCCAGCGTCAGACGCACGGTCTTCCTCACGCCGGAGGCGGTGAAGGTGGCCTGCACCGTGTTGCCCGACGAGGTGTCCACCGCCATGGCGTAGAAGTCGTGCTGGTGGTTGGGGCCGACGTCGGACAGGGCGGCGATGTGGTTGCCGTCGTTGTAGTCACCCTCGGTGCCGTACCAGTAGGCGTTGTCCACGCCGACCACGGAGTAGTTGCTGCCGCCGTCCCGGGCGAACACCCAGGGAGCCCGCCCGCCGATGGACTCGAAGACGGCGAGGACCCGGTCGTTGTACAGGACGACCTCGTTCGTGCCGTCGTTGTCGATGTCGCTGAAGTAGGCCCCGGTCGGGCTGGCGTAGAGCCCGCCGGCCCAGCGCGCGGCCTCGGCGTAGACGTTGGCGTTCTTGATGTGCGCCGAGTACTGGCGCTGCCAGCCGGAGAGCGGGCCGCCGAGGTAGTCGTGCCAGCCGGTCTCGTGCAGGTTGGTCATGAGCACGTACCAGCCCGCCTCGCGGATGCCGTTGTCGGGCGCGGCCTGCAGCGCGGCGTGGGCGTCGTTCCACAGCGTGCCGTGGTTCTTGCAGTTGCCGCCGGTGCCGGCGCAGGTCCCGTTGCCGTCGCCGCCGGTGGAGTAGGGGATGTAGCCCGCCCAGTGACCGTACCAGGCGTTGTTGCTGCCGCCGTAGCCGTCGGTGCCGCCGATCGTCGGGTAGGTGCCGTTCACGGGCGTGAAGGTGTCGCCGTTGAAGTTGGGGTTGCCCAGCGCCGGATCGAGCTTCCAGGTGTGCAGCCAGGCGCTCTCGGTCGCGCACTTGTCGATCATCCACAGGTAGGTGCCGTAGGCGTAGGGGAAGTCGGTGGCCCAGTTGCCCAGCGCCGCGGCCATCTCCCAGTCGTCGGCGTACGTGACCAGGCGGTAGGTGCCGAGCCCCGAGCCGGCCAGACCGCTCAGGATGGCCAGCGCGCCCGCGCCGTCGCCGCCGTGCATCTTGCCGGTGAAGTCTCCGTCGCGCGGGATGACGCGCAGACCCGAGCCCTGGATGGTGTGGAGCTGGTGGTTGTCGTGGCCCGAGCAGTGGGGCCAGTCGTCGAGGATGACCGCGTCGATGCCGTTCGTCTGCCACCAGCTGCCGGTCCAGTCGATGACGCCGTCGCCGGGGTACTGGCCGGGCGTCAGCCACACGCGCTCCGGCACCCAGGCCACGTGTGGCGTGTAGCCGTAGCGCCAGGTGTCCATCGCCACCTGCCGGTCCACCGCCCAGCCGTTCATCGCGCCCTGCAGGAACGGCAGGATGGGCTGGCCGTAGGCCGACGAGACCACGCCCAGCCAGCCGGACGTCACCCCGGCGCGCATCCAGGCATTGAAGTCCACCGGGTCGCCGTTGCGCGCGTCCCACTCCGCGGCCGACTGCAGCAGGCCGCTCAGGTGCACGTTCACCGGAATGTTCTTGTCCTGGTGCACGCGCAGGATCTCGTCGAAGCCGCTCGTGCTCTCGGCGCCGTAGCGGCCATGGAAGACGTCGCTGTAGGCCAGGCCCTGGTTGCCGAAGTGCATGAAGGCGACGTTGGCCTCGTAGGCGGCCGCCTGCCGGGCGCCGAGCGTGACCACCATGCGGTCCAGCTCGCGGCCGTGGGCAAGGGTGATCACCGCCGCCCGCCGGGGCGCCGCGGCGCCGCGCGGCAGCGCGGCGGCGAGCCAGCCCTTCTCGAGGTGGAAGGCGGCGCGCTCCGGCGCCAGCCGCTCACCCGCCTCGCCGGCCGAGGCGGAGAGGCGCGCGGGGACGTCCTCGCCCGGCTGGAGCACGAGCATGCGGTCCCAGGCGAACGGGGCCGGCCCGCGCAGCGGTGCCGGCAGGTCCGCGTTGCGGCCGGTGCCCTCGTCGAGCAGGAGGATGGCCCGCACGCGCTCCCGGGCGAAGTGGTCCGCGCCATCGTGGATGCCGACCGGCGCGACCAGGCTGACGCGGAACGTGAGGGCCTCGCCTTCGTCGTAGTACAATGCAAGGATGTCGGCGGCGCTCTCGAGGGCGGTGGCGTCGGTACGGACGTCGCCGATCCCGGCCACCGAGGCGCGGGGCCAGGCGTCGGCACGGTCCAGCAGCAGGCGTGTGCGCTGCGGGACCGCGGCGGAGGCGCCGACGGCGGGGATGGTGCCCAGGAGGACGGCGAGAGTGAGGATGACAGGGGCGCGGGCGGGTCGCATGGGAGGCTCCAGGTCGCAGGTCGGGCCCGTTCGAGGTCTTCGGGGGTGGCAACCCCATGATTTTAGAGGGGCTACGGGGCAGGGTCAACGGGCGGCGGCGGCGCGGGCGGTCCGGCGCGGGGCCCTTGCTGCGGCGCTGCTGGCGGTGGCCGCGCTGGTGCCGCCGGCGCTCGCCGGCACGCCCTCCCCGGCCGACTGGCGCGACCTCGTCCTCTACCAGGTGGTCACCGACCGCTTCGCCAACGGCTCCGCCGCCAACGACGCCGCGGAGGGCAACTACGCCCCGGCCGACGGCTACCGCATCCACGGCGGCGACTTCGCCGGCCTGACCGCCCGGCTCGACTACCTCGTCAACCTGGGCGTGGACGCGGTCTGGATCGCGCCGGTCGTGCTCAACGCCAACGCCGAGTACCACGGCTACGCCGCGCGCGACTTCCTCGCCATCGCTCCGCACTTCGGCACGCTGGCCGAGCTGCGCGCCTTCGTCGAGGCGGCACACGAGCGCGGCATCCGTGTCATCCTCGACGTCGTCTGCAACCACATGGGCAGCCTCATCACCAGCTCGGACGCCGGCTGGCCGGCCTACAAGTACCCGGCCGGCTACACGCTGCGCTGGGCCGACGGCGGCCGGCGCTTCGCCGGCGTGTTCGACGACCTGACGAAGTTCCACCCCTACGGGAACATCGGCGACTTCTCCGACCCCGAGCAGATCCTCGGGCAGCTCTCCGGCCTGAATGACCTGAGAACCGAGGACGCGGCGGTGCGGACGGCGCTCGTCGAGGCGGCCCGGTTCCTGATCGACAGCACGGACTGCGACGGCTTCCGCGTGGACACGGTCAAGCATGTCGAGATGGGCTTCTGGAGCGAGTGGTGCTCGGCCGTGCGGCTCCACGCCGCCACCCGCGGCAAGACCCACTTCCTCATGTTCGGCGAGGTCTGGGACGGCAGCGACGCCAAGGTCGGCTCGTACACCGGCACGGTGGGCGGCGGTGCCTACAAGTTCGATTCCATGCTCCACTACCCGCTCTACTTCACCGCCAACGGCGTGTTCGGCTACTCCGACCCGCCGGCCGCCCTGCCGGCGCGCTACGCCAGCCTGACGGAGTACGACGCCTCGACGCGCGAGCGGCTCACCACCTTCCTCGACAACCACGACAACTCGCGCTTCCTCGGCGCCGGCATCGCGAACCAGGACGAGAGCCGGCTCGAGGCGGCGCTGGCCTGGCTGCTCACCTCGCGCGGCATCCCCATCGTCTACTACGGCACCGAGCAGGGCTTCGACGGCGGCGGCGACCCCTGGTGCCGCGAGGACATGTGGGCGGGGCAGTGGAACTTCGGTCCCTCGCTCGGCGACAACTACGACCAGGCGCACCTGCTCTTCCGGCGCCTGCGCGCCGCGATCGAGGCGCGGCGGCGGCACGAGGCGCTGCGGCGCGGCGCCACCACCGACCTCTACGCCGAGACGTCCGGGCCCGGTCTCTACGCCTACGGGCGGACGAGCGCCACCGACAGCGTGGTGGTGGCGGTGAACAGCTCGAACGCGCCGCTCGTCCGGGCGGTGAGCACGCTCTGGCCGGCGGGCACGGCGCTGGTGGACGCGCTCGAACCCGCGTACGCGGACGTGGTGGGAGCGGGTGGCGCCCTGACCGTGCGCCTGCCGGCGCGCGGCGCGCGCGTCTACGAGACGCTGGCCGCGCGCGCGGCCACGCTGCCCGCCGCCGACGTGCTGCACGTCGAGAGCGTCGCACCGGCGCACGACCGCGCCGTGAACGACCGCTGGTCGCCGCTGCGCGTGGTCTTCGACCGCACCGTGGAGCCGCTGCGGCTCGTGTCCGCCTTCTCGATCGCGCCGGCCGCGGCGGGTGTCTGGCAGGTGTCGGGCCGCGAGGCGCGCTACGTCCCGACCGAGCCCTGGACCAGCGGCCTCACCTACGACTGGGCCCTGGACACGAGCCTGGTGGCGACGGACGGCACGCTGCTGCCGGCCCGCTTCGACGCCCGCTTCCGGGCCGTGGCCTACGCCACCGGCGTCACCGTGCCGGCGGGCTGCGTGGCCGACCGCATCGCGCGGCAGAACCTGACGGCGCCGGAAGGCATCCTGCCCGCGCCGTGGATCGGACCGGACGTGATGCTCGTGGCCGATGCCGGCCGCGACCGCCTCTTCCAGCTCACCGTGGGCGGCGACCTCGGCCATTACCTCGGCGACTCGCGCTGGAGCAAGCCCGAG
>JAXDBZ010000135.1:0-6454 GCA_034678345.1 Candidatus Eiseniibacteriota bacterium
CGACGACGGCCACGCGCTGCATGGTGGTGAGGGACGTGATCCGATCCTCGGCTTCGCCCGACGGGCCGGCCCTGGCGCTCATGGGTGTCAAACTACACGTCCGCCCCGGCCGCGGCAACGCGACGGCCCCCGGCAGCGATGCCGGGGGCCGCGGCCGCGCGCTTCCCGCCTACGGCGGCGTGCAGGTCCCGCCCTGGCAGGTGCCACCGGTGCACGGCGTGCCGTCCTCGCGGGGCGACCAGAGGGTCTGCGACCGGGCGGAGTCGCAGACCTGGCACTCGTTCGCGGGGTTCGCCTCGCCGTCCGCGTAGCAGGTCCCGGCGATCAGGCAGTAGCCCAGGGCCAGCGCGTGCTGGCAGCCGAAGTCGCCGCACTCGTCCGTGGTGCAGGGAATGCCGTCGTCGCAGTCCGCCTCCTCGTCCGTCATGCCGTCGCAGTCGTTGTCGAGGCCGTCGCACCGGTCTTCCACGGGCTGGTAGTGGGGGCCGTACTCGGCCGTCCCGCACGGGAGCCAGCCCGACGCGCCGCCGCAGGTCATCTGGGCGCCGGCGCAGACGCCGTCCTGGAGCGGACAGGGCGGCCCGGTCAGGCTCTCGTCCGTGACGCCGTCGCAGTCGTTGTCCAGGCCGTCGCAGGTGGCCTCGGTCGGCTCGTAGTTCGACCCGTAGTTGGCGGCCGTGCAGGGGAGCCAGCCCGAGACCCCGCCGCAGATCATGCGGGCGCCGCCGCACGCGCCCTCCTGGAGCGGACAGAGCGGCCCGACCATGTTGTCGTCGGCGGTCCCGCTGCAGTCGTTGTCCTGGCCGTCGCAGACCTCGGGATTGCCGTCGGCGAGGTCGCAGTTGCTGTCCACCCCGTCGCAGGTCTCCTCCGCCCCGGGGTGGATGGCCGCGTCGCCGTCGTTGCAGTCCGTGCTGTCGGCGACGTAGCCGACCGGCTGGCCGACCGACGGCACCCACACGTAGGGGTTGCCGAACAGGTCCCCGTCGGCGTCGCGGAACCACCGTTGGGCCGGCAGCGCGTCCCGCCCGCTGGCGAAGGCGTACGGCACCGCGGCCAGACGGATGCGCGGCGTCATCTCGGAGTCCGTCCCGACCCGCACGCCGAGGTAGAGCGCCTGCCCGGTGAAGATGGTGGCGGGCAGCGCGGCGACGTCACCGAGGTACACGTTGAACAGCCCGTCGGTCACGGTGACGGACTGGGTCTCGGTCCACAGCGCCTGGCCGGCCTCGGCCGCGTCGTAGATGGTGAAGACCATCGTACGCGTGCCGGTCACCGGCGCGCCGCCCGCGGTGGTCAGGTAGCCTTGGTGGTCCATCACCGGCGGCACTTCGGCCCGCGCCGCCGCGGCGAGCGCGAGGAGCATCGTCGAGAGCAGCAGCATCGCCTTCATCGCATCCTCCCCCGGACGGCTATCGCAGCCGGATGAACTTCGTCAGGGCGCGGTCCGCGCCGGCGCCGACCTCGGCCCAGTACAACCCGGCCGGCGCGCGCGCGCCGGCTTCGTCACGCCCGTCCCAGCGGACGGTCTGCCGGCCGCGCTCCCGCCAGCCGCGGGCGAGGGTGCGGACGACCCGCCCGCCGACGTCGAGCACGCGCACGCGCACCACGCCGGCCCGCGGCAGGTCGAAGACGACGGCGGCCTCCGCGACGGCGGGATTGGGGTGGACCTCCGGGCGGCGGAACGGGCTGGCAGAGGGCGGCTCGACCGCGGTCGGCCCGGACGCGCCGGGCACGCTCCAGAAGCCGGCGGTCAGCCGGTAGCTCTCACTGGCGCTGCGGCCGACGGCCGACTGGCCCAGCGCGCCCGAGAGGCGGTGGTTCTCGCTCGCCGCGTCCAGGCAGCCGGCGCCCGGCACGGCGAAGCGCACGAGCACGTCGGCGGGGACCGGGGCGGCGGCCGCGCCGAGCAGGGCCGCGGCGAGGGCGAGGGCGGAAAGGCAGGGACCGTGGCGCCGCATATCACACCTCCGGACCACGCGTGAAGCGCCGGCCGGGGGACGGGAGCCGCGTCTCGTCTGCGAAAAGCGTACGCCCCGCCGCGGCGCCCCGACAACCGTCTTATCGCCGGCCGCGGCAACGCGACGGCCCCCGGCAGCGATGCCGGGGGCCGCGAGCGAAGCGTCGCGCGAAGCCGTCAGGCGATGGCGGCCTCGGGATCCTTCCCCGCCAGGAGCGCCTCGGCGTAGGCGCGCCCCTTGGCGAAGGCCTTCAGGTTCAGCTCCTCGGTCCCCGCCGGCACCGAGTGGCGCAGCGCCGCCTCCATCGCCTCCATGGGCACCAGGCGCGTGACGGCGGAGAAGAAACCCAGCATCACCACGTTCTGCACCAGCACGCGCCCCAGCGACTCGGCGATGCGGGTCGAGGGGATGCCGTAGTCCTTGCGTCCCGCCTGGGCCTTCGGCTTCACCAGGTTCGACTCGTAGACGAGCATGCCGCCGTCCTTGAGCTCCTTGCGGTACAGCTCGTAGCCCTCCGAGGACATCGCCACCAGGACGTCGGGGTGCCGCACGTACGGGTACAGCACCTCGGTCTCGGACATGGCCAGCGTCGCGCTGCAGGCCGAGCCGCGGGCCTCGGGGCCGAAGCTCTGGATCATGGCGGCGTGCTTGCCGGCGTGGACCGCCCAGGCGCGGCCGATCACCGTGCTGATGAGCACGACGCCCTGCCCGCCGTAGCCGGTGACGCGGACCTCAGTCCTGTCCATGGAGCATCCCCCCCTCGGGCGGCATCGGCACGTACCTGTCGCCGAGCACGCCGCGGTAGTGCGCCTGCATCGCCTCGAGGAACGTGGGCCGCTCCTGGTCCACGAACTTCCCGCAGACGATCTTGCCCTGGAAGTCCAGGTCCAGCTCGCGCGTGTCGGCCTTGTTCCGGATCTCGAAGTTGTCGCGGTAGTAGGTCATCAGGTCGAGGCCCGTGCCCAGCTTGTTGAGCCGCGCGTAGAGCGTCGAGCACGGGGCGATGACCTCGATGAAGCGGAAACCCTTGCGCTGGATGCCCTCGGTGAAGGCGCGCGTCATCTGCGCCGTGTGCATCGCGGTCCAGCGCGCGACGTAGGTGGCCCCGCAGGTCGCGGCCAGGTGCGGCAGGTTGAACGGCCGCTCGAAGTTGCCCAGCGGCATGGTCGAGGAGCGCGCCGTCAGCGGCGTGGTGGGCGCGTTCTGGCCGCCGGTCATGCCGTAGATGAAGTTGTTCACCAGGATGACGAGCAGGTCCATGTTGCGCCGGGCGGCGTGGATGAAGTGGTTGCCGCCGATGCCGATGAGGTCCCCGTCGCCGGAGACGACGGTGACCATCAGCTCGGGACGCCCCAGCTTGAGCCCGGTGGCGAAGGGCAGCGCCCGCCCGTGCGTCGAGTGGAAGCTGTCCATCTTCACGTAGCCGGCGACGCGGCCGGTGCAGCCGATGCCGGAGACCACGCTCACCTTGTCGAGGTCCACCTTCGAGCGCTCCAGCGCCGCCGCGTAGCACTTCAGCACCGTGCCGATGCCGCAGGTCGGGCACCAGATGTGCGGCATGCGGTCCATGCGGACGTACGGCGTGATCGGGTGGATCCGCTCCTCGACCGCGCCGGGTTCCGTGCGCGCGCTCATCGTGCCGCCTCCAGGATGGTCCGGCAGATCGCCTCCGGATCGTGCACTCCCCCGCCGGCGTGCGGGACGCCGATCGCCACCGCGCGGCCGCCGGCGCAGCGCTCGACCTCCAGCACCATCTGCCCGAAGTTGATCTCCGGCACGACGAAGGCCTTGACCTTCGCCGCCAGCTCGCGCACCCGCTTCTCGGGGAAGGGCCAGCACACCACCAGCCGCAGCGTGCCGACCTTCGCGCCCCGCTGGCGCGCCAGCTCGACGCCGAGCTGCGCGACGCGCGAGGTGATGCCGTAGCTCACCACCACCACGTCGGCGCCCTCGGTCCCGTCCTCCTCGACGCGGACGATCTTGTCCGCGTTCACCTTGAGCTTGTCCACCAGGCGCCGCACCAGCTTCTCCTGCGTGTCCACCGTCATGGACGGGTAGCCGCGCTCGTCGTGCGTCAGCCCGGTGCTGTGGAAGCGGTAGCCGTCGCCCGCCCGCACCATCTCGGGCACCAGGCTCGGGCCCGCCTTGTAGGGCAGGTAGCGCTCGGGCCGCTGCTTCGTGAGACGGCGCGGGACCACCTGGATCTCGCCGGCCGGCGGGATGATCACCTTCTCGGTCATGTGACCCACGCACTCGTCCATCATGACCATCACCGGCACGCGGTACAGCTCGGCGAGGTTGAAGGCGTCGATGGTGAGGTCGAAGGCCTCCTGCGGCGAGCGCGGACTGAGGGCGATCACGCCGTAGTCGCCGTGCGAGCCCCAGCGGGCCTGCATCATGTCGGCCTGTCCCACCATGGTGGGCAGGCCGGTGGACGGGCCGGCGCGCTGCACGTCCACGACCACGACCGGCGTCTCCATCATCGCCGCCAGGCCGATGTTCTCCATCATCAGGCTGAAGCCCGGGCCGCTCGTGACGGTCATGGACTTGGTGCCCGACCACGAGCCACCAACGACGGCGGCCATGCTGGCCAGCTCGTCCTCCATCTGGATGAAGGTGCCGCCCACGGTGGGGAAGCGGCGGCTGATGCGCTCGACGACCTCGGTCGAGGGGGTGATGGGGTAGCCGGCCACGAAGCGGCAGCCGGCCGCCATGGCGCCCTCGCCGCAGGCGAAGTCGCCGTCGAGGTAGTGCGTGCCGGTGAGGACGCCGCGCGGGGCGGCGGCGACGGTGCGGGCCCCGGCGGCCTCGAGATACCGGGCGCGGCTCACTTGGCTCCCTCCGTCCCGGAGTCCTGGCCGCCCTTCGCCGGCTCCAGCTTGACCGTGAAGATCGCGAAGTCCGGGCAGATCATCTCGCAGGTGTTGCAGAGCGTGCAGGCCTCGGGCTTGACGACCTCGGGCGGGTGGTAGCCCTTCTTGTTGAACCCCTTCGCCGCGGCCAGCACCTCCTTGGTGCAGAACTCGATGCAGAACCCGCAGCCCTTGCACCAGTCCGTGACGATGCACAGCTCGCCGCGCGGAACGCCGATGCGCTCGACTTCCGGCGGCTTGCGCTGGTACACCGACTCGATCCCCTCGATCGGCTTCATCTCTCCTCCGCGTTCGCTGCTTCGCCGCCGGGCCGGGTGCGGCCACGGCGGTCCCCACCTTCTTATGGGAGAGCAAGATACAGGCCCCCCAGCGAAGGCGCACGAGATGGAGAGGTCGCGGGCGAGATCGACGCCTCAACAGCTTGGGACGCAGCGGATTATGCGTTCGGTCCCAGACTGCGTCGTTCGCGTCCCCGGTACCCGGAGCGGCCGTTCTGTCAGTCCGCCACCCGGGCTGTCAGGCCGCCGGGCCGCGTCAGCCTGACCGTATCCAGTCGCGAACGGCGCGCTCCAGGTCTGCGACCTCGGCCGGCACGCCGCGGATCCGCGGCAGCGCCTGCTCGATGCGCTCTCCTCCCGCCAACGCGCGCGCCAGCGTGGGGATCGCGTGCGGGCCACCGCGCTCCACGAGGAAGAGTCCCACCGCCATGCTCTCGGCGTAGAACGGGCCCGAGGACGACGGCAGCTCGCCGGCCGGCATCGCCACCGCGATCATCTTGCGCTGGCCGGCCGCGCTGCCGAGCGTCCGGCGGAGGTCCTTCATCCATTCGCTGGCGTCCCCCGGGTGGCGCATGGCGAACAGGCTGTCGAACGGCAGCCAGTCCACCGAGTCGCGGCGCATCATCGTGAGCCGCGACTCCTGCAGCTCGGGGACCTCGCAGCCGGTGGCGACGGCCTCGTCGAGCCAGTCGGGAAGCAAGTCGTCGCCGTAGAGCTCCGGATCGTCCGGCGGGACGCCGCCGCGGACCCCACGACAGCACCGATCCGTCCACGCCTTCAGGAACACGTGCCCGACCTCGTGGGTCAGCGGCCTCATGCGCGCCGCCGCGGTCGCCGTCGTGTCCACCCGGGCGACCGTGGCCTGGATCGCGGGCATGTCCCGCTTCGCGAACCGCCGCACGATCTCGTCACCGTTCCGCCGAAGCACCAGTTCGACCTCGGCCCCGGCCGGCAGCCTCCCCAGAGCCTCCTCGAGCGCCTCGAGCGTCGTCGTCCGGGTTCCCTGCACGCGGACGATCTCGTCCCTGGCCCGCAGGTCGAGACCGTGCGGGCCCTTCCCGGGCAGGGGCGCGAGCACTCCCGGGACCGTGCCCTGCGCGAGGACGGCTCCCAGGGCCGATGACACCCGCACGTCCGCCTTCATGCGACGGTGGTAGTCGTCGGAGAGCCACATCTGGGTCCGCAGGCCCCGGGCGAGGAGGGCTTGCTTGTCGAAGGCGGTCATCTCCTCGGGGGACGCGAAGACCCGCACGGCGATCCGGGGCGGCTTCTCCCCGAACATCCGCTCGAAGCGCTCCACCGCGAACTCCAGGTCGGCGACCGTCCGCTCCAGCTCGGCGGC
>JAXDBZ010000136.1:0-4054 GCA_034678345.1 Candidatus Eiseniibacteriota bacterium
CGTGCCGCTGCTGACGCTCCCGGCCAGCACCCACGGCGCCGCCGGCGGGTAGGCCACCGGCACCGCCGGCACCGCGCCGCCCAGGTCGTCGTACTCGGGGTAGAAGCCGTAGTCGGCCCGGTAGACGCGCACCGTGGCGCCTGCCTCCACCGCCGGCCACGTCACCGCGATCTCCGTCGTCCCGTCGTCGTCGTTCGAGAGCTTCACCTGCGCCGCCGCCAGGGCCGTGGGCGCCGCTGGGGCCGAGTTGTCGATCGTGATCTCGGCCGGAGCGCCGAGGCTCGAGGCCACGTCCGCGTTGTCGCAGTCGCGCAGCGTACTGGCCGTCAGCGTCACCGTGCCGGTCCCCGCGCCGCTGCTGCCTACGTTCAGGGTGAACAAAGTGCCGGTCGGCGCCGTCGCCCCGCAGGGCAGGCCGAGGATGGCGCAGTCCACCGTGTAGGAGCCGCCGCCGTTGTCCACCACCTGGAATGCCGTGCCGCTGATGGCGTTCAGGTAGTCACCCTCGACGATGCCGGCCCCGCACAGCGTGAGACCGCCGGCCAGCTGCACGTCCACCGTGAAGCCACGGACGTGCTCCGCCGTGGTCCGCGTGATGTTCACCGGCACGGCCACGCAGGCGTGCACCGGCGTGATGCACGTCGCCGGCGGCACCGGGGCGATCAGGTTGTCGGCCGGCGCGGTGAAGCCGCAGAGCGGCTCGAGGTCCGTCCCCGAGATGAGCCAGGGCGTGTAGTCCGCGCCCGAGACCGGGTTCGCACCCCCGACGCCCGGGCCACCCGCGTCGCCCCACCAGTTGTACTCGGCCACACAGGTCCCGTAGCCGCCGTACGGCGCGAAGCCGTAGACCAGGTTGCCGGTGATGGAGTTGTGGCTGGCATTCACGGTCGGGGCCCCGGCCCCGCCGACGCCGATGCCGTACTCCCAGCCCGTGATCTCCAGGCCCTCGGCGGTCACGTGCAACCCGCCGCCCTTCGAGTACACGTCCACGCCTTCGGTGTTCATCGTGCCCGGACCGCTCAGACAGCAGTCGTGCAGCGCGATCGTGTAGAGGCTGGCCGCCGTGCCCAGCGTGACCGAGGCCGAGCCCCCGTCCGCCTCGACCGGCTGCGTCTCCGGTCGCGGACGGTCCGCCGCGGCGCCGCCCGCCGTCGCCGCCAGGCTCGTGAGGCTGTTGTAGCACCAGACGCCCCAGGCACCGTCCACGGCGCTGGACGGCACCGTGACCTCGCTGCCCGACATCGAGCCACTCACGTTCTGGAAGCAGACGCCGGTCTGGCAGCCGTCCAGCGAGCCCCCGGAGACGGCCGCCGCGCTCGGCTGGTAGTAGAGGATCCCGCAGGCCGTCCAGTCGGGCCCCGCGTAGTAGCAGCCCGATACCTCGCAGTCGGTGATCGAGCCGGCGGCGGTGTAGCCAATCTGGATGCCGTTCTGCGCCGTGACCGTGGTCTGCCCGGCACCCGCCACGACGCAGTCGTGCACGTTCGCCGTCAGGCCGGCGCCGCCCAGGGCCATGCCGCCCTTCTGGAAGTCGGTGATGCCGACTCCGGCGACCTCGAGGCTGTAGGGACCGCCGGCGTTGTTGTAGGCGTACACGGCCACGCCGTGCTGGGCACCGCTGAAGGGCGTGTCGCGGACCCGGTCCACGTCCACGTCGAGCAGCGCGCCGCCCGCGTTCCAGAACGCCACGCCGACGAACTGGCTGTTGGCGTTGCCGCGACCGAGCCCGTCCACGGTCAGGTCGCGGACGGTCACCCCGGTCGCGCCATTCACGGTCAGGATCGACTTCTTGGTGGTGAACGACGTCGCCAGGGTCACCGGCGACTGCAGGATGGTGCTCCCCTTGCCGGCACCCAGCAGCGTGACGTCGTTCTTCGCGACGACCACCTGCTCCGTGTAGGTCCCGGCGGCCACGAGGATGGTGCCCCCGGCGACGACGCGCGTCGTGGCCGGGACGATGGTCTGGTAGGGGAAGTGGCCACCGCCGTCACCGGCCGTCAGGGCGGCCGCGTCCACGTGCACGATGTTCAACACGGCCGGCGCGGCCCGCTGGTCCTCGATCACGGCGTCGTTGTTGGCGGCGCCCATCGCGACGATGTCGGTGTAGTAGCCGGACGGGACCGAGGCGAGGATCGCCACGTCATAAACGTTCGCGCTGGCTCCCGTGCCCCAGGTGTTCCCGGTGAAGGTCAGGTCCCCGCCCTCCAGGACCCAGCCCTTGGTGCCGTACACGTAGTTCCCGGAGACCGTACCGGTCGTGGTCCCGGTGACGTAGGCCGGCTGGCGCAGGGCGTAGATCGTGTTGCCGGTGATCGTGAGGCCCGTGCGCCCCCCGCTGACGACCATCGCCCGCGCCACCTCGGCGTCACCGATCGTGAACTGGCCGTGGATGAGGTCGTCCTGAATCGTCACGTCGTCGGCGTTGATCCAGATGATGTCCTGCCCGGTGGTGACGTCCGTCTTCACGATCTCCAGGTTCTGGATCGTGCAGCCCGAACCCGTCACCGAGAACCGATAACCGGAGCCCGACACCTGTACGAGGGTGCCCAGCGTCCCCTGCCCCTGGATGGTGATGTCGGGCTTGTTGACGTTGATGTTGCCCCCGAGCACGTGCGTCCCTGCGGCGAGTTCGATGGTCCGGGGGCCGCTGGCGCCGTCGATGGCGGCCTGCAGGCCGGAGATGTCGGTGAGGACGACGGTGTCCGCCAGCGCCGGGAACACCATGGCGGCGGCGAGCACCGCGACGAGCACGACCGGGATGAAGATGCGCCTCATGGGACTCGTCCTTTCGCGGGCCGTGTCACCGGCCGTGAGGGGCCTGGCGGCGACGTGCCCGAGGGGTGGGACAGTGCTCCGCGTCCGGACGGTGAAGCCTGCGATCGGGGGTTGCAGGCGGGGGCCTTGCCTGCCTGACGATCACGGAGCGGCATTGATGTTCGACGACCGGCGCCCCACGGGCGCCGATCCGGCTGCAGGGTCAGTGTGCTTCTCGTTCTCGATAGGCTCCCTCCCGGTCCTGCGGCCACGTGCGCCACCGGGGCGGCGAGGCCGGGGGCACCCACGCGCAGCGTGGGTCCGCCGGCCCCGCCCAGCCTCGGCGGGCGCCCCTTCCTACTTCACCAGCACGATGGTCCGGGTGAACTTCCCTTGCGGCGTCGCCAGCCGCGCGTAGTACAGCCCCGGCCGCAGCCCACCGCCGTCCCACACCAGCCGGTAGGTCCCCGCCGCCTGCTCTCCGCTCGCCAGCGTCGCCACCTTCCGCCCGTCCACCCCGTAGATCGCCAGCTCCACCGCCCCGCCCCTCGCCAGCCCGTAGCTCAGCGTCGTCGTCCCACGGAACGGGTTCGGCATCGCCGGCGCCAGCGACGTCACCGCCGGCACCATCGTCGGCGGCGTGCCCGTCAGCTCCACCGTCCGGTTCCACCCGTCCCGCGCGTCCACCGCTCCCACCGCCAGCTTCGGCGCGCCGCTCGCCAGCGCACGGAACGTCACCCGCGCCAGCTCACCCTCGCCCGCCAGCCGCCGGTCCGCACCCAGCAGCGCGCAGTCCACCAGACCGCCCCCGCCGTGCAGTGCCACGCCGCCCAGGCTCGTCACCAGCTCGCCCGGCTCGACGCTCACCAGCTCCGCGATCGCGCGGTCCCAGCCCAGCGCCGCCGACAGCCCCAGCAGCACCCCGCTCCCGCTCAGCCGCAGCGAGGCCGTGAACGTCTGCCCCGCCGCCACCCGCGCCGGAGCCTCCACCCACACCGCGTCGCCCGCCACCGCCGCCACCGGCATCGCCGTCAGCGACACCGCGCCGTAGTTGATGGCGAACATCATCATGTCTTCGAAGTTGATCTTGTTGTCCGTCAGCGGCCGCCCGTCCACGTGGTGGTTGGTCGTCGCCCCCACGTCCAGGCAGGCCAGGTACAGCGGGTCGCCCGACGGCTTGCCGTAGTGGCCGCCCAGCAGGCTGATGTCGCCCATGTCCACCACGTTGTCGCCCAGGCAGACGTCGCTGCCCATCACGTCACCGAGGTGGTAGTTCAGCGTCCCGTTCGTCATGTTCGAG
>JAXDBZ010000137.1:0-4002 GCA_034678345.1 Candidatus Eiseniibacteriota bacterium
GCGCGCTTTCGCGGACGATCGCACCGGGAAACCCCACGGCCAGCGAGCGGAACCGCATCGCCCTCGCCCTGCGCGACGGCGGCCTCGACTTCCTGCAACTCTACCGCCGCCAGGAAGACCGCTGGACGCGTGCGGCCCAGGTGCTCCCCGCCGGCGCCGCGGGCGAGCCCGGGCCCGATCTGTCGGCGGAGCTGGAGGCCGCCCTGGCCGGACCGGGCGTGCTGCGCTCGTCGCGCGGCGCGCTGGCCGCCGCCGTGCGGCTCGACTCCGCCCGCGTCCTCGTGACCGGCCTGCGCGTGCCGGCCGGCCTCTTCGCCGATGTCGAGCGCGTCCGCGAGGGCCGGAGCGCCTACAGCCGACTCGGGGTGATGGTGGACGTGCAGCGCCCGCTGATCGGGCTCCTGGTGGGAGCACTCGTGGCCGTGCTCGCGCTCCTCGCGCTGGTGCTGGCGCACCTGCTGGCGCGGCCGATCGCCCGGCCGCTGGCCGAGCTGGCGGGTGCCCTGGACCGCGTGGCCGCCGGCGACCTCTCCGTGCGCGTGGTGCCGCGCGGCGCGCGCGAGCTGCGGGACATCGGCCGCGCGTTCAACGCCATGACGGCACGGCTCGAGGAGGCCCGCGACGCCATGGCCGAGGCGGAGCGCGAAGCCGCCTGGCGGGGCGCGTCACGCAAGCTGGCGCACGAGTTCAAGAACATCCTCACCCCGCTGCAGCTCTCGCTGCAGATGCTCGAGCGCGCGGCCGAGGCGGTGCCCGGGGAGCAGCGGGCCCGGGCGCGCGAGAACCTGGCCGCAGCGCTGGGCGAGGTGGACCAACTGGCCCGACTGGCCGACCAGTTCTCCCAGTACGCGCGGCTGCCCGAGCCGCACCTCGAGCGACTCGACCTCGCGGCCGTGGCCCGTTCGGCGGCGGCGCGTCCGATGTGCGAAGGCGTGGGGGTGATCTGCGCGACCGGCGAGGCGGTGCCGGTGCTCGGCGACGCGGTGCTGCTCGCGCGCGCGGCGCACAACCTGGTGCTCAACGCCTGCGAGGCCAGCCCCGCCGGCGCCACGGTGGAGGTCGCCGCGCGCCGCGAGGAGGGCCGGGCGGTGCTCGAGGTGCTGGACCGCGGCGGCGGCGTGCCGGCGGCCATCGCCGGACGGGCGTTCGAGCCCTACGTGAGCACGAAGCGGCGCGGCAGCGGCCTGGGGCTGTCGCTGGTGCGGGACATCGCGCGGCAGCACGGCGGCTCGGTCGCGCTGGAGGACCGGCCCGGCGGCGGCACGCGCGCGCGCCTGGCGCTGCCGCTGGCGCGGGAGGACGGATCGGCACGATGAACGCGGAGACGCGGCTCGAGGTCCTGGTGGTGGACGACGATCCCTCGGTGCGCGCCGCGCTGCGGCGGGCGCTGGAGGACGAGGGCCATGCCGTGGCCGAGGCCGGCGATGGCGAGGAGGCGCTTGCCCGGCTGGCCGGGCGGCCGGCCGACGTCGTGCTGCTCGACATCAACCTGCCCGGCCTGGGCGGCCTCGACGCCCTGCCGCTCATCCGCGAGACCGCCCCGGCGGCGAGCGTCGTCATGGTCACCGGCGAGGCCACGCTGGCCAACGCCATGCGCGCCGGGCAGCGCGGCGCCTACGACTTCATCGAGAAGCCGGTGGACCTGGCACACCTTGCCGGCGTGGTGGCCGAGGCGGGCCGGCTGGCGCGGATGCGGCGCGGCCTCGACGCGGCGGCACCCGCCGCGGCCGGCGACGCGGACCCCGCGCCCTTCGGCATGGTGGGCCGCAGCCCGGCGCTGCTGGCCCTCGTCGAGCAGCTGCGCCGGGTGGCGCCCTCGCAGGGTCGCGTGCTCATCACCGGGGAGAACGGCGCCGGCAAGGAGCTGGTGGCCCACGCCATCCACGCGCTGTCGAAGCGGGCGGCCGGCCCGTTCGTGAAGATCAACTGCGCCGCCATCCCGAAGGACCTCGTCGAGAGCGAGCTGTTCGGCTACGAGCGCGGCGCCTTCACCGGCGCGACGCAGGGCAAGAAGGGGCGGCTCGAGCTGGCCGACGGCGGCACGCTGTTCCTCGACGAGGTCGGCGACCTGTCGCGGGAGGCGCAGGCCAAGCTGCTGCGCGCCATCGAGACGGGCGAGGTCGAGCGCGTGGGCGGCACGCGCACGGCGCACGTGGACGTCCGCATCGTCGCCGCCACGAACAAGGACCTCGCTGCGGCGCTCGAGGACGGCGCGTTCCGGCAGGACCTCTACTACCGGCTCAACGTCCTGCCCCTGCAGGTCCCGGCGCTGCGCGAGCGGCGTGGCGACATCCCGCTGCTGGCCGAGCACTTCCTCGCCGCCTCCTGCCGCGCCGAGGAGCGTCCGCGCAAGCGGCTGTCCGACGAGGCCCGTCACCTGCTCGAGGACTACCATTGGCCCGGCAACGTGCGGGAGCTGCGCAACCTCATGGAGCGCGTCGCCATCCTCGTCCCCGGCGAGGAGGTGGGCGCCGCCGACCTCGCCCCGTGGCTCGAGAACGCGCCCGGCGGCTCGGACGCGTCCGGCCTGCGCGGCGAGATCGAGCGGCGCGAGGGCGACGCCATCCGCCGCGCCCTCGACGCGGCCGGCGGGAACGTCACCCAGGCCGCCGCCAGCCTCGGCATCGACCGCACGAACCTGCACCGCAAGATGCGCAAGTACGGCATCGGCCGGCGCTGATCCGCTCCCCGGTGTCGCGCGGACGCCACAGCGCACCGCGGCGGCGCGGCTTCACACTCCACGGACGACGGCGCGACGGCGGGGCGCCGATGTGGTATGAGGCTTGCGTGAGGCGGGGTGTGCTCCCAACCTTCCCCGGAGGCCACGTGAGACCCGGCATCCTCATCCTGCTGGCGGCCGCGACCCTGTCCCTCGCGCCCGCGCCGGCGCGGGCGTCCCACGGCGACGACCCGGCCGACGCGGAGGCACCCGGCACGCTCGAGTTCGCGCCGGCGCCGCCCGATTCCCCGCCCGCCGCCCCGGTGCACCGGCACCGGGCCCGCCCACCCGCCCCGGAGTGGCTGGACCCGCCCTTCGGCGAGCGCCTGTTGACCGAACCCGAGGTCTGGCGCCTGCGGCACCGGCGCGGCGGCTTCCGCCTGGACCCCGTCGGCGACTACAACCGCGTGGACGGCGTGCGCCTCGGCGCCGCCCTCGAGACGCAGGACCCGGGCTCGATGCTGCCGCGCCTCGGCGGGCGCGTGGAGTACGCGCTCGGCCGCAAGCGCACGACCTACGGCGTGCAGGTCGAGCAGCCGCTGCTGCCGCGGGCCCGCGTCGGCCTCGGCGTCACGGCGGTGCGGCGCACCGACCACAGCGACCTGCAGCAGGTGGACGACGTCGAGAACAGCCTCGCCCTGCTGTTCGCGCGCCAGGACTACCGCGACTACTTCGAGCGCGAGGGCTACGGCGCCTACCTCGCCTGGCGGGTGCCGGACGTCTCGGTGGCGAGCGTGCACCTGCGCAACGACACCTACCGTTCGCTCCCGCACCTGCCCGACACCCGGTCGTGGTTCGCGCGCGACCGCGGGCTGCGCGACAACCCGGCGGTGGCCGACGGCGAGGCGCACGCCGTGCTGCTGCGCCTCGAGCGGCAGCCCCGGCGCGATCGGCGCGCCCGGGCCGGCCTGTACCACTGGGTCGAGATCGAGCGGGCCGGCGCGGGACTGGGCGGCGACTTCACCTACACCCGCGCCCTCGCCGACCTGCGCAGCGTGCTGCGGCTCGCGCCGGGGACGACCCTGGTGCTGCGCGGCGCCGCCGGGGCGACGCCCGCCGGCGCGCTGCCGCCCCAGAAGCAGTTCACGCTGGGCGGCGTGGACGGCCTGCGCGCGCATGCCTTCGGCCGGCTCCGCGGCGACCGGCTGCTGCTCGGCCAGGCCGAGTGCACCGTGGCGCTGCCCGCGCCCTGGCGCGAACCCGACGGCGAGCGGCACGGCACGCTCGCCCACGCCATCGTCTTCCTCGATGCCGGGGACGCGTGGACGGCGGAGGGTCACGCC
>JAXDBZ010000138.1:0-2771 GCA_034678345.1 Candidatus Eiseniibacteriota bacterium
AACGCGGGCTCGACGCTGCGCAAGCTCGGCAAGCGCGCCGGCACCGACGCGGCCCGCGGCAAGGCCACCTACCCGGGCGTGGCCGGCGTCGCCGCCGCCCGGCGGCGCGCGGACGCGTTGCTCGAGTCGGCCCGCGGCATCATCCGCCTGCATTGCCCGCGGCCGGCCCGGCTGCTGGCCCTGCTCGAAGCGGTGGCAGTGCGCGAGCGCTGAGACCCGCGGCCGGAGGCGCCCCCTTGCCGCCGCCGGCCGCGGCCCTTATCTTCAAGTGGCACTTGAGCGCGGGCCCCCGCGCCCGCACCGGGCCATCAACCGGAGATCGGACCACGACCGCCTTCTGGATCGCCCTCGTCGTCGGGTTCCTCGTGCAGGCCTACAAGGGCGTGGCGTTCTACGTCACGCACCGGCGCTGGAACCTGCGCCGCTTCTTCCAGACGGGCGGCATGCCCTCCGCCCACGCGGCCGCGGTCTCGGCCCTGTCCGTCTCCGTGGGCCTGCAGCAGGGCTTCACCTCGGTCCTCTTCGGCGTGACCCTCTACTTCAGCCTCGTGATCATGTACGACGCCGCCGGCCTGCGCCGCTCGGCGGGCCAGCACGCGGCCATCCTGAACCGGCTGATCGACGAGCACTTCGCGAACCCGCAGGAGAACAGGCAGCGCCTCATGGAGCTGATCGGCCACACGCCCTTCGAGGTCGCGGTGGGCTCGCTCATCGGCGTGGCGAGCACGCTGGCCTGGCACTGGATCGTCCCATGAGCCTGCTGGAGCACATCCATTCGCCCGACGACCTGAAGCAGCTCCCGCGCGCGGACCTGCCGGCCCTGGCGGCCGAGGTGCGCCACGTCATCATCCAGACCGTGGCGCGCCGCGGCGGCCACCTCGGACCCAACCTAGGGGTCGTGGAGCTGACGCTGGCCCTGCACCGCGTCTTCGACTCGCCGCGGGACAAGCTGATCTGGGACGTCGGCCACCAGTGCTACCCGCATAAGCTGCTGACCGGGCGCTACGGGCGCTTCGACACGCTGCGCGCGCGCGGCGGCATCGCCGGCTACCCGCGGCCGGCCGAGAGCGAGCACGACCCGTTCGGCGCCTCGCACGGCAGCACCTCGATCTCCGCCGCGCTGGGCTTCGCGGTGGCCCGCGACCTGCGCGGCGGGGACGAGCACGTCGTCGCCATCATCGGCGACGGGGCGCTGACCGGCGGCCTGGCCTTCGAGGGCTTCAACAACGCCGGCGAGCTGCAGAAGCGCCTCATCGTCGTGCTCAACGACAACGAGATGAGCATCGCCCGCAACGTCGGGGCCATCGCCCGCTACCTGACCAAGCTCACCACCAGCCGCATCTACCGGCGCTTCGAGCGGGACGTCTGGGAGCTGCTGGGCAAGCTGCCCCCGGGCCTGCGCGCCCGCGAGGGGGCGCGGCGCATCAAGGAGGGCCTGCAGAACCTGCTGGTCCCCACCGTGCTGTTCGAGGAGTTGGGCTTCAAGTACTTCGGCCCGATCGACGGCCACGACCTCGACGTGCTCGAGGAGACGCTGAGCGATCTGAAGCGCTTCGAGGGCCCGACCCTGCTGCACGTGGTGACGACGAAGGGCAAGGGCTACGGCCCGGCCGAGCAGAACAAGACGGCCTTCCACGGCGTGGGCGTCTTCGACCCCGAGACGGGCGAGCCCACGAAGGGCTCGCGCAAGACCTACACGCAGGTCTACGGCGAGGCGGCGGTCGAGGTCGCCGCCGAGAACCCCCAGGTGGTGGCGGTGAGCGCGGCGATGACCGACAACACCGGCCTGCGCCCGTTCGCCAAGCGCTTCCCCGACCGCTTCTTCGACGTCGGCATGGCCGAGGAGCACGCCGTGACCTTCGCCGGCGCGCTCGCCGCCGGCGGCTTCGTCCCGCTCACCACCATCTACTCCACCTTCCTGCAGCGGGCCATCGACCAGATCCTCCACGACGTGGCCGTGCAGGGCCGCTCCATCGTGCTCGTCGTGGACCGCGCCGGACTGGTGGGGGAGGACGGCGCCCCGCAGCACGGGGCCTTCGACCTCACCTACCTGCGCATGGTCCCCGGCATGACGCTCATGGCGCCCAAGAACGGCGCCGAGCTGCGCGACATGGTGTGGAGCGCGGTGCGCATGCAGGCGACCGCGCACGGCCCGGTCGCGGTGCGCTTCCCGCGCGCCGCCATCCCCGAGGACGCGCTCCCGCCCGGCCCGCCGGCGTTCATCGCCCCCGGCAGCGCCGAGCAGCTGCGCGCCGGCGGCGACGTCGCCCTGCTGGCGCTGGGCACCATGGTGGCGCCGGCGCTGGCCGCCGCCGACCTGCTGGCGGCCCAGGGCATCTCGGCGACGGTCGTCAACGCCCGCTTCGTCTGCCCGCTCGACGAGCGCGTCCTCACCGGTCTGGCCCGTTCGGTCGGCCGGCTCGTCACCGTCGAGGAGAACGTGCCGATGGGCGGCTTCGGCAGCGCCGTGAGCGAGATGCTCGACCGGCAGAGGCTGTCCGCCACCCCGCTGCTGCGCATCGCCCTGCCGGCGGACTTCGTCCTGCACGGCACCCGCGCCGAGCTCCTGGCTGAGGCCGGGCTCGACGCCGCGGGCATCGCCCGGCGCACCGCCGAGTGGGTCCGCAGCCTGCAGAGGCAGTTCACGTGAGCGCGCGCCTGCGCCGTGTCGGCATCCTCGGCCACACCGGCCGCCCCGGCGTGCGCCGGGCCGCGATTGCGCTGAGCCGTCGCCTCGCCCGCCGCGGCTGCGAGGTGCGGATCGAGCGCGA
>JAXDBZ010000139.1:0-4447 GCA_034678345.1 Candidatus Eiseniibacteriota bacterium
GAACGAGTTCGGCGCCAGCGGCGCCAGCATGTTGTGCGCGTAGTCCCGCGCCACCGTGTTCCGGCTCGCGTCGGAGACGAACCACAGGTTCCGCGCCACCAGCACCGGCTGCACCGCCAGCAGCGCCACCGCCGCCCCCAGCGCCCAGCGCCGCTGCCGCCCCGCCGGGAACGACTCCCCGATCCAGCCCGCCAGCCACACCAGCCCCAGCCCCATCCACAGCACGTAGGTGTGGAAGGCCGTCGTGAAGAAGTAGTCGCGGTCCCGCACCTCGTTGTCGCTGAAGTTCAGGAACGCGATCATCCCCACCGTGGCGAACAGGAACAGCGCCAGCATCGTCAGGAACGTCACCCGCTCCCGCCGCGCCTGCCAGCCCGCCCCCACCAGCCCCAGCAGCAACGGGAGCCCGATCTGCCACAGCCGCGGCGTGGTGGCGGTGGGGATGCCGTCCTGGTCCCGCACCACCCCGGTCAGCGGCCACTGCCACTTCCAGTAGCGCCAGAACTCCTTGTCGAGCTGCGACTCCAGCAGCCGGCCCCGCCGCACGAACATGCTGTTGTGCCCGTACTGCTCCCGCTCCAGCAGCGCCTTCAGCGCCGGCCAGTTCGACGGGTTTCCCATGTTGATCGCCGGGTGCTGCGCCGCCCGGATCGGCAGATACAGATGCGTCGAGTAGCCCACCACCATCAGCAGCAGCGCCAGTGCCAGGATCCGGCCCTCCCGGTGCCGCACCGCCAGCAGCCCCACCGGCACCACCACCGACAGCCCCGCCACCACCGCCGCCCACGGCGTGAACGACGCCCGCCCCAGCGCGTAGTACAGCCCCGTCAGCGCCCCCGCCGTCGCCAGCAGCCCCACCCACCCCGCCAGCTTCCGCTCCCACACGTAGTACCAGGTCACCGCCAGCGACAGGCCCAGCACCAGCCCCACCATCTTCTCCAGCCCGAACGTCACCCCCAGCACCGACAGCATCGGCAGCGCGAACAGCACCGCCACCCGCCGGTCCACCCGCCACAGCAGCACCATCAGCGGCAGCCCCATCATCCCCACGCCCAGCATCAGCCCCACCGACAGCCACATCACGTACACCGCCACCAGCAGCGGCCCCACCGTCGGACGCCGGTCGTGCGCCTCCCACCACCGCAGCCCCAGCCACAGGATCAGCACCTGCGCCAGGCTCATCTCCGAGTACGTCTCCGCACCCGTCGCGTTGCTCCAGAACGTCCGCGAGAACGCCAGCATCAGCGCTGCCACCACCGCCCCCACCTGCCCCAGCCACTCCCGCCCCGCCTCCCCCGCGCCCTCCCCCACCCCGCGCCGCTGCGCGATCCGGATCAGCCGCAGCGTCGTCAGGTACGTCAGCAGCACCGCCAGCGCCGACGACACCGCCGACAGCCCGTTCACCCGTTGCGCGATGCTCCCCAGCGGCACCAGCGTCGCCATCCGCCCCAGCAGCACGTAGAACGGGGTCCCCGGCGGGTGCGGGATCCCCAGGATCTTCGAGACCGTGATGAACTCCCCCGCGTCCCAGAACGGCACCGTCGGCGACAGCGTCCGCAGGTACGTCCACAGCGCCACCAGCAGCACCCCCAGCCCCACCCACGGGGTGAGGCGGTCGGCGCGGCGGCCCGGGGCCGCGGGCGCGGGGGATCCGCCCGGGGTGGTTCCGGCGGGGAGATTCGGGTCCGTCACGAGGTCCTCCGGTTGCGACGCGCCAGCGCGCGGCGCCGCGGCAGGCGGACCAGGAACACCAGGCCGCCCAGCAGGCTCACCGCCACCGCCACGAGATAGGTCGTGAACTGCAGTCCGAACGCCGCGGCCCGCCCCACGCCCACCAGCCCGAACAGCACGATGCCGGCGCCCTCGCGCACGCCGATCCCGTTGAGCGAGATGGGCAGCGAGACCACCACCGCAAGCATGGGCACGAGCAGGAAGAAATATGTCAGCTCGATGTGGAGTCCGAGCCCGCGGGCCACGGACACGTGCACGAAGATGCGCGAGACCTGCACCACCAGCGCCACCAGCAGCAGCCGCAGGAACAGCCCGCGCTGGTCGCGGAAACCCTGCAGGCACGCCGCCATGTCGTCGAGGGCCGGCTTGAAGCCCCCGAGCCCGACCCGCGACAGCAGCCGCTCCAGCGCCGGCAGCACGGCCGGGTGGAAGACCGCCCAGACCATCCCGACGCTGACCACGAAGAAGCCGACCAGCGCCAGGTAGACCATGGTCAGGTGGAAGTGGTCCACCGCCGGCAGGGTCGTCACCAGCGCCAGTCCGGCCAGCGCCACGGTGCCGATGAGACGGTCCATCAGCACGGTGGAGAAGGCGGTGGCGCGGCTGGCGCCGTAGCGCGACGCGTCCAGCACCCGCGCCACGTCGCCGCCGACGTTGGCCGGCAGGAAGTTGTTGAAGAAGAGGCCGACGTGGTAGTAGCTCAGCACCTTCCAGAACGGGATGCGGATCCCCGCCGCGCGCAGCAGCCCCTGCCACTGCCAGGCGCCGACCACGTTGCTGCCGAACAGCAGCAGCGCCGCGCCGACGATCCAGCGCAGGTCGGCGCCGGCCAGGGTGGCGCGGACCTCGTCGAGCGGGATGCGGGCGAAGTGGAAGGTGATCAGCCCGAGGCTGATGGCCATCTTGAGGCCGAGCAGCAGCGCGCCGCGCCAGCCGCCCGCGCCCCACCCGCCGGGCCCGCTCATGCGCCGTCCCCCTCCCCGAGCAGCACGTCGCAGGAGCGGCGCGCGCAATCGGGCCAAGTGAAGCGCGCCGCCCACGCCCGGCCGGCCGCCTCGAGCCGCCCGCGCAGCGCCGCGTCCCCGAGCACGCGCGCCAGCGCCTCGGCAGGCGCGCGTCGTCGCCGTAGGGCACGAGCAGGCCGGTCTCGTCGCGGCGCACCGAGTCGCGCAGGCCCGGGCTGTCGGCCGCCACCACCGCCGTGCCGCAGGCCCCCGCCTCGACCACGGTGAGCCCCCAGCCCTCCTTGGGCGAGGGCTGCACCAGCGCCCACGCCTCCTGCAGGACGCGCACCTTCGCCGCCGACGGCAGGAAGCCGCGGAACTCCACCGCCTCGAGGACGCCCAGCCGCGCCGCGGCGCGCTCGAGATCGGCGCGGAACGGCCCGTCGCCGACCACCACCAGCCGCGCGCCCGGCACGCGCTCGCGCACGCGCGGCAGCACCCGCATCGCCCAGTCCACGCCCTTGTAGCGGCGCAGCCGGCCGACGAAGGCGATGGTCGGCGCGGCGCTCTTCGCCACGGTCGGGTCGTGCCGGTAGGTCGCGTGGTCCATGCCGCAGTGCACCACGGCGACACGCGCGGCGGCGATGCCGCGGCGCACCAGGTCGTCGCGCGTGCTCTCGGAGATGGCGAGGAAGCGCGAGCGCCGGTAGGCGAGCGGGACGAGGGACTCGAGCAGCACGACGTAGGCGGCCACCGGTGCCGAGGCCTCGAGGAAGGCGGTGGCGCCGAACAGGTGCGGCACGATGGCGGCGACCGGGGCGCGCGTCCAGGCCGGGGTGAAGCAGGGGACCTTGTTGATGTCCTCGACCACCAGGTCGGGCGCCGGACGCGAGAACTCGCGTCGCAGCACGCCCGGGACCACCAGGTTGAAGTTCCACCAGTCGCCGCGGCGCACGACGCGCATGCCGCGGTGCTCCGTCTCGGGCGCGCCGCCCGGGAACCCGCAGGCCAGCCAGGTCACCCGCCAGCCGCGCCGCACCGCCTCGAGCAGGATCTCCTCGAGGTGCAGCTCGGCCCCACCCGCCTCCGGGTGGGCCGGGTCGCGGAAGTTGACGGCCAGCAGGTGGCGGGCGCCGCTCATGGCTTCTCGGCCACCGTGCCGATGACGTGGCACGTGTAGAGCGCCCAGCGACGCCGCGCCAGCGACGCGCGCAACGCCTCCCAGCCGCGGCTCCACCAGGCCGGGCCGCGCGGCGCCAGCGGCAGCGAGACGCGCAGGCCGCGCCTGAGCACCTCGCGCAGCACGCGGTAGGCGAGCCCGGGCACCATCCACTCGCCGTAGGTCCGCCGCACGACCAGCCCGCTGGCGGCCAGCAGCCGCTCGAGTCCGGCGGGGGTGAACTGGGTCTCCCAGCCGGCGAACCAGCGGTCGAGGGCGATGAGCGTCTTCTTCATCACCGTGTAGAGGTGGATCGCCTGCGGCACGTCCACGATCACCCGGCCGCCGCGGGCGGCGACGCGCGCGTTCTCGCGCAGCAGCGGCATCGGGTCGCGGAAGTGCTCGAGCAGGCCCTGGTGGAAGACGACGTCGAAGGTGTCGTCGCGGAACGGCATGCGCAGCGCGTCGGCCTGCACCAGCAGCACCGGCACGCCCTGCGCACGCGCCTGGCGCCGCACCAACTCGAGCGAGGCGGGCAAGTAGTCGAGCACCACGCCGACGGCCCCGTCATGCGCCAGCGCCAGCAGGTCGCGGCCGGAGCCGGCCCCGACTT
>JAXDBZ010000140.1:0-3988 GCA_034678345.1 Candidatus Eiseniibacteriota bacterium
GCCGGCCTTCGCCGCGCGCCTCGTGCGCGATGGCTTCTTTGGCGGGGCCTCGGCGGCCGCGCCGCCGGGGGAGATGGTCGCGGCGACCCGTTGACGGGGGACACTTTGACTGACGGACTGCAGGCCCTGGAGCCCGCCTTCACGCCAGAGCGCCAGGTGCGCTAGCTTCACCCCGCCATGCTCGCCCGCCAACGCCAGATCCTCGCCAGCGCCGTCTTCGTGCTCGACGGAGTCATCCTCGCGGTCTCGTGGCTCGGCGCCTACTGGCTGCGCTTCCACGCGCTCGGCCTGCCGGTGCCGCTGGGCGTGCCGCCGCTCTCGACCTATCTGTGGTTCGGCGCGGTGCTCACGCCCTGCGCGCTGCTGGTGCTGCGCTCCTTCCGCATCTACCGCTCGGCGCGCACGGCCCGCCTGTCGCAGGAGGTGGGCGCGCTGGTCAAGGGCATGGTGCTCATCGGCGCGCTGGCGGCGGTGGGCTCGTACTTCACCAAGGGCGAGCTGTCGCGCTTCACCCTGCTGCTCTTCGCCGTGCTGGCGACCGCACTGCTGGTGGCGAGCCGGCTGGCCATCCGCAGCGCGCTGCGCGCGGTGCGCCGCCGCGGCCGCAACCTGCGCGGCGCGCTCGTGGTCGGCACCGGCGAGCTGGCGGCCGCGCTGCTGGCGAAGATCCGCGAGCACCGCGACTTCGGCCTCGACGTGCGCGGGCTGGTGGCCGCCGACGCCGCGCGGGTCGGCAACGAGGTGGCGGGCGTGCCGGTGCTGGGCACGGTGGCCGACCTGCCGGCGCTGGTCGAGCGCACGGGCGCCGAGATCGTCTATCTGGCGCTGGCGCGGGCCGAGCACGAGGCCGAGCACCAGGCGCTCGAGGGGCTGGCCGACTCGACGGCGGCGGTGCGGCTGGTGCCGGATCTGGCGCGCGCCTTCACGCTGAACGCCAGCGTCGAGGACTTCGACGGCATGCCGGTGGTGCTGGTGACCGAGACGCCGGGGCAGGGCTGGAACGCGGTGCTCAAGCGGGCGTTCGACCTGGTGTTCTCGGCGCTGGGGCTGGTCGTGCTCTCCCCGGTGCTGCTGGCGCTCGCCGTGTGGGTGAGGCTCGATTCGCCGGGCCCGGCGCTCTACGCGCAGGAGCGCGTGGGCATGAACGGACGGCGCTTCCGCATGCTCAAGTTCCGCACCATGCGCACCGACGCCGAGGCCGAAGGCCGGCCGGGTTGGACCACGCCGGGCGACCCGCGGCGCACGCGGGCCGGGCGGGTGCTGCGGCCGCTCTCGCTCGACGAGCTGCCCCAGCTCTGGAACGTCTTCGTCGGCGAGATGAGCCTGGTGGGCCCGCGGCCCGAGCGGCCGGTGTACGTGGAGCGGTTCCGCGCCTCGGTGCCGCGCTACATGTTGCGCCACCACGTGAAGTCGGGCATCACCGGCTGGGCGCAGGTGCACGACCTGCGCGGCGACACGCCGCTGGATGAGCGCATCGAGTACGACCTGTACTACATCCGGAACTGGTCGCTGGCCCTCGACGTGCGCATCCTGTTCCTGACGGTGGGGCGGGTGTTCCGCGACACCAGCGCGCACTGACGGCTACGCGCCGGCCGCCTCCTCGTACACCGCGCGCGTCATCTCCGCCGCGCGCGCCCAGGTGAACTCCTGCGCGCGGGCGAGCCCCCGCGCGGCCAGGGCGGCGCGCCGCGTGCCGTCGGCGAGCAGGGCGGTGATCTCCGCCGCCCAGGCCTCGGGGTCCACCGGCGGCAGCAGCGCGGCGGCGTCCCCCACGGTCTCGGGCAGCGCGCCGCCGTTCGAGCTGAGCACGGGCGTGCCGCAGGCCATCGCTTCGAGCGGCGGCAGGCCGAAGCCCTCGACCAGCGCCGGCTGCACGTAGAGCGCGGCACCGGAGTAGAGGCAGGCGAGCCCGCCGTCGGCGTCCAGCTCGCCGGCGAAGCGCACGGCGTCGGTGACGCCGAGGCGGTCGGCGAGCCGGGCGAGCGGGTCGTCGCAGGCCCACGGCCGGCCCGACAGGACGAGCGGCGGGCGCGACGCGGGCGCGATGCGGGCGAGCGCCTCGAGCACGAGCGCCAGGTTCTTGTGCGCCTTGCGGGCGCCGACGTAGAGCAGGTAGTCGGCGGGCAGGGCGCGGGCGCGGCGGAACGCGGTCACGGCGTCCGGGTCGCGGCGCGCCATCCCGCCGGACACGCCGAGCGGCACGACGCGCACGCGGGCCGGGTCGGCGCCCAGCCAGCGCACCATCTCGTCGCGGGTGAAGGCCGAGTCGGCGATAGCGAGCCGGGCGCGGCGCACGGCCATGCCGGCCATGGCGCGCGCGTAGAGCGCGGCGCCGGGGCGGAAGAAACGCGCGTGGCTCACGTGGATGAGGTCGTGGACGGTGACGACGGCGGGCCCGTGCCAGCCGAGCGGCAGGGTGTAGTGCGGCTCGTGCAGCAGGGTCGCACCCGCGGCGCGCGCGGCGGCGGGCACGGCGAGGTGCTCGACCAGCCCGTACTTGCGGGCGCGCACCGGGGCCTCGCGCACCCGCCCGCCGGGCCAGACGAAGGCGCCGAGGTCGAGCGGGTCGAGCAGCGCCACCCACTCGTGCGGCCCGGGCGCCGCGGCCAGCGCCAGCAGCAGCTCGCGGATGTAGGTGCCGATGCCGCCGTCGCGGATCTTGCGGGCGTCGAGCGCGACTCTCATCGGGTGCTCCGGGCGGCCGTAAGCATGGGTGCCGCGCAGTCTATCGCGGCGCGGCGATCGTTGCACGGGGCCGGCGGCCGCGTGCTAGATTCGCGCCGTGCCACCGACGACGGAGCGAGCCAGCGCGAAGGAATCGGTGCCGCCCGGGACCGTGGCGGACCTCTGTGTGGCCGTGCTCGCCTGCGACGAAGCGCCGCGCATCGCCGCGGCGCTGACCTCGGTGGCCTGGGCGGGCGAGCGGCTGGTGCTGGACTCCGGCAGCCGCGACGCCACCCCCGACATCGCCCGCGGGCTGGGCGCGCGCGTGGTGGCGCGGGCCTTCACCGACTACGCCGACCAGCGCAACGCCGCGCTGGCCGAGGCGGGCCGGCCGTGGGTCCTGTTCCTCGACGCCGACGAGACGGTGACGCCGGCGCTGGCCGCCGAGATCGCGCGCGCGCTGCGCGACCCGGGCGGGGCGGCGGGCTTCGAGATCCCGCGCCGCTACTTCCTCGGCGCGCGCTGGCTGAGACACGGCGGGCTCTACCCGGACCACCAGCTGCGGCTCATGCGCCGCGACCGGGCGCGCTGGTTCGGCGCGGTGCACGAGCGGGCGCGGGTGGACGGCCCGGTCGGCCGCCTGGCCGAACCGCTCGAGCACCGCACCTACGCCGACCGCGCCGACCTGCTGCGCAAGGTGCGGCGCTACGCGCCGCTCGAGGGCCGCGAGCGCGCGGCGCGCGGCGAATCGTCCCTGGCGCTGCTCCTGCGCGTGCCGTGGCGCTTCGTGCAGGTGCTGCTGCTGCGCGCGGGCTGGCGCGACGGCGCCGACGGCTGGGCGCACGCCTGGGCGCTCACGCGCTACGCGTGGCTGGTGTTCCGCGCGGCGGCCGGCGCGCGCCGCGGCACCGGAGCGGCGGGCTGATGCGCGTCGCCCACGTCATCTACCGCTACCTGCCCGCGCTGGGCGGGGCCGAGGCCTACGTGCACGCGCTGCGCGCCGCGCTGGCGGAGGTGGCGGAGGGGCAGACGGTCTATCAGGCCGACCTCGGCGCGACGGGCGAGGGCGTGGTCGCGGTGCCGGTGCGGCGGCGCACCGGGCTCAAGCTGGCGGACTTCAACCTGGCGCTGGCGCCGCGCCGCGACGAGATCCGCGCCCACGATGTGATCATCGTGCACAACCCCGAGCACCTGACGCGGGCCCTGGCCGGGCCGCGCACGGTGCTGCTGTCGCACGGCGCGACCTGGACGCACGAGGCGAACCTGCTGCGGCGCTGGGTGCGCTGCCGGGCCATGCGGACCGGGTTCCACCGCGCCGGCGCGG
>JAXDBZ010000141.1:0-6159 GCA_034678345.1 Candidatus Eiseniibacteriota bacterium
TTGCGTCGTCCGCGCTCGGCCGGGCGCGGGGCCTCCCGAACGGGCTGCCGGGCCCGCAACCGCGGGCGGGCGATGAGCGTCGCCGCCCGCCCGGGGCGCGGACTGCGTGCCACGCGTCGGCGGCCCACCGCCCGCGCGACGGGGCCCGTCCGATTCCGCATCGGTTTCGCGGCGGATGGCGCTAGTCTTCTGCCACGGCCGGCGCGGGAGTCCCGCCGCCATCGCGCGCCCGCTCGTGCACGAGCCTCGCGCGTGCGCGCTTCTCCTTCGCGGTTTCCCGCGCGGGCCCGGCGGAGCTCATGCGCATGGCCCCCATGACCTCCGCCCCCCACCGTCGGGTCATGCCCGGGAGGAGGCTCCTCATGATGCGCTCGCTACCACTCTTCGCTGCGCTCCTGCTGCTCGCGTTCGCGCTCGCCGCGCCGGCCGCGGCGCAGCCGGCGCCCGATCCACAGAACCTCGACCACGACTTCGGCATGCCGACGCCGCCGCCCCAGTGGCCGATCCCGCCCGTCGGCGCCGCCTGGCACGAGATGTATCCGACCTGGTGCGTACAGCACGTCCAGGGGGACTACCAGGACAACGGGGACGGCGTCGTGAGCATCTGCGACAACATCCAGCTGGGCGGCAACTGGTACCACGTGGACGACGTCTACCCGACGTACTTCTTCAGCGGCGTGGCCGGACCCGCGGGCAGCGGCGTGGCCGACCCGTCCATCCCGAACCCGCCCGAGGGCCCGGTGGGCGACGTGTGGCACATCCTACACGGCGACGACATCCCGTTCGGCTACTGTGACGAGGTGGTGATCGACGGCTGGGAGGATTCCAACGGCAACGGCACCCTCGACGTCTGCGACAACATCTCGTTCGGCGGCGCCTGGTACCACATCGACGCGGTCCACTGCGACATCACGGTCACGCCCAACCCGACCGACGTGAGGAAGGACAGCTGGGGCTGGCTGAAGAACCTGTTCAAGTAGTGGCGGTCCGCCACGCCTGAGCCGGGATGCGACGAGCCCGCGCGGGAGACCGCGCGGGCTCGTCGTGCGCGACCGGGTCGACGGGCCGGCGTCGTGTCCGCCGGCTACCGCTCCCGCTCGAGCGGGAGCCGGGCGACCCGCCAGGCATCCGTGCCACCTCGGAACCACCACAGGTCGCGCCAGCCGGCGCGCGCCGCGAGCGTGGCGCAGTGCCGGCTGCGCGTGCAGCCGGGGCCGTAGCAGTAGACGACGAGCGGGGTGCGGGCGGGGTCGGCGTGGGGCCAGTGCCTCGCCACCTCTGCCGCGAGGTCCTTCGCGAAGCGCAACGGGGGCAACAGGACCGCGCCGGGCAGGTGACCGGCACGGAACTCCCGCGGCTCGCGCAGGTCGAAGACGACGGCGTCGCGCGGGACGCGCCGCCACGGCGGCCCGGTCAGCCGCCGGCGCACGTCCTCGACGCCCACGACGCGCACGACGGGCGCGGCGGTGTGCGCCCGCCAGTCCGCGGAACCGCCGGGGTAGCAGCGCACGCGGGCGATGCCGGCGAGGCGGGCCGCGAGGTAGGGGTGGACCGCGGCTCCGCCCCGGGGTAGGTCGCCGCACACGACGAACTCGTCGTCGAGCGGCACGGATTCGTTCGCGCGCGGACCGAAGGCCTCGAAGACCGGCCGCATGCGCCGCCCGTCGAGCAGCCGGCCGTCGGAGCCGATCAGGTCGGCGAGCGGGAACGGCAGGCTGTGGGGGATGTGCCCCGCCCGCCAGGCCGCGTCGGTCCGCCAGTCCACGACCGTGTGCCCGGGCGTGCCGAACACGGCGCTCACGTATGCGAAGTCGGCGAGCCGGGAGGTGTCGGGCGGCGCGCGGAAGTCCCGTGCCGGCGCGGCCCCGGCGCCGCTCGCGACTTCGCCGCCCGCGGCGCGCCAGGCTTCGAGCCCGCCGTTCAGCACCCGGGCGTCGCGGTGCCCCGCCAGCTCGAGCAACCAGAACAGCCGCCCGGCCGCCACCGGGTCGCGCGCGTCGCCGTAGCAGACGACGGTGCCGCCGTCCGGGATCCCCGCGGCCCCGAGGCGCGCGCCCAGCGTCCGCGGGTCGGTCGCGCCGGCCTCGGCATCGAGGTTCGCCGCACCGGCGACGTGCCCGGCGGCGAAGTCGGCGGCCGGCCGCGCGTCCACGATCGTCACGCCGCCGTCGGCCGCGTGGTCCCGCAGCCACTCCGCGGTGACGAGCAGCTCGGGGAAGGCCGCCGGGGGTGGATCCGGCCGCCCGTACCGCGGCCGCGGGACCGCCCATCCCACGCCCACCAACCCGCAGGCGAGGACGAGGACGACCGCCCACCGACGCACCACGCCTCCTACCTCGGCCGGAACGACCCCAACGCCGCCAGCACGAGCATGCCGAGGTTCTCGGCCAGCTTGGCCCAGCCCACGCGCATGACCGACGAGGTCCCGAAGCAGCCGCAGGTGATGTCCAGCCCGCGGGCCATCGCCGCGATCACGCCGAGGGTGAACACCGCCAGCAGCGCCCCCGCCACCCACGCCCCTGCGCGCGGCGAGACGCCCAGCACGAGCGCCAGGCCGGCCAGCAGCTCGATCCAGGGCAGCGCCATGGCGATGAGGTTCTCGGACCACTGCGGGACGAGGCGGAAGTTGTGCACCTCCGTCGCCAGGTCCCCCATGTCCACGATCTTGGCCAGCGCCGCGTAGAGGAAGAGCAGGCCGAGCAGGACCTGGGCGCCGCGCCGCACCGGCGTCGCCGTGAGGAACCGCATCAGCGCTTCGCTCCGGCCGCGCCCTTCTCCACCGGGTAGCCCGCGTCCCGCCAGACCTCGAAGCCCTCGGTGAAGACCAGCACCTTGCGGATGCGCTCGCTCGCCATGAGCTTGCCCAGCTCGTGCGACGTCTCGCAGCCCACGCCGCAGTAGAGGATGATGGGCTTGCCCAGCTTCTGGAACGCCTCGAGCAGCTCGGGCTTCGCGGCCACGCTCTCGTAGGGCAGGCTCCGCGCCCCGGCGATGTGCCCGGCCGCGTACTCCACCGGCTCGCGCGCGTCCACGATGACCGCCGCCTCCGGGCCGGCGTCGAAGAAGCGCTTCGCGAACGCCAGCTTCACCTCGATCGGCTGGTCGAGGTCGGGCACGACCGGCAGCGGGGCCGCCGCGGGCGTTTCCGGCTTCGCCGCGGCCGGGGCCGCCGTCGTCCGCTGGATGGCGGGCTTCACCGGCATCGTCTTCGCCTTCGCCGTCTGGACCGGGGCCTTCGTGGTCTTCGCCGGCTTCGCCGCCGGCGCGGCCGGCTTCTTCACCGCCGCCCGCGCGGTGTCGGGAAGGACCGGACGCGGCGCCGACGCCGCCCACGCGGTGCCGACCAGCGCGAGCCGCGGCAGGAGGTCCGGGCGCGGCGCGGGCAGCAGGCTCGAGCCCGGCTGCAGGTCCTCCAGACTCGGCATCCGCTCCGGCTGGCGGATCCACGCCAGCCCCCGCGGCGGCCGGCTGGCGAGACCCACCGCGTTGAAGGCCAGGCCCAGGCCGATGCCGGCGATGACGATCCACACCGCGGCGCGCAGCGTCGCGGCCGTCCCCTCCCGATCACGCACGTCCATCCCGTCTCCTCGTCGCGGCCCGTCGGGCGGGACCCGACGCGCGGGTCCCGCTTCCGGCCGGGCCGGGTCAGACACCCATCAGGTGCACCATCAGCGCCTTCTGCGCGTGCAGCCGGTTCTCCGCCTGGTCGAAGATGGCGGAGTTCGGCGTCCGCGAGACGGCGTAGTCGATCTCCTCGCCGTAGTGGGCGGGCAGGCAGTGCAGCACGGTCGCGTCCGGCTTCGCCGCCGCCAGCAGCCCGGCGTCGATCTGGAAGCCGTGGAACGCGGCCTTGCGCTTCGCCACCTCGGACTCCTGGCCCATGCTCGCCCAGACGTCCGTGTAGAGCACGTCGGCGCCGCGCGCGGCCGCCCGCGGGTCGTGCGCGACCTCGATCGCCGCGCCCGTGCCCCGCCCGATCGCCGCCGCGTCGGCGACGATCGCCGCATCCGGCGCGTACCCCTCCGGGCAGGCCACCGTCACGCTCATCCCCAGCAGGGCGCCGCCGTACAGGAACGACTGCGCCACGTTGTTGCCGTCGCCGACGAACACCGCCTTGAGCCCCGCGAAGCGGCCCTTGCGCTCCTGGATGGTCTGCAGGTCGGCCAGGATCTGGCAGGGGTGCTCGCGGTCCGAGAGCGCGTTGATCACCGGCACGGTGGCGTGCTGCGCCAGGCCGGCGACGATGTCGTGGCCGAAGACCCGCGCCATGATCAGGTCGCACATGCGCGAGATCGTCAGCGCGATGTCCTCCACCGTCTCGCGCTCGCCGAGCTTGATGTCGGACGGCCCGAGGTAGATGGCGTGCCCGCCGAGCTGGGTCATCCCCACCTCGAAGGAGACGCGGGTGCGCAGCGACGGCTTCTGGAAGATCATCGCCAGCGTGCGCCCGGCGAGCAGCGGGTGCGGCCTGCCCTCCCGCACCTCGCGCTTGAGCCGCGCCGCCCGCTCGAGCACGGCGAGGGTCTCCGCCGCGCTCAGGTCCTTGACCGAGAGATAGCGTGCCTGCGCCATGGCTCAGGCCCCCTTCTTCGCCGCCAGCGCGGCGGCGATGGCCCGCGGCAGCACTGAACGGTCGTGCTCCTCGAGCTCGTACGTCGCGCGGGTCGCCGGCTTGTCGATGGCGATGACGTGGCGCAGGTCGATGGGGGTGGCGATCAGCACCGTGTCGCAGGGCACGGCCTTCACCGTCGCCGCCAGCTCGGCCACCTGCCGCTCGCCGTAGCCCATCGCCGGCAGGATCTGCGTCAGGTGCGAGTACTTCTCGAACACGCCGCGGATCGAGCCCTGGGCGTAGGGACGCGGGTCCATGATCTCGGCCGCCTGCAGCCGGGTCGCCGCCACCAGGCCGGCGCCGTAGCGCATCTCGCCGTGGGTCAGCGTCGGGCCGTCCTCGATGACCAGCACCCGCTTGCCCTTCACCAGGTCCGGCTGGTCCACCGTGACCGGGGAGTTGGCGCGCACGATCACGGCCTTCGGGTTGAGCGCCCGCACGTTGGCCTCGACCGTCTGCACGGCGTCCGGGTCGGCGGTGTCCACCTTGTTCACGACGACGACATCCGCCATGCGGACGTTGAGCTCGCCGGGGTAGTAGCGCAGCTCGTGGCCCGGCCGGTGCGGGTCGGCGACGACGATGTTGAGGTCGGGCCGGTAGAACGGAGTGTCGTTGTTGCCGCCGTCCCACAGGACCACGTCGGCCTCCTGCTCGGCGCGGCGCAGGATGCCCTCGTAGTCCACGCCGGCGAAGACCAGGTTGCCCATCGCCGTGTGCGGCTCGTACTCCTCGCGCTCCTCGATCGTGCACTTCGCCGCGTCCATGTCGGCGACGCTGGTGAAGCGCTGCACCGCCTGCGCGGCGAGGTCGCCGTAGGGCATCGGGTGCCGCACCACGGCCACCTTCTTGCCCAGGCCCCTGAGGATCTCGCTGACGCGGCGCGACGTCTGGCTCTTGCCGCAGCCGGTGCGCACGGCGCCCACCGCGATGACCGGCTTCGTGCTCGGGACCATGGTCTGGGCCGCGCCCAGCAGGACGAACTCCGCCCCGGTGGCGTTCACGCGGCAGGCCTGGTGCACGAGGAACTCGTGCGAGACATCCGAGTAGGCGAAGGTCACCAGACCGACGTCGTGCCGGCGGATCAGCTCCTCGAGCTGCTCCTCGGGGTGGATGGGGATGCCCTTCGGATACTGCGGCCCGGCCAGCGCGGCCGGGTACCGGCGGCCGGCGATGTCCGGGATCTGGGTGGCGGTGAAGGCGACGACCTCGACGTCCGGACGGTGCCTCCAATGGACGTTGAAGTTGTGGAAATCCCTGCCGGCCGCTCCCATGATGATGACGCGGGTCTTCTTCGCCTCTGCCATGCTGAGACCTCTCCGTGGCGCGCCTTCCGACCGCAGGCTCGTCCGCGGGGACCACGGCGCCGCCGCGTCACGACGCGGTCGCGCCCGTCCCGCCGCGGAACACCCGGGGAATACCCCTGCACGCGATTGTCGGGTGGAACCGGGATGGAGTTGTTCGGTGCGGGCAAAACGGCAGCCAGCATACCATGCCCGCGGGGGCCGGCTCACGCCGCCGCGACCCGGGCCGCCTAAGTGGCTGCGGGC
>JAXDBZ010000142.1:0-2922 GCA_034678345.1 Candidatus Eiseniibacteriota bacterium
CGCCGGATGTCGCGACGCTGCACGCGCGGCGCGCCGGCGACGGCGCGACCTACCTGGCCTTCCGCCCGGCGCGCGAGCACGACGTGGCCGGCGACGCCGGGACGCCGCTCGAGATCCTCGTCCGCACCCCCACGCTGGTCGTGGCGCGGGTGCGGCCGGAGTAGCGCGGCCCGTCAGCCGCGCGCCGGCGCGCCCCGGGATCTCGCCGCCCGCGCCACGGGCGCCGCCGCCGGCGGCAGCGCGCGCTCGACCCGCGTCGTCGCCTTCTGCCGCTCGAGCTGCAGCACGCGGAAGTCGGGGTCGGCCACCAGCCGCTCGGGCTCGAAACCGCAGCGGATGACGACCCGGCGGGACTGCTTCGGACCGAGCACCACGGTGGTGCGCGCGTCCTGCCAGGGCTTCTCGCCCTTCTTCGCGTCGGCGAAGCGCGTGCCGCGCACCGCGGCGATCTCCACCGGCATCGTGCCCGTCCCGGCGTTGCGGACCGTCGCGGTCACCTCCCAGACGCCGCCGTCCTCGACGGCGCGCGCCTCGCTCAGGCGGTACTCCGGCACGACGACGTCCCAGTACCACTGCCGCACGTAGGCGTCGTAGGCGGTCGTGTCGGGCGCGTAGCGGCGCATGTGCGCGAGGTAGTCCTGCAGCATCGGGTGGTCGTCCTGGTCGCGCCAGGCGGCGATGAAGTCGCGCAGCCCCCGCAGCATCGGCTCCCGGCCGATGAGCTGCATCATCATCCACGCGGTCCAGCCGCCCTTGTCGTAGACGATGAGTTGATCGCCGGCGCGGGAGCCGTCGATCCGCGTCAGCGGGCGTTCCGAGTCCGCCTGGCGCGTGTTCGCGTACGTGTCCTCGATCAGGCGCAGGAAGGCCATCTGTTCCTCCGGCCCCCTCACCTGCCCGACGAGCAGCGTGGTCGAGAAATGGGCCAGCCCCTCGGACAGCACGACCGCGCCGGGCCGGGCGGCGGGCACGAGGATGTTGCCCCACCACTGGTGCGCGGCCTCGTGCGCCGTGATCCAGAACGCGGCGTCGGCCCGGGGCTCGTTCTTGGTGAGGAAGCCGACCCCTTCGGAGAAGGTGATGTTCGTGGGGGAGCCCTGCGCGTAGTGGCGCAGGCCGGCGAACTCGCTGAGCCGCAGCTCGCGCCACGGATAGGGCGCGAACCACTCCCCGTACCAGCGGCGCGCGCCGGCCAGCGCCTGCACCATCGCGTCCACGTTGTAGGAATGCGCGGGGTGGTAGTAGACCGCCACGCCGTCGCCGCGCTTCTCGGCCCAGCGACCGGCGACGACGTTGAACAGGTGGACGGGATGGTCACTCACGTACACGCACGTCCGAAGCCCGCCGGCGACACTCTCGCCCTCCAGCACGCCGGTGGCGTTGACCCGGAAGTCCTCCGGCACGGTCACCCGCAGGCGCGTGGTGAACCACTGCTGGGCGAGCGGCACGAACGCCGGCAGGGTCTCGCGCCAGACGTCGTCGGCGTACTGCCGCGGCTCGGGCCGGTCCTTGGCCTCCGGGCCGACGTCCTCGAGGAGGCCGATCTGCGGCGCCAGCGTCGGTCCGTTGAAGCCCGTGAGCACGACGCCCGAAGGCAGGACGAACTCGCCCGACCCGGCCCCGTTGCGGCTGATCCCCCGCGGGAAGGAGGCGCGGTAGCGGAAGCCGATGCGCAAGCGCTCGCCGGGCGCGAGCGGGTGCGGCGGCGTGAAGACATAGAGACGCGAGCGGTCCTCCGGCGAATACGGCGCCCCGTCCATCGTCCACGCCAGCGAATCCCAGGCGAAGCCGCCGGTGAGCGGGATGCGGGCGAGCGGCCCCTCGTGGGGATTCACGAGATCGTAGTGGCCGTCCACCCGGAAGCGGCGGGCTCGCGGCTCCAGCACGACGTCCAGATCCACCGCCGTCAGGGCCGGCAGCGGCGCGTCCGCCCAGGTCGCCGCGTTCTGGCGCCAGTAGTCCTTGGCGAGCTTCTTCTCGCCGCCACCCTGCCATCCGCGCTCGACCTGGAACCACAGCGCGATCCCGAGGATCACCGGCACGACGACCAGCGGCGACAGGCGCAGCGCGCCCCGCAGCAGCCCCGCCGGCCGCAGGCGATGCACGGTGCGCGCGGCGTCCGCCTCGACGCGCGGGAAGAAGCGCACGGCGAGGACGAGGAAGAGCGCCGCCAGCGCCACGACCATCAGGCGGTTCAGCAGCAGCGGCAGCCGGTCCAGCTCGAAGACGCTGATGTCGCTCCAGCGGGTCGCGCTCCACAGATCCCAGTTCCCCGCCCAGTTCATCTTGCCGCGCATCTGCAGGAAGCCGGTCAGCGCCATCGCTCCGAGGCCCACGGCGTACGTGGCGTAGCGGTCGTGGCTGAGCGCGAACACCATCATCACGAACGCCGTCCAGACCAGGAAGGTCGGCGTCAGCAGCAGCCCCCAGCACAGCGCGAAGGGCTCGATCCGGAAGGGCACCGTCCCCTGCACGGCCAGCAGGATGGCGCTGCCGACCAGGACCAGCAGCAGCACCGCCATCGCCACGACCGCGTTCGCCAGCGCCTTGCCGAGCAGCAGCGAGCCGGTGCGCAGCGGGGTCGCGAGGCTGATCGCGCCGAGGCCGGTGCCGCGCTCGCGCTGGAGGGACTCCACGGTGTAGAAGAGCAGCAGCAGGCAGATGAGCAGGGTCAGCGTGTTCATCGCCCCGGCGGCCAGCAGGCCGGGCGTCTGGAGCAGGGGCGCGTCCGCGGCGCCGGTGCTGATGATGCCGGCCAGGGTCTGGGAGAGGATGAGCGGCACGAACAGGTAGAGCCCGGGATGGGTGCGCAACTCGTGCAGCTCGGCCCGGGCCACCGCCGCGGCGCCGGCGAGCAGCCCCGTCGCCCGCGTGCGCATCCCCAGCGCCGCCATCGGCGCGGCCGCGGTCCGCGGACCGGCC
>JAXDBZ010000143.1:0-4938 GCA_034678345.1 Candidatus Eiseniibacteriota bacterium
GTCCGCGAAAGCGCGCCGGCCTGCGCGCGCACCGTCGTCTCGAGTCGCGCCAGGACCGCGTCGTCCACGCGCCGCGCCGACTCGAGCGCGCGGTCCACGCCGGGGCGGAACCAGCGCTGCGTGGCCCGGTCGAGCTCGACCAGGCTGAAGACGGTGAAGACGGCGGTCGGCAGGAGAGCGACCGCCAGCAGCACGGCGACGAGACGCGCGCGCAGGCTCATGCGGACACCGGGCCCGGCGCGCTCACGCCGTGCGGTCCCCGGCCAGCTGGCCGCAGGCCGCGCCGATCTCGCCGCCCTGGGTCTGGCGCACGGTGACCGCGGGGGCGCGGGGGTAGAGCCGCTCGGCGAAGGCCTGCACCGCCTCCGGCGAGGGCCGGCGGTACGGCAGGCCGGGGACGGGGTTGTAGGGGATCAGGTTGATCTTGCTGGGCAGGTCGCGCGCGATGGCCGCCAGCCGGTCGGCGTCCGCGGGCGAGTCGTTCACCCCCGCGAGCAGGGTGTACTCGAGGCTCACGCGCCGCCCGGTGCGCAGACCGTAGGCCTGGGCCGCCGGCAGCAGTTGCGCCAGCGGCCAGCGCCGGTTCACCGGCACGAGCACGTCGCGCAGCTCGTCGGTGGTGGCGTGCAGGGAGAGCGCCAGGCCGAGGGCGAGGTTCTCGCCGGCGAGCCGCTCGATCTGCGGCACCAGGCCGGCGGTCGAGACGGTGACGCGGCGCGCCCCGACGTTGAGCCCCTGCGGGTCGTGCAGGATGCGGATGGCCTCGAGCACGGCGGCGTAGTTGGCCAGCGGCTCGCCCATTCCCATGAGGACCAGGTTGAAGCCCTCGTCCTCCCAGCGGTGGAAGGCACCCATGACCATGACCTGCGCCACGATCTCGCCGGGACGCAGGTTGCGTTCGAGTCCCATCAGGCCGGTGGCGCAGTACGGGCAGCGCAGGGCGCAGCCGACCTGGCTGGACAGGCAGAAGGTGAGGCCGCGCTCGGCCCGCATGGAGACACACTCCACGCGGCGCCCGTCCGCCAGCTCGAGGGCGAACTTGTGGGTGTCTCCCTGCGGCGAGACGCTGTGCGCGACGACGGGGGGCAGGCGCAGATCCACGAGGCCCGGCAGGTCCCGGCGGAGCCCCAGCGGCAGGTTGGTCATGGCCTCCGGGTCGTTCACATGTCGCCGGTAGACCCAGGTGAGGAGTTGGCTGGCCCGGTAGGCGGGCAGTCCCGCCTCCGCCAGCCGCTGGGCAAGGCGTTCTCGGGTCAGACCGTGGAAGTCGGTGGCTTCCCGGTCCCTGGCAGGCGTGGACGGGTCTGTCGTCATGGTGGAGGCCGGACGCGCGAAAGCTATCAGAGGCAAATCATTGCGGTCAATCGCCGTTCGTGATATGCATACACATGCAATGAAAGACGCGCATGTTGGAAGTGCTCGTACGCAGAGCATGCTCGCCTGCCTCGCGGTCCCATCCCGCTTCCGGCTCGTGAGGGCCATCGCGGAGGCCGACCGCTGCGTCGGCGAACTGGCGATATCCGTGGGTCTTTCGCAGTCGTGCACGACACGGCACCTCCAGGCCCTCGCGCGGGAAGGTCTGATCGAGGGCCGCCGCGACGGGAAGCGCGTGCGGTTCTCTCTCAGCGCCGAGGCTGGTGACGCCGAGCGCTTTCTTGGCCTCGTGCTGGGTGGTGAGAGGCCCCCGTCGCCGGACTCGGCGCCGGCGGCGAGCGGGACGCGGGTTCGTCGGCGCAAGGCGAAACCCCTGTCGAAAGATGAGATGACCAGCGAGGGACGCTCCGACTCGGCGCGCGACGAAGACTCCGGTGGCAGGCCGCCGTCCGTGGGCGTTCCGCCACCGGAGGAGTCGGTTGGACCGGTGATGCCGATCCGGCGCAACGACATCGAGGACTACCTGCTGTAGAGACCAGGAGTTGGAACATACATATGCGCGTAGCTGCAATTGATATCGGGTCGAACTCCATTCGGCTCCTCGTCGCGGACGTGGCCGAAGGACCGGGCGGCGTGGTCGTGGACGCGCTCGCGCGGGCAGGCGAGATCTGCCGCCTGGCCCGCAACTTGGACCGCACGGGCTCCATCGAGGAGGCGGCCGCCGAGAGGGCCGGTTCGCTGACCGCCGAGTTCGTGCAGAGGGCCCGCGCACTGGGGGCGCAGCACATCGTCGTGGGTGCCACGGCCGCCATCCGCAGCGCGGGCAACGGGGCCGGAGTCGCCGGGATCATCGGGCAACGGGCGGGCGTGCCCGTGCGCGTTCTCAGCGGCGATGAGGAAGCCAGGCTCGTCTACCGCTCCGTCATCCTCGGCCTCGGCAGGAGCGCATCCCGCAGTGCCTGCGTTGCTTTCGACATAGGCGGGGGCAGCACGGAGGTGGTGAGCGGCGTCGGAGCCTCCGCTGGCAGGTGGGCCAGCCTGCCGTTCGGAGCTGTCAGCCTCACCGAGAGGCACCTTCACTCCGATCCGCCGGACGCGGGTGAGATCGAGTCCCTCAAGACCGACGTCAGATCCATAATTATGCATGGCTGTGCATCAATGCCGTCCAGGGTCCCGCTGCTCGTGGGGGTCGGTGGAACCGTGACGGTGCTGGCCTCCATGGACCGCGGCCTCAACAGCTACGACCCGGTGCTGCTGGAAGGCTGGTGCATCCGCCCGGCGCGCCTCCTGGGGCTCGTCGAGCAGTTGGCCGGCTGGCGGCACGACGAGCGACGGGCGAGGCAGATCATCGGCGAGGGCCGCGCCGACATCGTCGTTGCCGGGGCCTTCGTCGTGGCGCTCCTTTCCGAGCGCTTTCCTTCGGCCGGGCTCATCTGCTCGACCCAGGGCCTCCGCTACGGCCTGGTGCGCATGGCCGCCGAAGAGGCCATGGGGCGCCCAGACCCCCCGGCCGGGGCCGCCCCCTGACGGGTGCCGGATCCGCCCGCACGGGCGCGGCCCGTGCCGCGACGTTGGGCATTGACGGTCCCGGATCGGGGGCGGATACTCTTGCCGACTCAAGAGGTCCCCTCTAGTCACGCGCTTCCCCAGGGTCGCTCCAGCCCCGGGGGATGGAGTATTGGGGATTCGCCACCACGTGGAGGGAGCAGCTGAGCATGAGCCCCAAGCGCATCGGACCTCTCTTCCTCCTGGTCATGGCCGGGCTGCTACTGGCGGCAACCTGGACCACGGCATCGGCGGACGAACGACGGGTCCAGATCCTCTCGCCCGATCCGGTCGCGAGGATGGACGTGCCCGTCTTCACCCCCCACTCGGGCGAGCCCGACGTCGGGGGGACTCCGGCTCCGCGCAGCAAGTCGAACGATCGTTCGATTTCCGTCCGCGCGGTGAATCCGAGCCCGTGGTCCCCGTTGCCGCCTTGGGCCCGGTGGATCATGAGGACGTGGAGAGTCTGGTTTCCGGGACTGAGCTGACCCGTTCCCAGGGAAAGGGCATCTCAATCCCTTCGTAGCACGAGTGGTGTCCCGGATTCGAACCTCCGGGGCTTCCTACCGGGTGTCGTGACTCGAGGGTTCGAACGTGCAGCGAGCGATCCCCCCCGATCTGGCTCACGTGCGGGGTCCGGCCCATGCCGGCGCGGCCCAGCACGAGGCCGTCGGTGATCTGCATCTGGCGGCGGACGACTTCCCCGGCGCGCTGGCCGAGTACTCGGCGGCCCTGCGGGAGGTCGGCCCGGATGCTCCGATCGAGCGTGCCCGCCTGCTGCTCCTGATCGCCCAGGTCCACACCGCCGCCGGCGGCTACGACGAGGCGCTGGCGGCGGTGGCCCAGGCCCGCGAGATCGCGCGGGTCCTGCACGACCGGCGTCTGGGCGCGCGCGTGGCGGCGCGGCTCGCGCACGTGGTCGTCCAGCAGGGGCGCTACCGCCGGGGGCTGCGTTACGCCCGCTACGCCTACGGGGTGCTGCGCGACACCGACGAGCACCGCATCGTCGGCCAGGTGACGCTGACGCTCGGGCTGTGCCTGACCCGCCTGGGCGAGACCACGGAGGCGATCGAGTGGCTGCAGAGCGCCGCCGCCACCTTCCGCCGCATCGACGACACCGGCGGGTTGGTGGACGCGCTCAGCACCCTGGGGCTCGTCTACAAGAACCTGCGCGAGTGGCGCGAGGCCACGCGGTTGCTCGAGCAGGCGCTGCGCCTCGACGAGCGGGCCGGCCTCTACGCGCGCATGCGCGGTCACTGCCAGAACCTCGGCCTCATCCGCTACCGCCTCGGGCAGTGGGACTTGGCCGAGGAGGACTTCCGGCAGTCGCTGCGCATCTCGCGCGAGACCGGCCACCAGCAGGGGGAATCGGCCGCGCTGCTGGCCCTGGGCCTGCTGGCGCGCCGGCGGCGGCAGCTCGAGCGCGCCGACGAGCACTTCCGGCAGGCGCTGGAGCTGGCGCGGGCGAGCGGTGCGTGGCGCGAGACGGTGCTGGCCCGCGAGTTCCTCGGCGAGCTGGCCCTCGACCGCGGTGACGCGGCCACGGCGTTGAACCTGCTGGGCTCGGCGCTCGAGGAGGCCCGCCACCAGGCGCCGCAGGGCGATCTCGTGGCCGAGCTGGAGACCCGCTTGGGCATGGCGCTGCTCGCCGCCGGACGCACCGCCGAGGCCCCGGCGCACCTGGCGCAGGGCGCGGCGCTGGCGGCGCGGCTCAGCGACCGCATCGAGGAGGCCATCGCCGACCGGGCGCTGGCGCAGCTCGACGCGGTGCGCGGCGACGCCGCCGGGCTGGAGGCGAAGCTGCTCGGCGCGGCGCAGGCCTTCGAGACGCTGGGCGAGAACTACGAGCTGGCCACGACCCTGGCGGCGTGGAGCGGCTACCTGACGCTCCTGCCCGCCAGCGTGCGCCTGCGCCTGCCGCTCGAGGCCCCGTCCGACGCGGCGCGGCGCGCGGCCCTGCTCTTCCGCCAGCTCGGCGTGGCCTCGCTGGCGTCCGAGGCGCTGCTCACGGTGGCGCGG
>JAXDBZ010000144.1:0-5942 GCA_034678345.1 Candidatus Eiseniibacteriota bacterium
GGCGCCTCGGCGGCGGTGTTCCACGCCCCGCAGGCGGGGCAGCGCCCGAACCAGCGCGCCTCCTCGTTGCCGCAGGCGGTGCAGAAGAAGTGGGGCTTGTCGGTCTTCGCCCTGGTCGCGCGCGCCATCAGAACACCGAGAACTTGAGGTACTTGCGGGGATGCGCCTGGATGTCGGCGATCAGCGCGCGCAGCTCGCGCACCGAGACCGACAGGTCGTCGTAGAGCCGCTCGTCCCGCACCAGCCGGCCGAGCGTGCCGTCGCCGCGGTCGAGCCGCGTCGCCGTGGCCTGCAGCGCGGCACGCAGCGAGTCGAGCCGGCCCGAGAGCCGGTCGAGGTTCGCCGCCGCCGAGCCGAAGTGGTCGAGCGCCGTGCCCAGCTCCTGCTCGCGATCCGCCACCAGCCGGTGCGCCGCGCCCGAGGCCGCCGAGAGGTTGTCCATCGTCGCCTTGAGCGCGGCGCGGTTCTCCGCCACCGCCGCCTCGAGGTCGGCGCTGGCGCGGCGGAAGCTCTCGACCGTGGCGACCAGCCCGCCCTCGCGGTTCACCGCCCGCGCCAGGCTGTCGAGCTCCTGCGCGATGGCGGCCACGCCGCCGGAGGCCAGCCCGACGTCGGCCATGACCTCGGGCAGGCCCTTCTCGAACCAGCCGGGGATGGTGTCGCGCTCGCTCCACGGCGCGCCGGTCTCGCGGTAGTCCACCGCGATCACCTTGTCGCCCAGCATGCTGACGCTGCGGATCACCACGCGGCTGTCCCGGGTCAGCACGATGTCGCGCGCCAGCGCCAGGTCCACGATCACGTGGTCGCCCGACAGCCGCAGCGCGCGCACCACGCCCTTGCGCACGCCGTTCACGTGCGCCTCGTTGCCCTCGGCCAGCCCCGCCGCCTGGGCGAAGCTCACGTGCCAGACCCGCTGCAGGTGCGACCGCGCCAGCGCGCTCAGCCAGGCGATGCCCCAGAGCAGCACGGCGACCGCCGCGAGCACCGTGATGCCGACCTGGATCTCCGTCTTCCGGCTCATCGTCGTGTTCGTCCCCCCCGGGGCGCTAGACCGGCTGGATCGGCCCCTGGCTCGAGCCCTCGATGAACTGCCGCATCATCGCATCCCCGGTGTCCCTTGTCTCCCCCACCGTGCCGTCGTAGCGGATCCGCCCCTGGTAGAGGAAGACGATGCGGTCGGCCACGGCGTAGGCGCTGCGGATGTCGTGCGTGACCACCACCGAGGTCACCTTCAGCCGCCGCTGCGTGTCGCGGATGAGCTGGTTGATGACGTCGGCGGTGATCGGGTCGAGCCCGGTGGTCGGCTCGTCGTAGAGGATGTACTCGGGATCCATCGCCAGCGCCCGCGCCAGCCCGGCGCGCTTGCGCATGCCGCCCGAGAGCGACGCCGGCTTGAGCCCCACGGCGTCCCGCAGCCCCACCCACTCGAGCCGCTCGAGCACCCGGCGGCGCACCTCGGCCTCGTCGAGGCCGCGGCCGTGCTCCAGCATCGCCAGCGCCACGTTCTCGCCCACCGTCATCGAGTCGAGCAGCGCCGCGCCCTGGAAGAGCATGCCGAAGCGGCGGCGCACCGGGGTCAGCGCCCGCTCGTCCAGGCCGGCGATCTCCGTGCCGTCGATGCGGATCGAGCCGGCGTCGGGCGGCATCAGGCCGATGATCAGCTTGAGCAGGACGCTCTTGCCCGTGCCGCTCGGACCCAGCACGACCAGCGTCTCGCCGGTGCGCACGTCGAGGTCGAGACCGTCGAGCACCTGCGTGCGGCCGAAGCGCCTGCCCAGCCCGCGGATCTCGATCATAGGAAGATGAGCCGGAACAGCACGGTGGCGAGCACGTAGTCGAGGACGAGGATCAGCACGCACGAGGCGACGACCGCACGCGTCGTCGCGCGGCCGACGCCCTCGGCGCCGCCCTCGGTCCGGAAGCCGAAGTAGCAGCCCATCAGGCCGATGATGCCGCCGAAGAAGAAGGCCTTGAACAGCCCCGAGAGCAGGTCCTTGAGGCGGAAGAACTCCTGCAGGCCGCGCAGATAGACCGGCGACGGCACGTCGAGCGAGGTGACCGCCACCACGTAGCCGCCGAAGATGGCGATGGCGTCGGCGTAGATGGTGAGCACCGGCAGCATGACCAGCGCGGCGAAGAGGCGCGGCGCCACCAGGTAGCGCACCGGGCTGATGCCCATGGCGCGCAGGGCGTCGATCTGCTCGGTCACCTTCATCGTGCCCAGCTCGGCGGCGATGGAGGCGCCGACGCGCCCGCCGATCACCAGCGCGGTGAGCACCGGGCCCAGCTCGATGACCACGCCGCGCAGGATGACGCCGCTCAGGTACTTGAGCGGCACGACCGAGGTGAACTGGTAGGCGGCCTGCACCGCCGAGACCGCGCCGGTGAACAGGCTGACGATGATCACCAGCCACAGGGACTCGACGCCGATCGTGGCCATCTGCTGGACGACGAGCCGCGCCGCCGGCGGGCGCCGGAGGCCGACCTGCGCCGTCTCGAGCAGCAGCCCGGCGACGCGCCCGACCTCGGCCAGCCCGTCGCCCAGCCGCGCCCGCGCGTAGCGGACGACCGGCAGCGCGATGTCGTCGGGGGTCACGCCGTTCGGCATGTCCTGGGCTCCAGGCTAGAACTCCGGCTGGGTCTCGCCCTCGAAGGTCGGGGAATACGGCACGAACTTGGTGCTCTCGCGCAGGAACGTGAGCTTGACGCTGCCGGTCGGGCCGTTGCGCTGCTTGGCCACGATCAGCTCGGCCTTGTTCGGCTCGGCCTGGTCGTTGTAGAGGATCTCGCGGTACACGAACATCACCAGATCCGCGTCCTGCTCGATGCTGTTGTGAGCGATGACGCCGTCGGCGATGAAGTTGTGCGTCCCCGGCACCGTGGCGTCGAAGACCGGCTGCTCGCCCAGTGGCGTGATCGAGACGATGGTGTCCCAGAACACGTCCGAGCGGGCCAGCCGCTCGAGCTCCGGATCCTCGAGCAGCGCCGCCACCGCACCCAGCCGCTGGCGGCTCGGCGCGTGCCGGTACAGCGTGCTGCCGCAGTACGCGGTGCCCAGGCCCGCGGCAAGCCCGCGGGCGGTCACGCCTTGCTCGGACATCTTCGACTTCACCGCACCCCAGACCTCCACCGGGATGGTGTCCACGTTGGTGTTGGGTCGCAGGCCGCCCAGGTACGCCGCCACGCCCCGGGCGAGCTCTCCGCGCGCGCCGTGCACACCCACGCGATCGAGGAAGCGCAGCTGGTTCTCCGCGCCATAGATGTGCAGCTGCCAACTCGGGCGGTGGGCGCCCTTCTGCGTCCGCTTGATCCTCCCGACGACCCCGAAGCGGAGCAGGAGGCTCTGCAGGTCATCGATCAGCCGACGGCTCGTCGAGGCGTAGTAGATGCGGGCCTGGCGGCCGGTCCCGAGATGAACGCAGCCGTCGGTCGCCCACAGGTGCCGCAGGAACAGGGCGACCTGCTCCCGCGGGAGGCCGTGCACCTCGCCCGGGACGAACTTCTCGTAACTCCGGAGTCCGGCGAGTCCGAAGCGCCCGAGCCAGTCCTGAATGGGATTGTGTCGCCCGTGCGTCAACCGGTACGGCGACGGCAGATAGACATGCGCCCAGTTGCCCTGGACGACGCGCCGCGGGGTGATGCCGAAGTGAGCCGCTGCCCGCTCGACGGCGGTGAGGTTCTCCGGGTCCGCGCTGGTGTAGTGGACCGGCTGTCGTGAGGCGAAGCAGCCGTCGCCCAGCAAGTGCGCCAGCATCACCACTTCGGCCTCCGCCCACGGCGTCGGCCGCTCCGGCTCCGGCGTCGTGCGCGGCACGGCCAGCCGCATGCCCGGCGCCAGCCGCTCGAGCGCCTGCCAGCCGTCCAGCGTGAGGAACGGGTGGTTGCCGCTGGCCTTGACCATGCGGCCCGAGGCCAGCCGCAGCTCGAACACCGGCTTCACCCCGCTCGGGAAGACGTGCGTCATCCGCCCCCGCACCAAACGCAGATCGTCGTCCAGCGTCCATACCGGGACATCGCGCTCGCCCGTCTGCAGCAGCTCGCCGAGTGCGACCAGCGCCCCGGTATCCGCGCGCTGGATGCGCGTATCGGCGGTGAGACAGCCCGATTCTCTCAGGTCCGAGAGCTGCGGGCGGCCGGTCTTGTCGCGCGTTTCGACCGCCCGCGACAGCTGCGACAGCGCGAGGATGGGGATGTTGAGCTCCTTGGCCAGCCCCTTGAGGCCGCGGGTGATCTGCGAGATCTCCTGCACGCGGTTCTCGACCTGCGCGCTCGAGCGGATGAGCTGCAGGTAGTCGATGATGAGCAGGCCGAGGCGGTTCTCGGCGCGGAGGCGCCGGCACTTGGCGCGGATCTCCATCAGCGTCGGCGAGGGCGAGTCGTCGATGAGGATGGGCGCCTCGTTCAGCAGCCCGGCGGCGGTGGTGAGCCGCGGCCAGTCGGCGTCGGTGAGCCGGCCGCTGCGCACGCTGTGCAGGTTGATGCCGCCCTGCGAGCACAGCAGCCGCTGCGCCAGCTGCTCCTTGCTCATCTCGAGCGAGAACACCGCCACCGGCACGCGGTCGTGCTTGCCGGTGGGGATGGCGGCGTTCTCGGCGAAGTTCAGCGCCACCGCGCTCTTCCCGGCGCCGGGGCGGCCGGCGACGATGATGAGGTCGCTGTTCTGGAACCCGGCGGTGATCGTGTCGAGGTCGGTGAACCCGGTGGGCACGCCGGTCACCAGCGCCTGCCGCTCGAACATCCGCTGGATGTGCTCGAACGACGGCTTGAGCAGGTCGCGCACCAGCACGAAGCCCTGGCGCACGCGCTGGTCGGTGATGGCGAAGATGCGCTGCTCGGCGCGGTCGAGGATGGCGGCGGTCTCGTCGCCGCCGGTGTAGGCCTCCTGCTGGATCTCGGTCGAGGCCCGGATCAGCTGCCGCAGCACCGCCTTCGCGTGAACGATGCGGATGTGGTGGTCGAGGTTGGCGGTGGTGGTGGCGTACTCGAGGATCTGCGAGATCGTCGGCGGGCCGCCGACGGCCTCGAGGTCGCCGCGCTTGCGCAGCTCCTCGGCCAGCGTGACGAGGTCCGGCTTCTCGTTGCGCTCGTAGAGCGCGACGATGGCCTCGTAGATCTTCTGGTGCGCGGTGCGGTAGAAGACCTCGGGCGTCAGCGCCTCGACGGCGCGGCCGATGGCCTCGGCGTCGAGCAGCAGCGCGGCCAGCACGGAGCGCTCGGCGTCGAGCGCCTGCGGCGGCGTGATTCCTTCGCTGAAGGGCGCGGGGCCCGGTGTGGCCTGGCTCATGGCGACTCCTCGCGGGCGCGCGCGGCGCTCGTTCGGGGGCTAGTCGGTGTGGTACTCGCGCGCCAGGAGCTGCATGTCCTCCCACACCGGGCGCTTCAGGTCCGGGTTCCGCAGCACCGCCGCGGTGTGGTAGGTCACGATCAGCTTGGCGCCGTGGAAGCGGTAGACCCGGTTGCGCATGCTCGCCAGCGTGGCCTTCGTGCGCAGCAGGTGCTCGGCCGCGGTCTTGCCGAGGCAGCAGACGATGCGCGGCCGCAGCGCCTCGATCTGCCGGTGCAGGAAGGGCGACGAGGCCTCGACCTCGTGCTGGAGCGGCACGCGGTTCTCGGGCGGCCGGCAGTGGATGACGTTGCCGATGAAGACCGTCGTGCGGTCGAGCTTCACGCCGGGGATGAGGTGCGCGTCGTCCACCGCCTTGATGATCCTGTCGAGCAGCTGCCCGGCGCGCCCGACGAAGGGCTCGCCGAGGCGGTCCTCGTCGGCGCCGGGCGCCTCGCCCACGAAGACGATGCCCGAGAGCGCCGTGCCCACGCCGGGCACGGCCTGGTTGCGGGTCTCGCACAGACCGCAGGCGCGGCAGGCGCGCACCTCGGCGGCAATCTGTTCGAGCACCGGCGCGGCGGCGGCGGCGATCGTCGCGCGCGCGGCGGGATCGCGC
>JAXDBZ010000145.1:0-8672 GCA_034678345.1 Candidatus Eiseniibacteriota bacterium
GCCCCGCCTCCCCCCCCCCCACGCCGCTTCGCCCCGGCCGCCTACTCGCTCCGGTGCGTGTCGGCCTACTGCGCCGGTTTCGCGAACAGCTCGTCGGCCAGCGTCGGGTTCAGCGTCACGCTGGTCAGGGTGCTCTCGATGACCGGCGTGTCGTCGGCCAGCGTCTTCTTGCTGTGCGGGTACTTCACCGCGCCGACGCTCTTCCAGTCGCCGTAGATCTCCATCATGCGTGCCGGGCCCGTCATGCCCTCGCCCATGTACTCCATGCGGGCGATCTGGCCGTCGGGCGCGAAGTAGAGCATCCAGTCGCGGATCAGCTCGCTCTTCACCACCGCGACCCGGTAGCTCACGCCGTCCACGGTCTTCGGCTCGTCGAGCATCTGCACCTGGTAGGCGCCGGGCTCGCCGAAGAGCCGGATGAACGAGCGCTCGTACTCCTCCTTGAGCGAGCTGACGGCCTTGGGCTGCTCCTGCATCTGCCCCATGGCCGCCATCCAGCCGACCTTGCCGTCGCAGCCCTGCTTGATCTCGCCCATGGGCAGCTTGCGGATGGCCAGGATGTGGTCGGGCAGCCGCCACTGCGTGGTGCCGCTCATCGAGATGCTCTGGCCGGCCATGTACATGGTCTCCGAACTCTCGGTGGCGACACTCTTGATGGCCGCCCACGCGGCGCTGCCGCCGGCGAGCGTGGCGGCCTCCTTGAGCGCCGCCTGCCCCTTCGCCAGCGCCTCGGGCGTGGCCGCCCCCACCGCCAGCTTCGAGGGCGGCGGCGGGATGGTGATGTCCACGCGCTCGACCGGCAGCCCCATGCTGTCCAGCGGCCGCTCGAACTCGCTCTCCTTGCCCACCACCACGGCGATGAACTGCTCGGGGTGGATCTTGCGCTGCGCCGCCGCCAGCACGGTCTCGCCGGTCACGCCCTCGAGCGCCTTCTGGTAGCGGTCGAGGAAGTCGAGCGGGTAGCCGGCCATCTCGTAGAAGGCGGTGCGGAACAGGATGGCCGAAGGGTCGGCGAACTGGAACACCAGCCCGTTGCTCTCCGACTCCTTGGCGACCTTCAGCTCCTCGGCGGTGAACGGCGCCTCGACGGTCTTCTTGGTCTCGTCGCGCAGCAGGCCCAGCGCGGTGAGCGCCGAGTCGTTGCGGGTGAGCGAGAACGCCATGAACACGCCCGGCCGGACGAAGTCGGCGCCGGCCATGGCGCCCGAGGCGTAGGCCAGGCCGCGTTCGGTGCGGATCTTGTTCACGAGCCGCGACTGGAACCCGCCGCCCAGCGCCATGCCGTACACGTTCATGGCGGCGTAGTCGGGGTCGTCGGCGCGGAAGCCGAGGTGGCTGATGATCACGCCGGTCGAGGTCACGTCCTCCTTGGGCGCGAACACCACGCGCGACGGCAGCACCGGTGTCACCGGCGGCGGCGGCAGGGCGGTGCTACCCCGCTTCCAGTCGCCGAACTTCGCCGCCAGCAGCTTCTTCATCTCAGCGCTCTTGAAGTCGCCATAGACGGCCAGGACCATCCGCTGCGGCTGGAAGGCCTGGGCGTGCAGCTTCTGGCAGTCGTCCCGCGTGATGGCCTCGACGCTGGCGTACTCGGGCTTGCGCGCGTAGGGGCTGTCCTTGCCGTACACCGCCTCGGTCGCGGTGCGGATGAGCAGGCCGATCATCTCGTCGTTGCGGCTGGCGATGCTCTGCCGCAGACCGACCTTGGCCAGCTCGATCTTGTCCTCGGGGAACACGGGCCCCCGCTGGATCTCGGCGAAGTAGCCGATGACCTCGGCGGTGTTCTCGCGCAGGCAGCGGAACCCGGCGTTGGCCTGGTCGGCCTGGATGCCGGAGTTGATCGAGGCGCCGATGGCGGCGAGCCGGTCGTCCAGCCAGTCGCCGCTGTGGGCGGCGCTGCCGCCGGTGCGGATGACGTCACCGGTTACGTCGGCGAGTCCGACCTTGTCCGCCGGGACCCACAGCGGGCTCGAGCGGAAGTAGGCGGTGCCGCGCACCACCGGCAGCGAGTGGTCCTCGAGCAGGAAGACGACGATGCCGTCCGGCATCACGTAGCGCTCGGGCCTGGGGGCCTGCACCCGGCGCAGCGGCGGAGTGGCGAGCTTCGACGGGTCCAGCAGCGCGGGATCCTGCGCCCGTGCCGGTGCGACGCTGGAGAGCGCCAGCACCAGCGGCAGGGCGGCGCGGCTCAGAAGGCGTGCGAGCGTCATGGTCAGCGCCCTCCCTCGTTCGCGGCCTGCGCCGGCGGGTTCACGATCATGGCCACGGTGCGGTTGCTCTTCACCAGCGAGCGCCGCATGGCCTCGGTCAGGTCGGCGACGGTGAGCGCCTGCACGCGCTCCTGCTCGCGGAAGAACTCCCGCCAGTCGCCCTGGATGATCTGCGCCCGCGCCAGCGCGTCGGTCAGGGTCGAGTTGCGCTCGGCCTGGGCGATGTTCTGGGCGCGCACGCGGACCTTGTAGCCCTCCAGCTCGGCGGGCAGGAACGGGTTCGCGGTCAGCACGCTGTCCATGACGCCGTAGACGGCCTGCTCTACGGCGAGCGGGTCCTGCCCGGTGGCCGGCACGACGATCATGCCGAGCATGCTCGGGTACTTCTTGCCCGGCAGTCCGGCGAAGGCCTGCAGCTGCACGGCGATCTTGCGCTCCTTGACCAGCGCCTTGTTGAGCCGCGCCCAGTCGCCGCCGCCCAGCAGGCTGGCCAGCGCCTCGTAGGCGGGGAAGCGCGGGTCGTTGCCGGCCGGGATGTGCCAGCCGATGAGGATCATCGGCTGGGCCGGGTCCTCGAGGATGACGCGCCGCTCGGCGTCGTGCGCCGGCTCCTGGGTGACGACCGGGGGCGGCGCCGGGGCGTCGGAGATGCCGCTGAAGTACTTCGTCGCCAGCGTCTGCAGCTCGGGCACCGTCACGTCGCCGACCACCGCGACCGCCATGTTCTTGGCCACGTAGTTGCGGCGGAAGAAGGCGTCGCCCTCGCTGCGGCTGAAGCTCTTGAGGTCCGACGGGTAGCCGATCACGCCGGTCTTGTAGGGGTGCGCGAGGAAGGCGCTGTTGACGAAGTTCATGAAGAGCCGGCCGATGGGCGACGACTCGACCGCCATGCGGCGCTCCTCGTAGACGACGTCGCGCTCCTTGTAGAACTCCCGGAAGACCGGCCAGGTCATGCGGCCGCCCTCCATCAGCGCCCACAGCTCCAGCCGGTTCGAGGGCAGCGAGTAGAAGTAGCGCGTCACGTCGTCGCTGGTCTCGGCGTTCATGTCCGGCGCACCGGCCGACTCGATGATGCGCGAGAACTCGTTCGACTCGACCTGCGCGCGGGCGGCCTCCTGCGCCTCGCCGAGGGCCTTCTGCAACTCGGCCAGCCGCGTCGTGTCGGCCCGGAGGCCTTTCTGGCGCTCGGCCCGCAGCGCCAGGTAGGCCTTCTCCTCGGCCTCGAGCAGCGGCTGCTCCTGCGCCCAGTCCTTGGTCCCCACCACGCTCGTGCCCTTGAACGCCATGTGCTCCATCATGTGGGCGATGCCGGTCTGGCCGATCACCTCGTCCACGCCGCCGGCGTTCACCATGGTCTCGAACGAGAACACCGGCGCGTTGTGCCGCTCGACCACGATGAACTTGAGACCGTTCGGCAGGGTGAACTCCTGGACCTGCTTCTCCAGGTTCTCGAGGCCCGTGGTCACGGGCGGCGGTGCCTTGGCCACGACCTTGGGCGCGGCGTGCGCCGCGGCGGCACCAAGGGCGAGCGCGACGGCCACGAGCAGGGGCAGCGCCAGGACGGTCGCGGCCCGGGATCGGGATGCGAGTCGCATGCTTCCTCCTTCAGGGGCAGGGGGATGGGGGTTCGGGAACCGTGGCACTATGCCACAGCCGATGCGGCGGAGGTAGGCGGGCCCGAGCCGCGGGTGGCGCGGGTCGCGCGGCGGTCGTAACGTGCCCGTCACGTCGTGACCGCGAGGAGGCCCGCCATGTCCCTGGAGTCCCTGTCCGAGAGCATCGCCCGCTCCGTCGCTGGCGACCCGTGGCACGGCCCCTCGCTGGCGGCGCTGCTCGCCGGCGTCACCGACGCGGAGGCCGCGGCGCGCCCGATCGGCGCCGCGCACACGATCGGCGAGCTGGTGCTGCACGCCGCCGCCTGGATGGACGAGGTGGCCGCGCGGCTGCGGGGGGCCACCCCCGGCGAGCCGGAGGCCGGCGACTGGCCGGCCCCCTGCGCCTGGCCCGAGGCCCGCGCCCGGCTCGAGGCCGCCCACGGGCGGCTGCAGCGGGCCCTGGCGGACTTCCCCGAGGCACGCCTGGGCGAGGTGGTCGGCGGCGAGCGCGTCGCCGCGCTGGGCACGGGCGTGACGTTCGAGGCCATGCTGATCGGCGTGGCGGAGCACAATGCCTACCACGGCGGTCAGGTCGCGCTGCTGCTGCGGGCGCTGCGGGCGAGGGACTGAGGGGCCCGGGCCCGGCTCAGTCCCCGCTCGGCGGCGCGGGCGCCGGTCGCTCCATCCAGGTCTCGATCTGGCCGATGTCCGTGAAGCCGTACTGGCGGTACAGCCCGTGCGCGTCCCGCGTGCGCAGGACGATGCGCTTGACCGAGGCCAGGTCGGGGCGAGCGACGATGGCCTCCATCAGGCGCTTCGACAGCCCCTGGCCACGGTGCTCCTCGAGGATGAACACGTCGCAGAGCCAGGCGAACGTGGCATGGTCGGTGACCAGCCGGGCGAAGCCCACCTGCTTGCCCTCGGGCGAGAACACCGAGTAGCACAGCGAGTTCTCGACCGAGCGCCGCACCGTCTCGAGCGAGCGGCCGACCGCCCAGTACGACTGCCGGCTCAGGTAGTCGTGCACCACGGCGAGGTCCACGCTGTTGCGGTCGTCGGTGATGGTGTAGCCGGCGTCCTGCGGCGGGCCGGCGACCGCCGCCACCGCCGCGCCTTCCGTCCGCACGATGGCCGACACCGGCAGCCGCTGGCGCGCGGCCGGGTGCTCGGCGGGGTGGCCGACGGTGACGACGGCGACGACGTACTCGTACGGCGGCACGTCGAGCAGGGCGCGGATCTCGGGCTGGGTGAACCAGGCGACCCAGCAGGTGCCCAGCCCCAGCTCCGTGGCCTCGAGCACCAGGTGCTCGATGGCGATGGACGCGTCCCGGATCGCCTTCTTCAGCTCGGGCAGCGGGCTGTCGTCGTCGAGCGGCGGTCCGGCGTAGCCGGGGATGCGGCAGCGGATGTCGGCCACGCAGACGACGTGCACCGGGGCGGTGTTCATCCACTTCTGGCGGTGCGACACCCGGGCGACGGCGGCCCGCCGCGCCGCGTCGCGCACCACGGTGAACCGCCACGGCTGGGTGTTGCTGCCCGAGGGCGCCAGCCGCGCCGCCTCGAGGATCTGCCCGATCTCGGCGTCGGACACGGGCTCGTCGGTGTAGCGGCGGATGCTGCGGCGGTCGAGGATGGACTTCAGCACGGGACCCTCCGGAGGCCGCGCGGGGCCGGCGCGGTGCCCCGCGCCGGCCCCGGGACGTGTCGAAACGGGCTAGACCACGCTCTTCGCCAGCAGCCTCGCCCTGTCGGTCCTCTCCCACGTGAACGAGGGCTCGGTGCGGCCGAAGTGGCCGTAGGCGGCGGTGAGCCGGTAGATGGGCCGGCGCAGCCTCAGGTTCTTGATGAGCCCCGCGGGCGACAGGTCGAAGTGCTTGTGCACGAGGCTCGTCAGCTTCTGGTCGCTCACCTTCCCGGTGCCCTTCGAGTCCACCATGATGCTGACCGGCTCGGGCACGCCGATGGCGTAGGCCACCTGCACCTCGGCGCGGTCGCACAAGCCGCTGGCCACGAGGTTCTTGGCCACGTAGCGCGCGCCGTAGGCCGCCGAGCGGTCCACCTTGCTGGGGTCCTTGCCCGAGAGCGCGCCGCCGCCGTGGCTGCCGACGCCGCCGTAGGTGTCCACGATGATCTTGCGTCCGGTCAGCCCGGTGTCGGCCATCGGGCCGCCCTTGATGAACGAGCCGGTCGGGTTGATGTAGAACTTCGGCTTGCGGTCGCGCTTGAGCAGCCGCTTGGGCAGCACCGGCATCACCACCTTCTCGATGATGTCGCGCTCGATCGTGGCGTGCTTGACGCTGGCGGCGTGCTGGCTCGAGACGACCACGGTGTCCACCCGCAGCGGCTTGCCGTCCTCGTACTCGATGGTCACCTGCGACTTCCCGTCCGGGCGCAGGTAGGGGATGGTGCCGTTGCGCCGCACCACGGCCAGCCGGCGGGTGATGGCGTGCGCCAGCATGATCGGCAGCGGCATCAGCTGCGGCGTCTCGCGGCAGGCGAAGCCGAACATGAGGCCCTGGTCGCCCGCGCCGCCCTTGTCCACGCCCATGGCGATGTCGGGCGACTGGTCGTCGATGGCGGTGATCACCGCGCAGGTGTGGCTGTCGAAGCCGAATTCGGCGCTGTCGTAGCCGATCTCGCCGATGACGCGGCGCACCAGCTCAGGGATCTCGACGTAGCCGTGGCTGGTGATCTCCCCGGCGACGAAGGCCAGCCCGGTCGTCACCAGGACCTCGCAGGCGACGCGGCTGCGCGGGTCCTGGGCGATGAGGGCGTCGAGCACCGAGTCCGAGATCTGGTCGGCGATCTTGTCGGGGTGGCCTTCGGTGACGGATTCGGAGGTGAAGAGGTGACGGGCTGCCATGGGCTCTCCGGACGGTTGCGGGTCGGCGTTCGTTCGTGCGGGCCGGGGCCACCGGGCGCCCGGCCGTTCATGTACTACGTGAAGTCCACTTCGCTCGAGTCGCCCACGTTCACGCGGCGGTAGCCGCCGCGGACCACGGCGTTCTCCCCCACCACGGAGCTCTCGAGCATGATGTCCTCGATGACGGCGTTCTCGTTGACGATGCAATCGCGCAGCACGGCGTTGCGCAGCCGCGCGCCGGACGCGACCGAGACGTGGGGCCCGAGGATGCAGTCCTCGATCACCGCGCCCGGCACCACGCACACCGGGCCGTGCACGATCGAGCCGGGGATGACGGGGGCGCCGTCGTGCTTGCCGAGGAGCACGCGGTTGGTCTCGAGCAGCGTCTCGGTCTGCCCGCAGTCGTACCAGCCCGCCACCGGGAAGGTGGTGATGACCTCGCCCTGCGCCACCAGCATCTGCATGGCGTCGGTGAGCTGGAACTCGCCCTTGGTGCGGATGCCGCGGCGCTGCAGCTCGGCGAGCGCCGCGAACAGCGGCCGGCCGCGGTGGAAGTAGTAGATGCCGGTGATCGCCAGGTTCGAGGCCGGGTGCTCGGGCTTCTCCACCATGCGGATCACGCGGCCGTCGGGCCCGGTCTCGACCACGCCGAAGCGGCGCGGGTCCTCGACCGCCTTGACGCCGATGCTGTTCACGCCGCCGGCCAGCACGCCGGCGAGGTCGGCGTCGAAGATGGTGTCGCCGGTGATGACCAGCAGCCGCCCGTCCCCGGCGTAGGGCTCGGCCAGCGACACGGCGTGCCCCAGGCCCAGCCGGTCGGGCTGCTCGACGTAGGCCGCCTCGAGGTCACGGTGGTGCGTGCCGACGTACTCGCGCACCTGGTCGCCCATGTGCCCCACGATCAGCACGGCGCGCCCGATGCCGAGCCGGGGCAGCTCGTCGAGGATGTGGGCGAGGATGGGCTTGCCCGCTACGTGCAGCAGCACCTTGGGCTGCGTGTGGGTGTGCGGTCGCAGGCGCGTGCCCGCGCCCGCCACCGGGATGACCGCGAGGATGTCGGAACTCATGCCGGGGATCCCTTCCGGCTCGCCAGCCGCCGCTTGAACTCGTCGATGCTGGGGATGGGCGTCGGGTCCGCCCCCGCCAGCAGCGCCAGGTACAGGCTCAGGTAGTCGCCGAACTGCACCGCCGAGGCCAGCCGGACCAGCCGCGGCCCGGCCGGCGCCTCCCACTCGTGCACCGTGGCGCCCTGGCGCCGCGCGTACTCGCCCGTGAGCCCGAGCCGGGTGCGGATCTCCGGCGCGTCCTCCGGGTCGTGCAGCACGACCACCGCGATGCCGCGATGCAGGGCCCCGGGCCGCTCCCAGCCGACGATCTCGTTGTGATCGAGCTCGGGGACCACCGCCGAGTGGGCGAGCAGCTTAGCATTTTCGTGCAGCTGCTGCCGCCAGCGCAGCGCCGCCGGCTCGAGCGGACCGGCGCCGGCGTAGAGCAGGACGAGCCGCCCGTCCAGCCCGCGCGCCAGGCGCTTGGCCGCGTTGCGCTCCTCGGGCGCGTCGGGGCCCAACTCGGCCGCCCACGCCGCCAGCCGCGCCGCCGCCTCGCGCCACGCCGGCGCCGGATCGTCCGTCCAGCCCAGCGTGTGCAGCAGGCCGGTGAGCGCCACCCAGTTGGCGAACAGCGCCGCCCGCGGCGGCGAGCCGGGCGGTAGCGGGTGCACGAACACGCCATCGCGCGCGCACCGCCGCCCCAGCGTGCCGCCGGTCGAGAGCGCCACCCGCATCGCCCCGCGCGCGCCAGCCTCCTCGTACAGCGCCAGCGTCTCCTCGGTCTCGCCCGAGTAGGACGACAGCACGGTCAGCGCGTCCGGCCCGATCCAGCCGGGCCAGCGGTAGCCGCGCACCACCTCGAGCGGCCGCGGCAGGTGGTATTCGAACAGCCCCCGCTTCAGGTCGGCGGCGATGGCCGAGCCGCCCATGCCGCCGACGGCCAGCCGCGCCGGCG
>JAXDBZ010000146.1:0-3447 GCA_034678345.1 Candidatus Eiseniibacteriota bacterium
CAGGGATGCGGCGGTTCGTCTCATCGGTCGCGGGCGTCTCCAGGCGGGCGGCGGCGGACCGTCACGCGGTCTCGCACCCCCGGGGCATCCCGCCGGCGGGAGTGCCGGCGGCGCCCAGGTTGTCTCGGCGCGGCGAGTCTCGCATCCCGCGCCAGCCGAGTCCAACGACGCTCAGACCTCGGGACCGTACGGGACGGACAACGGCGGTCCCGAGCTGTCCACGCCGGCGGTGTCGGGCGGGAACAGCTCGAGCCGCGCGGGGCCGCGCAGCGTGACGGAGAGCGAGTCCCGCGCCGGCAGCATCTCCGGGGCGAGCCAGCCCCGGGCCACCATGGCGCGGCCGATGAAGTGCATCTGCGCGCGCTCGAAGGGCCGCAGCGTGCCGTCCGGCGCGAAGCGGTAGCGCCACTTCACCGGCGAGGGCACCACCGTGGCGAGGAACAGCGCCTCGTCCACCGTGACGCGGCCCGGGTCGGCGTCGAAGTAGTAGCGCATGGCCTCGGCCGCGCCGTGGACCCCGGGTCCCCACTCGATGATGTTCAGGTAGATCTCGAGCAGGCGGCGCTTCGACAGGCCGGTCAGGTGCTCGAGCACCCAGGCCAGCACCACCTCCTGGGCCTTGCGCGCCAGCGTGCGCTCGTGACCGAGCCAGAGGTTGCGCGCCACCTGCATGGTGACCGTGCCCGCGCCGCGCCGCCACGCCCCGGCCTTCACGTTGGCAGCGATGGCGAGCTGGATGGCCTCGGTGTTGAAGCCGCGGTGGCGGTAGAAGCCGCCGTCCTCGTTGGTGAGCACGGCGTGCACGAGGAGCGAGTCGATCGCCTCGAGGGGCCGGAAGAAGGGGCTGAGCGGGGACAACTCGCGTGCCACGAGGCGGCCGCGGGGCAGGTGGACGAGGGCGAGGAAGGGCTGGTCGAGCCCGCCGAGCTCGAGCCCGTCGAGCGCCGGATCGAGCACCAGGCCGTGCGGGAGCACGTCGGCGGTGAAGCGCACGCTGTCGGGTCGCGCGAGGTCGAGGTCGAGCTCCAGCCGGTAGTCGAACGAGCCGCGCACGCGCAGCCGCGTGAGCGGTCCCAGCGTGCTCGGCGGCACGCTGGCGCGGATGGCGTCCTCGGTGAGCCCGTCCGCGGCGAGCCGGGCCGACAGCCGCGGGCCGCGCCGGTCGAGCGCGCCGCCCAGCCGGAGCGGGACGCGCCCGACCACCAGCCGGGTCGAGTCGGCGAGCCGCAGCACGCCGGCGCGATGGTCCTGCGTGAGGCGGCCGTCCACGGTCAGACGCAACGTCTCGCTCACCGCCGCCACCGGGTCGGGCAGACGCAGCGTCGCGCCGCCCGCCAGCCGGTCGTCGTGCCCGTAGTGGAGTTCCAGGTCGAAGGGGGCCTCGGCCGCCAGCGCTAGGGCGCCGCTGGCGCGCAGGTGCATGCCGGCCCGCGTGTGGTCGAGGGCCAGCCAGGCGATGCGGCCGCCGCGCGGGGAGTCCTCGTCCGCGGCCCGCACGACCAGGTCGCGGACCTCGAGCCGCGGCAGCCGCCGCGCCGGTGCCAGCAACAGCCGCACCATCGCCTCGCCCGTGCGGCGCAGCGTCTCGGCGCGCGGGCTCGTGGCGGTGGGCTCCTCCTCGAAGGCGAGCGTGTCGGGCGCGCCGGACCGGTGCGGGGCCAGCGTCAGGCGGGCGCGCGCGACGGCGGCCTCGGTCAGCCGCGGGTGCAGGAGGACGAGCGACCACGGATCCACCGCCGCGCCGAGCGAGTCGGCCACGAGCAGCGTGTCGCCGCGGGCCGGGTTCGAGACCGCGACGCCACGCAGCTCGGCGCGCAGCGGCAGCCGCAGCCGCAACCGGTCCCAGTGCAGCGCGAGGCCGTGCGCGGCCGCGGCGCGCCGCAGCGTGGCCGAGACCACGAGGGGCGCGGACAGCCACGCGCCGAGGAGCAGGACGAGCAGGGCGGCGGCGGCGAGGCGCGGGCGCATGGCGCGCGGGTTCTACGGCGCGGCCGGCTCGATGCCGGCCAGCCAGTCGCGGTAGAGCTCCTCGACGTGGCCGACGAAAGAGTCGTGCCGCGGCACCCAGCCCAGCTCGCGGCGCGCCTTGGCGGCGCTGACGCGCTGGCTCGCCAGCAGCGCCTCGCCGTAGGCGCCGAGCCGCTCCAGCATCTCGGCCCGCGGCCACTCCTGCGCCGGCGCGCCGGTCACGCGCGCGACCGCCTCGGCGATCTGCCGCGCCGTCGGCTCCGCGCCGTCGTGCAGCAGGTAGCGCTCGGCACGCACGGGCCCGCGCGCGACCGGCCGCTCGGCGACGATGCGGAAGGCCTCGGCCACGTCCTCGACGTGCACCAGGCTCCAATGCTGGGTGCCGTCGCCGGGCCAGGTCACGGGCTTGCCGCGGTGGCCGCGGGCGAACCACTCGCCGAAGATGCCGCGGGTGCCGCCGTAGACGATGCCGGGCTGGAAGACGGTGACGTCGGCGCCGCGCGGCGCGAAGGCCAGCGCCGCCTCCTCGTGGGCGACGCGCCAGGCGACCAGCGGCAGCGGGCCGGTCAGCGGCGCCTGTTCGTCCACGACGTGCCCGCCGGTGTCGCCGTACACCCAGATGCCGCTGAGATAGAGGACGCGCCGCACGCGCCCGTCGGTCACGCCGTCGCGGATGGCGTCGAGCGCGGCGCGGTCGAGCGTGGCGGCCTCGGCGGCCGGCGCCGCGGCGGCGTGGACGGCGACGTCGGAGTTGCGCAGGACGCCGCTGTAGCCCGAATGCTGGCGCAGGTCGCCGACGATGGGGCGGATGCCGCGGGCGGCGAGCGCCACGGCCCGCGTCGCGTCGCGCGTCAGGCCGTGCACCTCGTGCCCGGCGCGGGCCAGCCGCGCGGCGATGGCGCCGCCCAGGTAGCCGCTCGCGCCGGCGACGAAGACGCGCACGCTCACGTCCCCCGGCAGGTGCAGCGCGCGGTGCAGGTCTCGTGCACGGTGACGGCGGCGAGGCCGGGCAGCTCGGGCGCGAAGCGCCGCCACAGCCAGGCGCACAGCACCTCGGAGGTGGCGTTCTCGAGCCCGGGCACGTCGTTCAGCGTGCGGTGGTCGAGCTCGCCGCGCAGCACCGGGCCGACGACGTCGGTGATGTCGGCGTAGTCCACCAGCCAGCCGGTGGCCTCGTCCACTTCGCCGGCCACGGTGACCTCGATGCGGTAGGAGTGGCCGTGCAGGCGGTGGCACTTGTGGTCGGGTGGCACCATCGGCAGACGGTGCGCGGCCTCGAAGCGGAACTCCTTGGTCAGCTCGACTCGCATGTCTCAGGTCCGGGGTGCTCGCGGGGGTTCGTTCACGTACCGCACGGGATCGGGCACGCCGGCCTCGCGGAAACCTCTCAACCGCAGCCGGCAGGCGTCGCAGCGCCCGCAGGCCGCTCCGTCCCGGGCGGGATCGTAGCACGAGTGCGTGAGCGAGTAGTCGAGCCCG
>JAXDBZ010000147.1:0-3147 GCA_034678345.1 Candidatus Eiseniibacteriota bacterium
CGCGGCGCGGCCGCGTCCACTCGTCGTCGTAGTTGAGCACCTGCCGGATCTCGCTCGGTCGCATGCCGTAGTCGAACGAGGGCAGGAAGGACCGCTCGATGGTCCGCCCCAGCAGCCGCTCGATCCCCGCGATGTCCTTCTGCTCGTCCGTGCTCATGAGCGTGAACATGTCGCCGGGCGCGTCGGGCCGGCCGGGCCGGCCCAGCCGGTGCGCGTAGTCCTCGGGCGTCTGCGGGACGTGGTAGTTGACCACGTGCGAGATGCCGGACAGATCGAGGCTGCGGCCGGCTCCGTCGCTCGCCACCAGGATCTGCATGCGCCCGCGCCGCAGCTCGTCGAGCGCCTGCTCGCGCTCCTGCTGGCTCGGGTAGTCGTCCAGCACCGCGGTCACGTAGTTGCGGCGGTGGAGCTGGCGGGCCAGGCCCTCGGCCCCGTAGCGGGTGCGGGTGAAGAGCACCAGGCTGCGCACCTCGCTGCCGCCCCACAGCGCCCGGTCCGACAGCATGTGGTTCAGGAAGTCGGGCTTCAGGTCGCGCAGCACCGGGTAGATGACCTGCCGGATACCCGTCCCCGGGCGGGCGGTGGGGGCCAGGTCCACCCGTACCGGCTCGATGAGCGCCTCCTTGGCGAGCCGGTTCAGCTCCGGCGGCAGGCTCATGGTGAACATGAGGGTCTGGCGCGTCTCGGGCAGCTGCTTGAGCAGCCGGCGCAGCTCGGGACCCATGCCCATGCTCACCATGCGGTCGGCCTCCTCGAGCACCAGCACCTCGAGGTACTCGAAGTTCACCGCCTTGCGCTCCTGCAGCTCGATCAGGCGAGCGGGGGTGGCCACCAGGATGTCCACCTCCTGGTTGCGCAGCATGCGCTCCTGGGCCTGCAGGGGGCCGCCGCTGAAGACCACGCCCACCCGGACGTCCGTGTAGCGGGCGTAGTCGCGGCAGCGGGTCTCGACGTAGGCGGCCAGCTCGCGCGTCGGCACCAAAATGAGACACCGCAGCCGGGTCGAGGAGTCCAGCAGCCGCGCCAGGATGGGAATCAGGTAGGTTCCGGTCTTCCCCGAGCCGCTCGGCGCCACGCCGATGAGGTCATTGCCCTGGAGGATGGTGGGGATGGCCTTGCTCTGGATCGCGGTGGGTTCGCTCAGGCCGGCGGCACGGATTCCCTTGAGGATGACCTGGGGCAACCCCAGCGAAGCGAAGGTCACGAAACCTCCATCATGGGGACCATTCGAACTGCCGTGCGCCGTCGTACGGATGCCTATGGAATCGGACACGGCTCTTTGGATGAGACAACAAGGCACAGGTTAGGGCGCAATCCGCTGCGGGGCAACGGATAATGCAAGAGAATCTACAGGTCTGTGAAAAGTCCCGAGATAGACGGCGACGGGGGGGGCGGCGACGGGGGCAGGGATCTCCGCTGCCGGGGCGGCGGGGCTTCAGGCCCGCCGGCTGGCCTGGCAGGCGGGGCAGAAGTAGGTGGAGCGCCCGCCCTGCACGATGCGCCGCACCGGGGTGCCGCAGCGGCGGCAGGGCTCCCCGGCCCGGTCGTACACCCGGAGCAGCGCCCCGTACTCGCCTGGCTCGTCCCAGATGGTGCGGTAGGTGCTCAGGGTCGTGCCCATCCGGGCGATGGCCTGCGGCAGCACCCGGCGGATGGCCGCCGCGACGCGGGACCACTCGGCGCCCGAGAGGTTCCCCGCCCGGCGGCGCGGGTCCACGCCCGCGCGGTGGAGGACCTCGCTGGCGTAGATGTTCCCGAGCCCGGCCAGGCGGCGCTGGTCGAGCAGGAACGTCTTGACCGCCGTGCGCGAGCCCGCGGCGGCCGCGGCGAGCGAGCGGCCGGTGGGCGGCCGCTCGAGCGGGTCGGGACCAAGCCGCGCCCGCGCCGGGTCGCGCGCGGGGTCTCCGCCGGGGACCCATCGCAGCAGGCCGAAGCGCCGCGCGTCCTCGTACCAGAGCCGCGTGCCGTCGGTGAAGGTGACGCGCACGTGCGTGTGCGGCGGGGCCTTCAGGCGCTCGCCCGCCGGGACGATCCGCCAGCGGCCGCTCATGCCGAGGTGGGACAGGAGCGTCAGCCCGCCGTCGAGCCCGATGAGCAGGTACTTGCCGGTGCGCTCGAGGCGGCGGATGGTGCGGCCGCGCAGGCGCCGCGCGAGGTCCCGCGGCACGGGCTCGCGCAGGCGCAGGCCGGACAGCGCCACGGCGCGGATCGTGCGGCCGCGCACGTTCGCTTCCAGCAGGCGGCGCACGGTCTCGACCTCGGGCAGTTCGGGCATGGCCGCACGGTAGGGGCCGGGTGCGGCCCGCGCAAGCGGGGCCCGCCGCTCCCGCACGTTGCACGGGCTTCGGGCCGCGTGGCATCCTGCGGCGGTCCACGAAGGACCGTTCCCGCCCGGGGAGTGCGCATGGAAGACCGTTCCCGCTACGACGAGTTCGCCCGCCTCGCCACCGAGCAGCGGAACCCCCGCACGCGCGACCTCGATACGCTGGACGTCCCCGGCATCCTCGAGCGCATCGCCGCCGAGGACCGCACCGTGCCCGACGCGGTGGCCCGGGAGCTGCCTCACATCGCCCGCATGGTGGAGCTGGTCGTGGCATCCCTGCGCTCGGGCGGGCGGCTGATCTACGTGGGCGCCGGCACGAGCGGCCGGCTGGGCATGCTCGACGCCGCGGAGTGCCCGCCCACCTTCGGCACGGACCCGGACATGGTGCAGGGCATCATCGCCGGCGGGCCCGGAGCGCTCATCCGGGCGGTGGAGGGGGCCGAGGACGGCGCCGCCGAGGGCGAGCGGGCGGTGGAGGAGCGCGGCGTGGGCCCCAAGGACACGGTCATCGGTCTGGCCGCGAGCCGGCGCACGCCCTTCGTGGTCGGGGCGCTGGCGAAGGCGCGCGCCCTGGGCGCCCGCACCGGCTACGTCACCTGCACGCCCCGGGAGGAGTTCGGGCTGGACGTGGACGTGGCCATCTGCCCCGAGGTGGGCCCCGAGGTCGTGATGGGCTCGACCCGCATGAAGTCGGGCACGGCGCAGAAGCTGGTGCTCAACATGATCACGACCGCGGCGTTCGTGCGGCTGGGCAAGGTGTACGAGAACATGATGGTGGACCTGATGGCCACGAGCGAGAAGCTCGTCGAGCGCAGCCGCCGCAC
>JAXDBZ010000148.1:0-18330 GCA_034678345.1 Candidatus Eiseniibacteriota bacterium
GCCGCGGCGCCGCCCCCGATAAACGCTCCGGCCCGGGTCGGCGACCCGCCAAGAGCGGGTCCGACCCGGGCCGGGATGTCGCTGCCGCGCCGGTCAGCGGGCCGGCGTGAAGTGGAAGGTCAGCCCCGCGTTGAAGGCGATGAACTTCCAGTCGTCGAGGATCTCGGCTTCGTCGCCCTCGGGAGTCTCGGGGTTGAACTCGCCGAAGGTGTGGTGGTAGGCGCCCGAGACCACGAAGCTCATGAACGGGCTGATGGCGACGTCGGCGCCGACGCCCAGGTTCATCCCCATCGCCGGCTTGGAGTACTCGTAGGCGAAGTCGTTGGCCGAGATGCGGAGCGTGCGGCCGTACAGGCCCAGGCCCGCCTGCAGGTAGGGAACGAAGTTGCCGCCCGTGGGGATGAGGTAGCGGCCGTGCACGCCGTAGAGGTGCGTGCGGACGTAGTAGTCCGCGTCCTCGATCTCCAGGTCCGGCGTCATGCTGAAGCAGGCCACGTCCGCTCCGATGACGAAGTTCGGCGCGGCCTGGTAGTCGAGGCCGAAGCCCAGCTCCCAGCCCATGCCGGCATCGAGCACGTCCTCGTCGGCCAGCTCGCCGAGGGGCACCGCCAGCCCGCCCAGGACACTGAAGCCGACCTGACCCGGCGCGGCCGCGGCCTGGACCGGCAGCGCCATGCAGGCCAGTCCGGCCACGACCAACAGGATGATCCCGATCTTGCGCATCACCTCTGCCCCCCCTGCCATGGGTCCACACGCGCGGCCGCGCCGGCCCGAAGGCCGGTGCCCAGCCACATTACGTACGCTTCCGGGCCTGGCACGCCCGCCCGAACCTACGGGGATGCCGAAGCGGAGTCAACCGTGGGGCCCGGCGGGGCCGCCCCTAAGCAGACCGCCCGGCCCCCAGGGAGCCGGGCGGTCCAGCGTTGTGGAATGACTACTTGGCCCAGAGGTCGAAGCCGAGCTTGAAGCCGATGGCGCCGCCTTCCGGGATCACCGTGTAGTCGTCGTCGATCGTGCCCTCGCCGATCATGTCGTAGCGGATCTCGCCGCGCAGGCGGCCGGTGCCCATCTTGTACGCCGCGCCCACGCCGCCACCGTAGAAGACAGAAACGGCGCTCTCGCTGTCGTCGTCGTTGCTGTAACCGGCCCGGTACAGGCCGACGCCGGCCGTCAGGTAGGGCTTGAGCGCGGACTGGACGGCGAAGTTGAACTGGTAGTTCCCGCTGAACTGCATCGTCGAGTAGGCGAAGTCCTCGACCGAGATGCGGCCCAGGGAGGCGCCCACCCAGACCTCGTGCATGGGGTTCTCACCCGCGAAGCTGAGCCGGAGCCCACCCGTGTTCGGGAGCGCGCCCTCGCCCAGCCAGCCGGAGGTCGAATTGAACGGGATCCCGATGACGTTGATGTTGTCGATGTCGTCGTCCTTGGGCATGCACAGGCTGTAGCCCAGGTCGGCGCCGATGCCCCAGTTGAACGCGGCCGCCGGGGCCGCGACGAACATCAGCGCGAGCAGCGTGAGGGCGATGCGGGTCTTCATCTCCATTGCCTCCCTGCGATGGGTTCTGACGCGCGGCGGTGCCGACGGGCGTCGGCGACCGGCCGCGTTCGGACGGGTACTTCGCTGCGGGACCTGGCAGTCCGGCGAGAAGCTACCGGGGCGCTCGGGCCGCGGTCAACTGCAACCTTGGACGCGGACCGGCCCGGGCGGGTACCCCCGAGGGTGGATCCGACCCGGGCCGGCCGTCACTGCCGAGCTGCGTGCCGCTACTTCGCCATGGGGAAGTAGAACGTCACCGCGCCCTTGAAGCTGATGTAGTTCCAGTCGTCGAGGAGAGCCTCTTCCGGCTCCTCGCCGTCGATCTCGGGCTTCCACTCGCCGAACGTGTAGTGGTAGGCACCGTTCACGCCGATGCCCACCATGGGCGTGACCTTGTACTCGACGCCGACACCCGCGTTCAGGCCGAACTTGTTGTCCGAGAGCTTGTCCTCGCCGAAGAAGTCGGCCGCGTCGCCCTCGAACTCGATCTTGCGGTTGTAGTAGCCCACACCCAGATTCAGGTAGGGCAGGAATTGCTCGTTGCCGGTCGGGACGAAGTACTTGCCGTGGACGCCGAACTGCATCGTCTTGGCCTTGATGTCGTCGCTCTCGTTGCTCGTCATCATCACGTACGAGCCGTCGAGGCCCAGCGCCATGTCCTTGGTGATGAAGTAGTCGAAGTTGATCCCGAAGTCGGGGCCCATCTTCATGTCGGCCCCATCGTCCTCGTCGGCCAGGCAGCCCATCGGCATCGCCATGCCACCGTTCACGCCGAACGCCATGTCACCCTGCGCGGCGAACGCCGGGACGGCCATCAGGACCAGACTGCCGAGCGCGAACAGGACCACCGCGAGCTTCCGCATGTTCACTTCCCTCCCTGACTGGTTTACTCCGGGCGGTCGGACCGGTCCCACGACCGGGGGGATCCGCCGCCATTCCGAGCTGCTACGAATCGCTGCCTGGTGAAGTTTCCGGGCACCTGCGGCTCCTGGCGACCGCCCGCGCGACAAGCCGGGCATTCGCATCTCTCCGGGAGCGTCCGCCCCCCGGCCACACCGGGGTGAGCCGTGTGGCGATGCAGGGAGCCGGTCCACCGGCCCTGCGGGGCCGAATCGAGACGATCACCGAGGATTTCCTCGTCTCGCCGGACACCCCCCAGCAGGCGGGCCGCGTACCATCCAGGGCAGCCCCTCCATGGCCGCCACTTCCGATGCACAAGCTATGCAGCGGGCCCCAAGTCGTCAACCCCGGGTGGCATCGGAGTCACCTGCAACTGCGGTTCCATGCCCGCAAAATGTTGCCGTTCAATGGAGTGTTGCAATAGTGGACGAGTGACATGAGTGCACTCCTGGACAGCCGCTTACCACCTCGCCGCGGACCGAGAGCTCATCGTCAGGCCCCGGCGGCGGCCGCCCTGCGGCGACTGTCGAGCACGCTCAGGTACCAGCCCAGGCAGGCCAGCAGGGCCCGCTCCGCGGCCTCCGCGGCAGAAGCCTCGAGCTCGACCCTGGCGGCCCCTGCCGGCGGCCACAGGGCCGCCCTGAGCCGCAGGACCGGCGTGCCGTTCGCGTCCTCGAAATGCCGGGCCCGGCTCCAGAGCGACTCCCGGCGCCAGACGTACTCCCGGCCGGACTCGAGGCGCAGCACCGACCGGCGCCAGTGCCGCTCCAGTGTCCCGACCACGGCCTCGTCCTCCCCGGCCGTGACGAGGACCCGGTCGCGTACGAGGCCCCGCCGGCGGAAGCGCCAGGCCCCGTCGCCGGAGCGGGCCTCGGCCAGGCCGCTCAGGAACAGGCCCCGGCGCCACACGAGCGTGGCGTAGGCATCGGCGCCCTCGCTCTGCGGATCCACGAGATCGTAGGTGCGCGAGAACGCGCTCCGCGGCTGCCAGCGCAGCTCGCGGCCGATAGCCGACTGCAGCGACTGCATCGCCTCCCTCCCCCGCACACCACGGGCGCGACCCACACGATGGGACCGGCGGGCCGCCGACGCAAGCGGGGGCCGCCCGCCCCCCGCCCCCCGGCCGCGGCATGCTTTCGCTTGACCTGCGCGTCGGCGCAGGCTAGTAGTCCCGGCAAACGCCCATCTGCGTCATGGACGACGCTCCCACGATTCCCACGCTCGGAGAGCCATCCATGGCCATCGTGCACGATCGCCCCGCCCACACCCGCGAGTTCAGGATCCGCCGCACGCAGAACTGGCTGGTGCTGGGGTTGACCTACGCCGCGATGTACATGGCGAGGTACAACTTCCCCCTCGCCAACAAGGCCCTCTCCGACACCTACGGCTGGGACAAGGCCCAGGTCGGCACGATCATCAGCATGGCCACGCTGCTCTACGGCGTGGCCGCGCTGTTCAATGGCCCGATCGCCGACCGGCTCGGCGGGCGGCGCGCCATGCTCATCGGCGCCTGCGGCGCCTTCCTCTTCAACCTGATGTTCGGGCTCGGCGCCTACCTCGGCGTGCTCGGAACCGGACCGCTGCTGCTCGGCTACCTGGCGACGACCTGGACGCTCAACATGTACTTCCAGTCGTACAGCGCGCTGGCGCTCATCAAGGTGAACTCGGGCTGGTTCCACGTCGCCGAGCGCGGGGTGTTCTCGGCCATCTTCGGCTCGGTGATCCAGAGCGGCCGCTTCCTCGTCTTCCTGCTGCTGGCCACCCCCTTCGTGATCGCCCTGCCCTGGCAGTGGCGCTTCTTCATCCCCGCCGGCATCGTGGCCCTGATGGCGCTGTTCACCTTCCTCGTGGTGCGGGACTCGCCCCAGGAGGCCGGGCTCGGCGAGTTCGACCCCCAGGACGCCACCAGCGGCGACACCGAGAAGATCACCTTCGGCTACGTGGCGCGGAAGGTGTTCACGAACCCGGTCACCGTCACGATCGCGGTGGCGGAGTTCTGCACCGGGCTCGTGCGGCAGGGCTTCGAGCACTGGTTCCCGCGCTACATGCAGGAGGTCCAGCACCTCAACCTGGACAGCCCGATCTTCCAGCGCAACGCGCTGGTCATCGTCGCCGCCGGTATCCTCGGCGCCTTCATCGCCGGCTACATGTCCGACTGGCTGTTCGGCCACCGGCGGCCGCCGGTGGCCTTCGTCGGCTACGCGCTGCAGATCGCCAGCCTCGCCGTGGTCTGGCGCGCCCCCAGCATGGAGGCGGTCATCGCCGCCTTCATCGTCAACTCGATGGCCATCTCGATGGTCCACTCGATGCTCTCCGGCACCGCCTCGATGGACTTCGGCGGCAAACGCGCGGCCGCCACCGCCGCCGGCCTGTTCGACGGCATGCAGTACGTGGGCGGCTCGTTCGTAGGCTTCGGCATGGGCTGGATGCTCGAGCGCTTCGGCTGGGGCGCGTGGGGCCCGAGCATGATCGGCTTCGCCGGCGTGGGCGCCGTGCTCATGCTGTTCCTGTGGAACGCACGGCCGCGCCCCCATTCGGCCGGCCACTAGCGGGCCAGGGCGTCCCGAACGCCTGCGGGGCGGGGCCCGGACCGGGCTCCGCCCCGCTCGCGTCAGGCCCGGCTCCACCTCAGGTGCAGCAGCCCTCCTTCGCCAGCTCGGCGATCCGCAGCCTCTCGGCCCGCGTCAGGAACCAGACCGCGACCAGGATGAAGCCTACCGAGACCCAGTCCTGCACGGTGGGGAACTTGGCCCCGAAGATGAAGAACATGACGAGGGTCGCGGTCGTGCCCGCCAGCAGCGAGGTGAGCCGGTTCACCAGGCCGGCGAACGTGGCGGTGCGGCCCTTGAACATGAAGATGAAGACCGAGAAGAAGGCGATGATGCCGTAGGGGATGCCCGAGAGCATCGCCGTGGTGTCCGGTGCCTGCACCGCCGCCCGGTAGTCGGTGATCGCTCGCGCCGTCCAGCCGAGGCTCGGGGCGGCGAAGTACACGAACGCCCCGATGGCCACCATGGTGACGCTGGCCGAGATCTGCTCGACAAAGAAGAATCCCTGGTTGTCGAGCTTCACGCCCTTGGCCCGCGTGTTCTTGAAGTAGTTCATGATGTAGATGCGGAAGGCATAGGCCGTGATGTACAGGCCCATGATAGTCATCGCCGCCGAGGAGTGCAGGAAGTCGAAGCTCCCGGCGGAGGAACCCGGCTTGTAGCCGATCCAGCGCACCGCCTCGAAGCCGCGGGCGTAGAGGGCGTCCTCGACCGGCAGCAGCACGACGTTCGTGGCCACCGCCAGCAGGGCGAAGATCACCGCCCAGTTCTCCTCGGCGTAGACCCGCTTCTTCAGGATCCCCTGCTGGATCTGGACGGCGTCCACCAGCCGGCTGATGACGATGATGCTGCCCCGCATGATGACCATCGCCACCATGACCGAGATCGGCAGCGTGTACATCAGCGTGGTGGTGGGGATCACGATGGCGGTGCAGATGCCGGAGGGGATGATGTAGGCGGCCTCGGAGGGCACGGTGAACGGCCCCCACTTCACCGGGCGGTTCGAATGGAACCGCCACCACCCCAGCAGGACGGCCACCACGAGGGCGAGCAGGCTGCTGCCGAGGGTGTTGTTGAAGAGGTACGCCATCTCCGGCATGCGGGGCGTGGGTCCGCCCGTGAACACCTTGGCGAAGATGCCGGTGAGGACGTAGAAGAGGAAGTAGCCGCTGCAGAGCTGGAGCAATCGCCCGGTGCTGCCGGACGTCGTCTTCCACATGGTCAAACCCTCCGTGGCCGAACCATCCCATGTGTCATCGGCCGAAGCGCGGCTCGACCTGAGCCGGCGCGCGGCCGGGCCGGGCACATCCTGCGCCCGTCGACGATTCCGGCAACCCTACTCCCTTCAGGGCCTTGCGTCACGCGGGAAAGGCGGCCGGGGCGAGCCCGGGACCCGAGGTCCGCCGGCGCCCGCGGGGCGACTCAGACCTTCGGGTGGGGGGTGCGCACGACCTGCCCGCCGCCGGGCAGGGACTCCAGCTCGTAGTCGGCGAACAGGGAGGGCGCCTCGCGCCGCATGAGGGCGAGGATCTGGAGGGCCACGGCGCGGATCTCCACGTCGGCCGCCGCCGAGCCCCGCATCTCGATGAAGTGGCGCAGCGCCCGGGCGTTGGCGGTGACGAAGATCCGGGTCTCGGTGGCGTTGGGCAGCACCGAACGGGCCGCCTGGCGCGCCAGCTTGCGGCGCAGGGTGGCGTCGGGCTCTTCCGCGTAGTGCCGCTCGAGCCCCTCCACCAACCGGTCGTAGGCCGTCCGGGCCCCGTTGACCGCCTCGACCCAGACGGCGTGCAGGGCGGGATCCTCGGCAATGACCGCCGGTTCGACGTAGGGCGACTCGGACTCGTTGACGTAGCGCTGCGAGAGCTGGGAGTAGGCCCAGCCGGCGCGGTGGCGCACCAGCTCGTGGGTGAGCGAACGGGACACGCCCGTGAGGACGAAGCTCCACACGCAGTGCTCGAGCACCGAGCCGTGCCCCACCTCGAGCAGGTGCCCGAGGAACTCGCGGTTGGTCTTGCGACCCCGGCCGTAGGAGAGATAGCAGAGCCGGCCCGCCATCTCCGCCAGAACCTCGGCCCCCACCTCGGTGTCGGTGGTCCAGGTCAGCTCGTGCTCGTCGAGGAAGGCGGCGACGGCGGCGGCGTCCACGACCTGCCGGCCCACGAGCCGCACGCGGGGCTCGCGGATGATCTTCAGGGGACGGTCGGCGCCTGCTCCTGCCATGGATGGGTCCCTCCTGTGCGGGTGGGATTCGTGGGCGGCGGCAATGTATCCGCCCCAACGCCGTTCGGCAACGGGGCCCGCGCCTCAGCGCGCGGGCGCGGGCGTCCGGTCGAGCACGGCCCGCACGGCCTCGGCCGGCGCGTCCACCACCCGGACGTAGGCGAACAGCTCCGGCAGGACGAAGTCCGGGGCCCGCTGCGCCTCGAGCCAGGCGCGCCACGGCCGGCCCAGCAGCACGAGCGGAGCGGCCGGGCGGGCGCCCGCCATGAGCAGGTTCCAGGTCAGGTACACCTCGGCCAGCGTGCCGACGCTGCCGCCCACCGCGACGAAGCCGTCGGCCCGGCCGATGATGGTGCGCAGCCGTTCGAACAGGTCGCGCGTGTGCACCCGCTCCGCGACCCACGGATTCGCCGGGCCGCGCCGCTCGAACAGCTCGACCGTCACGCCCACGACGTGCCCGCCGGCAAGGCTGGCGCCCCGCGAGCAGGCGGCCATCGCCCCGCCGTAGCCGCCGGTGATCACGTCGGCCCCGCCCTCGGCCAGCAGACGGCCCAGCTCTTCGGCCTCGCGGAACCGCCCGCCGTCCTCGGGGATGGTGCTGCTGCCGAAGACGGCGACGAGGGGGCGGCGGCCCGGGTCACCGATCCGTCGCGCCGGCGGGCGCGCCCCGGTCGCCATCAGTCGCCCGGCCGGTTCACATTGCGGGTCACGCCGGCGTCGCGCACGTCGAGGTAGCCGACCAGCCGCGCGTTGCGCCGCACCGCGTCGGCCAGGTGCTCGGCGGCCGCGTCCTTCGCCACGGCGCGGGCCAGGGCGGCCGAGAGCGCGATCGGGTGTCCGCGCCGGCCGCGATGGCGGGGCACCAGCGCGTAGGAGAAGCCGGCGCGGCTGCGGGGCCGCCGCGCGGCGTGGAGGGCCTGCGCCATCACCGTGCCCAGGTCGAGCACGGTCGCGGCGCGGACGTGGGGGTGGTCCACCGGCAGCACCATGACCGCCGCCGGGCGCAGCTTCAGCGCCGCGGCCAGGCCGAGGCGGACCGAGGAGTACATGCCCTTCTTCCACTGCCGGTTCACCACGAAGCGCACCTCGAGGCGCCGGACGTGATGCCGGTGGGCGGCGTGCAGCTCGCAGTCGAAGCGCCCGCCCTGGACCAGGCGCACGAACTCCTCCTCGATGCGCTTGCGGATGCGCGCCGCGTCGGCGCCCAGCACGACGACCACCGAGTCGCACGCGCTCCACAGGTTGCGCACCCCGTGGGCGACGAAGCTCTCCGGGCCGCACGTCGCCAGCGCCTTGGCGCTCCCCATCCGCGTCGAGGCCCCGCCCGCCATCAGCACGCCGACCATCATGATGCCTCCTCCTTCCCGCCGGCGGGCGCTCCCCAGCCGGCCTCGATGGGCACGCCCCGGCGCACCGCGATCAGCTGCGCGACCACACTGACCGCGATCTCCTCCGGCGTATCCGCCCCGATCGCCAGACCCAGCGGCGTGCGTAGCCGCGCGATCTCCTCCGCCGTGACACCGTCGGCCTGCAACCGCTCGACGAAGGCCCGCTGCTTCGCCCGGCTCCCCACCATGCCCAGGAAGGCCAGCGGCCGGCGGATCAGCGCCCGCACCACCCGTTCGTCCAGCGCGTGGTCGTGCGTGAGGACACAGGCATGGTCGCCCGGGCGGAGGTCCAGCTCCGCCGCCGCCGCCTCGGGCTCCCGGCACGCGACCGCCGCACCGGGGAACCGCTCGGGCCGGGCCCATTCCTCCCGCCCGTCCACCACCGTCACCTCGAAGCCGCAGCTCTGCGCCAACGCGGCGAGCGGTCGGGCGATGGTGCCCGCTCCGAACACGAACAGCCGCGGCTTCGGCTCCACCGCCTCGATGAAGACGCTCATCTCGCCTCCGCAGCACATGCCGAGATCCCGGCCCAGGTGACGGTGGAAGAGCCGGGCGCGGCCGCCCGCCAGGACGGCGCGCGCCTGGTCCAGCGCCTCGAATTCGATGGCCCCGCCGCCCAGCGTGCCCACGCTCTCCCCGTCGTCCGCCAGCAGCAGGTGGGTGCCGGCCTTGCGCGGCGCGGAGCCGTGCGTCTCGACCACGGTGAGCAGGGCGAAGCGGCGCCGCTCGGCGCGCCAGCGCGCCAGCGCCGTCCAGACCAGTCCCTCGTCGTCGGCGGGGACGACCTCGGTTTCCACGCTCGGGGGCGGGTCGGGGGGCGCTTCGGGTCGCTCGTCAGCCGGAACGTTCACGCGCGGGCTCCTCGTGGGTGCGATGCCGCGGCGATTACAGCGGCTCGCCCCGGGGGTGTCAACCATGCCGCGGCGCCTGTGGCGGGCCGTGCGCGCGCCGGGCTATACTGCGGCGCACCCATCCACCCATCGAAGCGGACCATCGCGGGCCCGTCGCGCCGCGCGCGACGTCGCCGCGCCCGCGGGAAGGCAGGGAGAGCATGGAACTGAGGAACCTCGAAGAAGTCCGCCACGCCACGGCCGCGCTCGCCACCGGGAACGGTGAGGCCCTCGACCGCCTCGTCTGGACCGGCGTCTTCGGTGCTCCCGAGCTGCGCGACGCCGCGCGCGCCGCCGTGCTGGAGCAGGCCCGCTCCGCCGGCATCTACCCCGCCTCGATCCAGGGCCTCTACACCGCGCGCGGGCGGCGTGAGGTCCCGGCCGGCTTCACCGTGCCGGCCATCAACGTGCGCGCCATGGCCTACGACACCGCCCGCGCCCTGATGCGGGCCCGCAAGGCGCTGGACGCCGGCGCCGTCCTGCTCGAGATCGCGCGCTCGGAGATCAGCTACACCGACCAGCGCCCGGCCGAGTACACCTTCGTCGTGCTGGCGGCGGCGCTGCGCGAGGGGCTCACCGGTCCCGTCTTCCTGCAGGGCGACCACTTCCAGATCAACGCCAAGCGCTACGCCGGCGATCCCGAGAACGAGGTGCAGGCCGTGCGCGACCTGGCGGCCGAGGCCGTCGCCGCCGGCTTCTACAACATCGACATCGACACCTCGACGCTCGTGGACCTGTCGAAGCCGGAGCTGGAGGCCCAGCAGGAACTGAACGGCAGCCTGTGCGCGAAGCTCACCCGCTTCATCCGCGCCCGCGAGCCGAAGGGCGTGACCATCTCGGTCGGCGGGGAGATCGGCGAGGTGGGCGGCCACAACTCGACGCCCGAGGAGCTGGAGGCGTTCATGGCCGTGTACCGGCGCGTCCTGGCGGCCGAGGCACCGGGGGCGGCGGGCATCAGCAAGATCTCGATCCAGACCGGGACCTCGCACGGCGGCGTGCCGCTGCCGGACGGCAGCATCGCCCAGGTCAAGGTGGACTTCGGCGTGATCGAGCAGCTCTCGAAGCAGGCCGTGGAGCGCTACGGCATGGGCGGCGCGGTGCAGCACGGCGCCTCGACGCTGCCGGCCGAGCTGTTCGACCGGTTCCCCCGGCTGGGCGCCATCGAGATCCACCTGGCGACGGAGTTCCAGAACATGGTCCTCGACCATCCCGCCTTCCCGGCCGACCTCAAGCAGGCGATCTACGACCGTCTGCGGGTGGAGGCCGCGGGCGAGCGCAAGGCCGGCGACACCGAGGAGCAGTTCCTGTACAAGTCACGCAAGAAGGCCACGGGGCTCTTCAAGCGCGAGCTCTGGAGCCTCCCGGTGCCGGTGCGAGCCTCGATCGGGCAGGCCCTGGAGGAGAAGTTCCGCTTCCTCTTCCAGAAGCTCCAGGTCACGAACACCGGCGCCCTGGCGGCGAAGCACGCGCCGTTCGTGCCGGGCTCGTATCCGGTCCCCAGCCGGGCGAAGAGCGGGGGACACGAGGACGTGGCCGGACTCGCCGACTGAACGTCACATCCGTTCGCATCCCTCGACCTTCCCTTCCATCCAAGAGGGTTGTGCGGATGCGTTCGGTGCTCTGCCTGTCTCGCTTTGCACAATGTTTCGTATCGGAGACAGGGCTGCCGGGGGCGCCTTCCGCGGGACGATTTCGTTAGCACATCCCGGAAGGACGAGGGTACAATGCATCCAGTAGAGACAGGCCGCTCGTCGTTGTCCTCAGGCCCCCCGACCTGAGCGCCTTCCATCTCGCGAGGTGCCTCATGCGCAAATGGATTCTGCTGTTGGCGGCAATCTGCATTCTGGTCCCGGTGGTTGCGAGCGCCCAGGCTCCTCTGCCCGGCTCGTACAAGACTCTCTACGGCCAGATTCTCCCGGGACGCGCGACGGAGTCCATGCCGGCGGATCTCGCCGAGGGCCAGATCGGCAATCTGATCATGGCCGCGTCCTATGACGGCGCGACGCTCGGCACGAACTGGATGGTGAGCTGCCCGCAGATCGGCTCCTCGCCCTTGCTCACGTACGACGACGTGGACGAGTTCGGCTACGGCCAGCGCATCTACCAGACGGACTACGTGGGTGGGCAGATGTGGCTCTCCGGCACGGGCGCCTGGGCCGGCGGTGACCCGTACTACACCAGCGACGTGGATTACTTCAGGATCATCGCCTTCAAGCAGTACGAGGCGGGCCAGCTCGTCGGCGTCGTGAGCAGCATCAAGCTCCGCGGCGACATCGACGGCTACCTGGGCTGCTTCGAGATGGCGATCTCGAACGCCGAGCTGGTCGGCTACACGCCGGTCGGCCCGCAGATCCCCGGCCCGTTCCCGCTGTTCAAGGGCCCGTCGGATTGCGGCGTGGATGGCTCGCACGGCACCTACTGGGACGTGCACGACATCACGCTCACCCTGTGGGGCGACTGCACGGTTCCGACGCACAAGTCCACCTGGGGCGCCATCAAGACCCTGTATCGCTGATCCTCGCACAGGTCCCTCAGCAGACAGCCACCCTCGCTCGCGAGGGTGGCTGTCCTGTCATCGGGGGCCACGCCGGCGCGGCCCTGGGCCTCACACCGGCAGTCCCTGCTGCCGGAGCAGTTGCTGCATCAACTTGGCGCTGCGCGCGGCCTGGCCGGCGTGGCAGTTGTTGAAGAACAGGTAGGTGCGGCGGGCCTGGTTGGCCAGGTCGCGCACCTTCTCGACCCATTCCCGCAGCTCGTCGGCGCCGTAGTCGTAGTCGTACCGGTCGCCCGGTGGACGCGAGGCGCCGGGGCGTGCCTCGGCCGTCGTGCGCCGCGGCGCGCCGCCCCACCAGTTCAGTGCGTTGCGGCCGTGGAAGCGCACGTAGGCGTCCGGCGGGGTGACGTGGGCCACCGGCGGCATGAGGCCCTCCAGCGCCGGCTCGTCCACGGCGCAGAAGCCCAGCCCCGCCGCGCGCAGCATCTCCACCACGCCGGCGCCCGCCCAGGAGTCGTGGCGGAACTCGACGAAGAGCGGGTCGCCCGAGAGCGCCTGCCGCAACCGGGAGAGGTGAGTCTCGTTCGCAGGGGTGCGGCGGAAGCCCCATGGGAACTGGGCCAGCAGCCCGTCGAGCTTGCCCGCCTCCCGGAGCGGCTCGAGTGCCGCCCGGAAGTCGTGCAGCAGCGCGGGCTCGAGCAGTCGCTCGTGGGTCATGGTCTGGTTCAGCTTGACGAGGAAGCGGAAGCCGGGCGGCGTCTTGCGCTCCATGGCCGCCATCGCCGCGGGCGGCGGCACCCGGTAGTAGGTGGCGTTCACCTCGACGGCCGGGAAGTGGCGCGCGTAGTGGGCGAGGAAGTCGCCGGGGCGGGTGCCGGGTGGATAGAACGGCCCCACCCAGTCGGCAAAGGAGTAGCCCGAGGTGCCCACGAAGATGCGCCGGGCAGGGTCCGCGGGCAGTGGAGGCTCCTCGGCGGGGAAGCCGGTGAACAGGTCACCCGTCGCCATCGCGCCTCTCTGCGGCCGGCCGCTGCGCGCCGAAGGGCACGTGGCCCAGCGGGCGGCGATGGGTCAGCGAGCCGGCCGGTACGACCGCCGCCTCTCCCAGCCGGTCGCGCAGACGATCGAGGGTCTCGGTGAGGATCTCCTCGCGGCGGTCACCGCCGAAGAGCTCCGTCTGTGGCTCCGCCGAACGGCGCTCCAGCGACGAGACGCTCAGTCCCAGGAGCCGCAGCGGCCCGCCGCGCCAGTTCGCCCGCCACAGGCTCCGCGCGGTCTCGAACACCGCCCGGTGGTCGTCGGTGTGGACATCGAGCGCCCGCTGCCGCGTGACGGTCGTGAAATCGGCGTCCCGCAGCTTCACGGTGACGGTACGTCCCAGGAAACCCTCGCTGCGCAGCCGGCGCGCCACCTGATCGGCGAGACGCAGGAGCGTTCCCTCGAGCAGGTCGGGGTCGGACGAGTCGGCGGGCAGGGTCACTTCGTGCCCCATGGACTTGGGGTCCACGCGGACATGGCAGGGCACGAGCGGTGTGTCATCGCGCCCCCAGGCCGCCTCGCGCAGCGACGGACCGACGACGCCGAACGCCGCCTTCAGGGAATGGATGGGGGCGCGGGCGAGATCGCCGACGGTCATGATCCCGAGCGACCGCATGCGCACGGCGAGCTTCGGTCCCACGCCCCACAACTCCTGCACCTCGAGCGGCCAGAACACGCGGCGGAACGCCTCCTCGTCGAGCGCGGTGAGTCCGCGCGGCTTCTCGAGTCCCGCGGCCATCTTGGCCACCAGCTTGTTCGGTCCCGCCCCCACCGACACGCCCAGCCCGAAGCGCTCCGCCACCGCCTGCTGCACCCGGCGGGCCTCCGCGCGCGCCTCGTCCACCGAGGCCACCCGCCGGCCGAGGCCGAGGAACGCCTCGTCCACGCTGAATGGCTCCACGTCGGGAGTGAACGACAGGTAGAGATCGAGCAGCTGCATCGAGAGGGCGACGTATCGGTCGGGATGGCCCTCGACGAAGGCGGCGCCCGGGCAGAGCTGCCGGGCCCGCGCCAGGCTCATGCCCGCACGGACCCCGGAGGGCCTGGCCTCGTAGGAGGCCGCGGTGACCACGCCGCGGCGCCCCGGATCGCCACAGACGACCACCGGGCGACCGCGGAGGGCCGGATGGTCGAGCTGCTCCACCGAGGCGAAGAAGGCATCCATGTCTGCGAGAAGGATCCACATGGTGCTTTCCCCCCGGGCCATGGCTGACCAATCACGGATGCCACGTTACTGCACATCCGTGCACCATGCAAGGGGATCTTCCCTGGCCATCCCGACCGCTGGCTGGTCTGCTCGACCGGGGCGGGAGGCCGCCCCCCGGCCTCCCGCGCGCTTCAGCGCTTCTCGGAGCCCCGTTCCGGGACCGACTCCCCCGCGCGGCGGACGGTGGCGAGCAGAAGGCTCACCAGCATCAGCACCGCCCCCAGCCAGACGAGGCCGATGAAGGGCTTGAGGGAGAGTTCCACCGCCAGACCACCGGCGCCGGTGGCGGCCGCCGGCGGCTGCAGGGCGACGCGCCCCGTCATGGGGTCGGCCGCCACGACCGACAGCTCCCCGCCGTCCGGAAGGCAGTCGGGAACGCTCCGCCGCTCGCGGCTCCCGAGGTCGATCTCGAGGGCGGGGCGCAGCACCTCGTTCCGGCCCCCGGCCTCGACCTCCACGCGGGCGACGATGCGCATGACCTCGCCCGCCTCGGGCTCGAGGCCGAGCAGCCGGTAGCGGGCGCCTCCTCCCTGCCATGATTCCCCGACGGCCAGCCAGACCGGCTCCTGCGGCGAAGCCTCGCTCGGCAACAGCTCGATCGGGGCGAGGTAGAAGTCCCCCGTCAGGGAGCGACGGATGTGCGGGGCCTTCATGGTGCCGCGCATGTATTCGCTCCAGTACAGGGAAGGCGTGGCGATGAAGGCGCCGCCCGGGCCGGTCACCCCCACCCGCGCGCGGTCGCGGCCGTCGGGACCGGGCCGCATGCCCTCGAAGACGAGCCGGTAGCCGAGCATCTCGCGCTCCTCGCCCGGACGGAGCACCACGCCCGCCGAGCGGCTGAAGCCGCTCGACACGACCACGCCGACCAGCAGCACCGCCACACCCGCATGACCCAGCGCGGCCAGGCCGTAGCGCCAGCCGGAGCGGAAGCCGCGCACCGTGCCGGCCGCGTTGGCGGTGAGGGCGAAGGCAGCCGCGAAGAGGATGGCGACCGGCATGGCGCCGCGCATCCCGGCCGCCACGACGGCGGCGGTGAGCGCCGCGGACAGCGCCAGCGGGGCCGCCGCCGCGCGCAGGAGGTCGAGCGGAGCCTGGCGGCCCCAGCGGCTCAGCGGCGCCAGCCCCATGAGCAGCCCCAGCAGGATCGCGGCGGGCTCGCTCACGGCGTTGTAGTAGCCGGCGTGCACGCTGCCGGTGCGCCCCAGCGCACGCTGGATGAGCGGCGAGCTCATGCCCACCGTCACCAGTATGCACAGCACCACCAGCACCAGCAGTCCGAGCAGCATCACCATCTCCCGCGAGACGTCCGCCGTGCGCTCCGCCGCGGCCGCGACGGCCCGCAGCCGCGAGAGCAGGAGTCCGTAGCCGGCGAGCACGACGACGGCCACGAAGAACAGCAGGAAGCCGCTCAGGCCCTCGTCGGCGAAGGAGTGCACGGAGAAGTCGGCCAGCACGCCGCTGCGCGTCAGGAAGGAGGCGTACACGACCAGCACGTAGCCGGTCACCGCCAGGGCCAGGTTCGTGCGGCGCAGGTGGCCGCCGACGCGTTGGAGGAGCAAGCCGTGCAGCAGGGCTGCGTTTGCCAGCCACGGCACCAGCGAGCCGTTCTCGACCGGATCCCAACCCCAGTAGCCGCCCCAACCCAACACCGCATAGGACCAGACCGCGCCCATGACGATCCCTGCAGCGAGGGTGACGGCCCCGAACGCCACCCACGGCAGCGCCGGCCGCACCCAGCCGTCCCAGTCCCTCCGGACCATCGCCGCCAGGGCGAGGGCGAACGGGACGGCCAGCGCGGCGTAGCCGAGGAAGAGGACCGGTGGATGGATCGTCATCCAGAAGTCCTGCAGCAGCGGATTCAGGCCGTGCCCGTCCGCGGGAGCGGCCCCCGGGGCGAAGGTGGTGAAGGGCCCGCGGAGGAGACAGGCCAGGCCGAGGATCACCAGCGGCAGGTTCAGGAAGGGCATGGCGGCGGCCGCCAGCGGCTGCCGCTGCCGCAGCAGCACGAGGCCCAGCGTCGCCGTCAGCAGCGCCCAGAGCAGGAAGGTGCCGCCCTGACCGCCCCAGAAGGCGGCGAACACGAAGTGCGCCGGCATGGCGCGCGACGAGTAGGACGCCACGTAGACGTAGTGGAAGTCGTGCCGGGCCAGGACCAGCCACAGGAAGGCGGCCGCGCCGGCCAGGGCCAGCCACTGCGCGCGGAAGGCCACTGCGGCGAAGCGCGCGGCGCCCCGGCCCGGGACGAGCCAGCCGGCCGCGGCCGCCAGCCCCGCGAGGAACGCCAGCCAGCAGAGGACCTGGCCGGGATTCACGGACCCGCCGGCGGGCGCTGGGCCTCGGGCTGGTACTTGGACGGGCACTTGACCAGCAGCTGCGTGGCCTCGAAGCGCCCCTCCCGGCACCGCCCCACCACCACGACCATGGTGGCCTGCGCGAAGTTGGCCGGGATGAGGCCGCGGTAGACCACCGGCATCTCCTCCCCCTGCCGGTCACGCAGGCGGAAGCGGAGGGCCGGCTCGCCGGCCTGCCGGGCATCGCGGCCGACGATGGTGCCGTTCACCTGCACGAGGCCGCCGGTGCGCCGCGCCTCGGCAAAGCCCACGTAGGGCGTGACCGACCGGCGGAAGCTGGTGACGCCGAGCGCCACGCCCCCGGCCAGCAGCGCGAGGGCGACGACGACCCGCGCCCTCATCGCTTCTCCAGGTCGCGGATGCGCCGCTCCAGCCGCAGCAAGTAGAGGAACAGCAGCCCCCACACCAGCAGCGACACGCCGAGCACGACCAGGTTGCCGTCCACTCCGCACCCTCCCCGGGGCCGGGCCCCGTCCCGGGACGCCGCGGGCCGCTAGGGCCGCGCCGCCCGCTCCGCCGCGGCGCTCCGTTCCCTTCGTCGCAGCCGCACGTCGAGCGATTCCATCCAGAAGAACAGGCCGGTGAAGCCGGCCAGCGCGGCCAGGAAGCAGATCCACACGCGGGGGTGCATCGTCCCCGCCCCGCCCGCCTGCGGCACGATGGGCGACGGGTGCAGCGTATCGTACAACCGCGGCACGACGAAGACGAGGAAGGGCACGGTGGCGAAGGCCAGCACGGCATAGACGGCGGCCAGCCGCGCCCGCCGCTCCTCCCCCTCGATGGCCCCGCGCAGCGCGAGGTAGGCACCGTAGACGAGCAGGAGCAGGACGATGGTGGTCTCGCGGGGATCCCAGTTCCACCAGGCCCCCCAGCGCGCCCGCGCCCACACCGAGCCGCTCACCGTGGCGGCGATGCAGAAGAGCACGCCCAGCCCGGCACCCGCCGCGGCGTGGTCGTCATGGCCGATGCGTCGCGTGCGCAGGTAGAGGGCGCTGTGGACCGCGGACCAGGTGAGCGCCAGTACGGCGATCCAGGCGCTGGGGATGTGCAGGTAGAGCACGCGGGTCGTCTCCTCGAGCCCCACCACCGCCGGGGCCCACAGGAAACCGGCGGCCAGGGCCAGGGCCATCCACAGGAACAGCAGGAGCCGCGCGAGCACGTCAGTCCTCCCACACGTGGTCGAAGAGCAGCAGGCTCGCCCCGAGCACCACGGCGGCGTAGGCGGCCAGCAACCGGACCTCAGCCGCCACGGACGCCCCCTCCCACTGCGCCCGCAGGCCCGCCACGCCGGCGGCCAGCACGACCATCAGCAGCGGCAGCGAGAGCGCGGCGAAGAGGGCCCCGCGGGCGCGCGTCTGCGCCACCACCGCGCCGACTAGCGTCGTGGTGGCCGCCAGCGCCAGGCTGCCCAGGCCGAGGACCAGCAGGAACGGCCCCCAGCGCGCCGCGGGCGCCCCGAGGAGCACGAGGAACAGCGGCACGGTCACCAGCTCGAGCAGGCCGAGGAAGAGCAGGTTGAAGAGCAGCTTGCCCAGCGCGATGGCGATCGGCGGGGCGACGAGGCGCAGCAGGGTCAGGGTGCGGGCCTCGACCTCGCGCACGAAGGCGTGCGCCAGCGAGGCGAGCGCGGCGAACAGCAGCACGACCCACAGCAGCGCCGCCAACAGGTCGGTGCGGTCGCCCAGCGGGCCGACGGCGAAGGACACGCCGGCCAGCGTGGCCAGCGCGAAGAGCAGCGCCGCGCCGAGACCGTAGC
>JAXDBZ010000149.1:0-4887 GCA_034678345.1 Candidatus Eiseniibacteriota bacterium
CACGAGTCTACACCGGCCGCGCGCCGAGGGCCCGGACGAAGCGCGGGCGCGTCACCCGCCTCACGGGCGCTCCGGAAAGGCCTCCCGGCGCGGCGGAGCGGACCCTACCACGAGGTACGCAGCGGACCGATCTCGGCCTGGACGGCCTCGAGCACCTCACAGCGCTCGACCGCCGCCTTCATGGCGTTGTGGTCCGGGAACAGCGGCCGGTCCACGTCGAGGTGCTCGACCACGCGGCGCACCGCCGCGCGCCCGGCCAGGCTGCCCTTGCCCGGCGTGAACTCGCGGAAGTCGAGCGCCTGGGCGGCGGCGATCAGCTCGATGGCCAGCACGCCGTGGGCGTTCTGCAGGATCTGCTTCGCCTTGAGCGCGCCGTTCATCCCCATGCTGACGAAGTCCTCCTGGTCCGCCGCGGCCGGGATGGACTGGATGCACGAGGGCATGCTCAGGATGCGCTGCTCGACGATCATCATGTCGGCGGTGTACTGGCTGAGCATGAGGCCCGAGAACATGCCGGCACCCTTGGTGAGGAAGTCCGGCAGGCCGACGCTCAGGGCCCGGTTCAGCATGCGGTTGAGGCGGCGCTCCGACATCACCGAGACCATGGTGAGCCCGGCGGCCACCATGTCGAGCGGCAGGCTGATGGGGCTGCCCTGGAAGTTGGCGCCGGTCAGCACCCGCTTCTCCTCCTGCACGAAGATCGGGTTGTCGGCCACGCCGTTCAGCTCGATCTCGAACTGCCGGCGCGCGTAGGCCATCGCGTCGCGCAGCGCCCCGATCACCTGCGGCGTCGAGCGCATCGAGTAGGCGTCCTGGACCTTGACCTTGAGCTTCCCGGTCACGAGGTCGGAGCCGGCCATCACCTGGCGCAGGTTGGCCGCGCACTTGACCGCGCCGGGGAAGCCGCGCAGCTCGTGCAGCTTGGACTCGTAGGGCTTCATGTTGGCGAGCAGCGCCTCGAGCGTCATCGCCGCGGCGATCTCGGCCTGGGCGATCCACCGCTCGGCGTCGTACAACAGCAGGCAGCCGATGCCGGTGATGAGGTTCGAGCCGTTGATGGCGGCCAGCCCGTCACGGGCCTGCAGCCCGGGCACGGGGATGCCGGCCTTCTCCATCGCCGCCTTCGTCGGCATGCGCTGGCCCTGGTAGAAACTCTCGCCCTCGCCCATCAGGCTCAAGGCGATCTGGCTCATCGGCGCCAGGTCGCCGCAGGCGCCGACGCTGCCCTTCTCGCACACCACCGGCGTCACGCCGCGGTTCAGCAGCTCGACGTAGGTCCGGGTGATCTCGGGGCGGCAGCCGGAGTAGCCGCGCGCGTGCACGTTGATGCGGCTGGCGATGGCGGCGCGCACGTGCTCGATCGGGCAGGGCTCGCCGATGCCGGCGGCGTGGTTGTAGATCAGGTAGCGCTGGAACTGCTGCACCTGCTCGTCGTTGAGCACGACCTCGGAGAACTCGCCGATGCCGGTGTTGACCCCGTACATGATCTCGTGCGCCTGGATGCGTTCCTCGAGCATGCCGCGGCAGGCGCGGATGCGCGCCTCCGCCTCGGGGGCCAGGGTGACGGGCTCGCCATGGCGGGCCACTCGAACCACGTCCTCGATCGTCAGGCTGCTGCCATCCAGTCGCACGGCCATGGAGCTCTCCTCGGGAGTCGGGCCAGACAGGGTCAGGAATCCCCGGGAGACTACACCATGCGGCCCCCTCCTTGCCCGCCGCCGCCCCGCGGCGGAGGGATCGGCGCCGCCGGGCCGACCGGCAACCGACATGGCGCGAGGAGCCGCCCGACTCGCACCCCGCCTGCGCCCTTGGTAGCATCGCGCTCCTTCCGCGCCGGGGCTACGATGCCGGCGGGAATGCCCGGGCCGCGGCCCGGCAACGCAACGACACACGAGACGCACCGGACGCCCCGCGTCCCGGCACGGCTGCCCGCCGCAGGCCGGGAGCGGGACGTCGGCGCCCCGCCGACGGGGCGCGACGGTGCCGTTGGACCAACCTGCGGGCTCTGGCGCTGGAAAGGGAACCATGGCCATGCCGAAGAGCGATGCGAGCAGTCCCCTGAAGGTGGCGCTGCGGGGCGCGGCCCTGCTCAAGGATCCGCTCCTGAACAAGGGGCTCGCCTTCACCCCGGAGGAGCGCAAGGCCTTCGGGCTGGAGGGACTGCTCCCAAAGGCGCAGCGCACCATCCAGCAGCAAGTCGCGATGGAGCTCGAGAAGGTGCGCGCCAAGCCCACGCCGCTCGAGAAGTTCATCGGCCTGGCGGCCCTGCAGGACCGCAACGAGACGCTGTTCTACCGCGTGGTGGTGGAGAACCTGGCGGAGTTCCTGCCCATCGTCTACACCCCCACGGTCGGGGCCGCCTGCCAGAACTACAGCCACATCATCCGCCACCCGCGCGGCCTGTGGATCACGCCGGACGACGTGCCCCACATCCAGGACCTGTTGCGCGGCTTCCCCCACCAGGACATCCGGCTCATCGTCGCCACCGACAACGAGCGCATCCTCGGCCTCGGCGACCAGGGCGCCGGCGGCATGGGCATCCCCGTCGGCAAGCTCGCCCTCTACACCGCGGGTGCGGGCATCCACCCGAGCCAGTGCCTGCCGGTGAGCCTCGACGTCGGCACGGACAACCAGAGCCTGCTCGACGACCCCTACTACATCGGCTGGCGGCACAAGCGACTGCGGGGGGACGCCTACTTCGCGGTCGTGGAGGCCTTCGTGAAGGCGGTCCAGGAGGTCTTCCCCCGCGCCCTGCTGCAGTGGGAGGACTTCCTCAAGGAGACGGCCTTCGCCGTGCTGGACCGCTACCGCAAGCGGATCACCAGCTTCAACGACGACATCCAGGGCACCTCGGGCATCGCCGTGGCCGGCCTGCTGGCCGCGCTGCGCATCACCAAGATCCCACTCGCCGAGCAGCGCATCGTCTACGCCGGCGCCGGCGCGGCGGGGGTGGGCATCGCCCGGCTCGTGCGCACCGCCATCAGGGAGCAGTGCGCCGACGCGGAGAAGGTGCGCCGGGCGCAGATCCTGGTGGACACGCACGGCCTGGTGTGGGACTCGGGCGCGAAGATGCAGGCCCACAAGGTCGAATTCGCCATGTCCCGCGCCGAGAAGGAGCGGCTCGGCTTCGCCGGCGACGGCCCCTTCGACCTGCTCGAGGTGGTGCGGCGCTACAAGCCGACCATGCTGCTCGGCACCAGCGCCACGCCCGGGCTCTTCACGAAGGAGATCGTCACCGAGATGGCGAGGCACGCGGAGCGGCCCATCCTCTTCGCCTACAGCAACCCGACCTCGAAGTGCGAGGTCAAGCCCGAGGACGCCATCGCCTGGACCGACGGCAGGGCCATCCTCGCCACCGGCAGCCCGTTCCCGCCGGTCACCTACAAGGGCAAGACCTACGAGATCGGGCAGGGCAACAACGCCTTCGTCTTCCCGGGCGTCGGCCTGGGCGCCATCCTCGCCGAGGCGCGCGAGGTGACCGACTCGATGTTCCTCGTGGCCGCCAAGGTCGTGGCCGAGTGCGTCTCGGCCGAGCGGCTGGCGATGGGGACGGTCTACCCCGACCAGTCCGAGATGCGCGAGGTGAGCGCGAAGATCGCGGCCGCGGTCATCCGCGACACGACGCGCCAGGGCCTCGGACGCCAGGTGCCGGACGCCGAGGTCGAGAAGCTCGTGGCCGACGGCATGTGGTTCCCGGAGTACCGCCCCTACGTCGCGTAGCCTGACGGACCTGGCCGGCGGGGCCGCCTCTCCGCCGGCCGGGCACCCGAATCCCACCGCCGCATGGGCCGCTTGGTGGACGTGCGCGCTGGTCTGGGGCAGCACCTACCTCGTCATCAGCTTCGGCAACGAGGCCCTGCCGCCGGTGTGGTCGGCTTCGCTGCGCCTGGCGCTGGCCGCGGCGATCCTCGGCATCGTCGCCCTGCTGCTGCGGCACCCGTTCCCGCGCGGGGCGGCGCTGCGCGCCACGCTCCACTACGGCGTGCTGCAATTCGGTCTCAACTTCTCCCTGCTCTACTGGGGCGAGAAGACGTTCCCCTCCGGTCTCACCGCCGTGCTCTACGCCACCATCCCGCTCAGCACCGCGCTCATGGCCGCGGGCACGGGCCTCGAGCGGCTGACGCGCGCCAAGGTGGCCGGTGCGGTCATCGCGCTGGGCGGCGTGGCGCTGCTCTTCGCCGGCCAGCCCCTCGGCGGCCTCGGCCTGCTGCCGGCCGCGGCCCTGTTCGCCGCCGCGACCCTGGCCGCCTGGTCGAGCCTCGTGCTCAAGCGCGGGCCGCGGCAGTCGCCGGTGTGGGCCACCGCGGTGGGTTCGCTGGCCGGGCTCGCCGTCTGCCTCGCCGTGAGCTTCGCCGTCGGCGAGGCGCACCCGCTGCCGGTCCGCTTCGAGCAGTGGTTCCCGGTCGTCTACCTCACCCTGGCGGGCTCGGTCGGGGCGTTCGTGCTCTTCGCCTGGCTCATCAACCACTGGCCGGTCACGCGCGTGAGCTTCATCGGCGTCGTGAACCCGCTGGTGGCGCTGCTGCTGGGCTGGGCCCTGCGCGACGAGCGCCTGACCCCGGCGAGCTTCGCCGGCTCGGCGCTGGTGCTGCTGGGCTTGGTCTTCGGGCTGCGACCCGGGCCCGCGGCGCGCGCTCCGGGCGCGACGGAGCCTTGACCCCGGCGATGGGCACTGCCTAGATTCGACCACGTGCCCGCCCGCGCGCGGGCCCCGAGGAGGCCGCGACATGTCCCTGATCGGTTCGTGGGCGCGCTACGTGCGCTGGCTGCCGAAGCACCGGCCGGCGGACACGGTCGGGCCGCTGCCCCATCTCGGGCCCGGCGGCGAGACCAGCGTGCCGGGGCTGTTCGTGGCCGGCGAGCTGGCCGGGGCCACGACGCTCGCGG
>JAXDBZ010000150.1:0-19646 GCA_034678345.1 Candidatus Eiseniibacteriota bacterium
CGCTCAGAACCCCACCGTCAGGCCCGCCACCGCGCGGTCGTCGTACGAGGCGGGCTGCTCGCCGCGCGAGAGCGAGCGGCGCAGCACCGCGACGTCGAGCTGCAGCGGATCGAGCCGCCAGCCCAGCCCGAACGCGTACACGCCGGTGCGCGGCTCGGGCACGCCGTTCTGCTGCTCCTGGCCCACGCCGCAGCGTACCGTCAGCGGCTGGTCCGGCTCGGCGTACTCGAACGCGAGGCCCCAGCCCAGCATCCGGCCCTCGGTACGGTCGAACCCGTCCCACTCGCGGGCCGTGCTCCCCCCCAGCGCGACGATGGCCCGCAGGGCCCCGGTGACCCCGACGCGGGCGGAGACGCCGCCCTCGAGGCCGCCGCCGCGCGTGGCCACGATGTCGGTCCCGGTTCCGCCGAGGAGCTGCCGGCCGCTCGCCTCCAGGCCGGGCACGTAGCGGACCGCCGCGCCCACGCGCACGCGCTCCCCCGCCGGCAGGATCGCGCCGGCCTGGAAGCCCACGGCGTTGCCGTCGAAGTCCACCGAGCGCGTCCCCATCAGCTCGCCGGAACTGGCGACGAGCTCGTAGGAGTCCTGGCGGTGCGTCCACTCGACGCCCGCGCCCAGCCGCCCGCCGCGCCACTCGCGCGACAGCGCCAGCCCCGCCCGGAGCTCGCGGGCTTCGGCCGAGGTCTGGTAGGCGTTGGCGGGGGTGACGCCGGGCTTGGTCGTGAACGACTCCTCCTCGAGGCGCAGCACCGGCTGCCAGGCGTAGAGCGCCACGCCGAAGCCGCCCACCGGCAGGGACAGCCAGCCGCCGGCGGCGTCGAAGTAGCCGGCGGTCTCGTCGTAGTTGCGGTAGTCGGCCGTCAGGTCCTGCCGCCGCACGCGCTGCAGGACCGGCGCCAGCATGACGCCGCGCCCCGGCGAGGCGGCCGGGTTGTCGAACGGCTCGTCGCCGGCCCAGCGGTCGGCCAGCCCGAAGCCCGCCGAGGCGGCCGAGGCCGGCCCCGGCAGCGCGCCGGGGAAGGCGTAGAAGCCGGTGACGTCCAGCGGCGGGGGGATGTCGGCCCGGGAGGCCGGGGCGGCGCCGAGCAGCGCGAGCGTGCAGCAGACGATCCAGAGTTCCCTCACGGTCAGGCTCCGTACTTGTCGAGGCGGCCGGCGTTGGCCAGCAGCACCGCCATCAGGTCCTTGCTCGCGAACGTGCCGAGGCTCCCGGTCCGCGCCGCCTGCTCGTGGAAGCGGGGCGCCCGGTCCGCGCCGCACAGCGGCCCGTAGACGAGCGTCGGCACCGGGTGCCAGGAGTGCTGCTTCACCGGCACCGGCGTGGAGTGGTCCCCGGTCACGCACAGCACGTCCGGCTTCAGCGCCAGCAGCGCCGGCAGGGCCTCGTCCACCGCCTCGATGGTCGCCACCTTGGCGTCGAAGTCGCCGTCCTCCCCCGCCTGATCCGTGCCCTTGACGTGGATGAAGAAGAAGTCGTGGTCGGCCCAGGCCTTCGCCGCCGCCGCGAAGGCGTCCCGCGGCGTCTCGCCCGCCACCGGCAACACCGCCATGCCGGCGAGCTGGGCGACGCCGCGGTACATGGGATAGGCGGCCAGCGCCGCCGCCCGCAGCTTGAAGCGCTCGCGCAGTCCCGGGAACCGCGGGCGCGCCGAGACCCCGCGCATGAGCGCGGCGTTCGCCGGGCGCTCGCCGCGCAGCAGCTCGCCGGCCCGCCGGACGAACTCGTTCACGATGCGCGCCGTCTTCGCCGAACCGGGATCGTCGCCGAGCGGCGCGGCGGGCGGGATGGCGCGGCCCTCCTTGTGCGGGTCGGCGTCGCTCACCTCGCCGGCCAGTCCGGGCCCGCGCAGCACGACGACGAAGCGGTGGCCCTTGCCGGCCTTGAGCAGGATCTCCACGTCCTCGATGCGCTTCGCCTTTTCCGCCAGGATCCCGACCAGCCGCGCGCACTCCTCGCTCGGGATGCGGCCGGCGCGCCGGTCGGTGACGGTGCCCCCCGCGTCCACGCTGCAGAAGTTGGCGCGCGCGGCGACGTCGCCAGGCATCAGCTCGACGCCGGCGCCGATGGCCTCGAGCACGCCGCGGCCCACGGTCGTCTCGAGCGGGTCGTAGCCGAACAGCGCCAGGTGCCCGGGCCCGCTGCCCGGCGTCACCCCCGGCGCCACCGGCAGGATCCGCCCCAGCGCGCAGCGCGGCGCCAGGGCGTCGAAGTTCGGAGTGCGGGCCGCCTCGAGCGGCGTGACCCAGCCGCGCGACTCGGACGGGATGTCACCCAGTCCGTCGAGGACGAGCAGGACGATTCGCGTCGTGCCGTCGAGGACGAGGGATTCGATGGGAGAACGGGACACGTCAGGGACTCCTTGGGGAAAGGGAAGGGCCGGCCACGGCGGCCCGGGAGGGCTCGGTCGCGGCGAGTGTAGCGAAGAGCCGCCCTCGCGGGAAGCGGCCCGGGGCGGCCCCGCGACGCCCCCGTCCGGGCGCCGGACCGCCTTCATGCGTTACATGAGCTGCCGCCGGTAACCGGCCGTCACTCGCCGATCACCTTGACGAGCACCCGCTTGCGGCGGCGGCCGTCGAACTCGCCGTAGAAGATGCGTTCCCAGGTGCCCAGGTCGAGCCGGCCGCGGGTGACCGCCACCACCACTTCGCGCCCCATCGCCTGGCGCTTCAGGTGGGCGTCGGCGTTGTCCTCGCCGGTGTCGTTGTGGCGGTACTGGCGGATCGGCCCCTGCGGCGCCAGCTGTTCCAGCCAGCGCTCGAAGTCGGCGTGCAGCCCCGGCTCGTCGTCGTTGATGAAGACGCTGGCCGTGATGTGCATGGGGTTCACCAGCACGAGCCCCTCCTGCACGCCGCTGGCGGCCACCACGCGCTCGACCTCGGACGTCAGGTTGACGAAGCCGCGCCGCGTCGGCAGCTCCACCGTCAGGTACTCGGTCCGCGACCTCATGCGGTCACAGCTCGTCCGCGCCGCCGCCGCTGCGCGCCGAGACGCGGCGCTCGATCCAGCGGTACCACTCGAGCACGATCAGGGTGAGCACCGTGCCGATCACCGCCAGCATGTAGGCGTGCACGCCCACCGCCGTGCCGATGGCGGCCACGATCCAGATGCTCGCCGCGGTGGTGAGCCCGGCGACGTAGCCCTCCTGGCGGATGATGCTGCCCGCGCCCAGGAAGCCGACGCCGGTGATGACGCCGTGCACGATGCGGGTGGGGTCGAAGGTGTTCATGCCGAAGTTGCGCACCGCGTGCGGCGCCATGAGCACGAACATCGTCGAGCCGAGGCAGACGAGCACGTGCGTGCGCAGGCCCGCCGGCTTGCGGCCGAGCTGGCGCTCCCAGCCGACGATGGTGCCGAGCACGGCCGAGAGCAGCATGGCCTGCAGGTCCTTCCACTGGATCGGATCCACGTCCCCTCCGCGGATGAGGCCGGGGGCCTTGCCCGGCCACCCGTGAACTTCGCCGTGACGATGGGCCAGTATAGGAACCGCTCCCCGCAGCAGGCAAGGCCGCGGCGGGCTTGTCACCGCGCCATTCGCTGATAGACTCGGGCCTCCCCTGCCGACAGGAGCCCGCATGACCCCGGTCCCGGCACCCGAAGAACTCGAGGCGGAACGGCTGCGCAAGGCCCTCCACCTGCTGGCCGAGCTGGCCGAGGTCGTGGCCACGAGCACCGAGTTGCAGCCGATCCTCGACTGGATCGTCCAGCGCACGACGGCGCTGCTGGCGGCCGACGAGGGCTGCCTGCGCCTGGTCGAGGCCGGCACCCCCGGCTCGCGAACGCTGATCCGCCCGCCGTCCAGGCAGCCCGGTTCCGGCCACTGGCCGCCCGTCGTGGCGACCAGCGTCACGGGCTGCCTGCTGCGCGCGGGCGAGCCCATCGTCACCGCGGACCTCCTTGCCGACGAGCGCTTCCCGGGGCTGCGGGGCTGCGAGACCCGCGTGCGCGCCCTGCTGGCCGTCCCACTGCGGGTGGAGAACCGCATCACCGGCATCCTCGCCGTCACGCACGTCGCGCCCGGACGCCGGTGGTCCGAGGACGACGTCGAGCTGCTGTCCATCGTCGCGGCCAACTCGGCCGGGGTCATCGAGCAGGCCCACCTGCGCGTGGAGGCCGAGGAGAAGCGAAAGCTGAAGGAGGAGGCGGAGCGGACCGAGCGCGAGCTGGGCCAGGCGCGCGAGACCCAGATGCGTCTCGTGCCCGACGGCCCGCTGCGGCTGGGGGACTGGGAGATCGCCGGGAGCGTCAAGCCCGCCCGCCAGGTGGGCGGCGACACGTTCGACTACTTCGTGCTGGGCGGCCGCCGGCTGGGCTTCGCCATCGGCGACGTGTCCGGCAAGGGCATGCCCGCGGCGCTCCTGATGATGACCGCCCAGGGCTACCTCCGGGTCTTCTGCAACAGCGACCGCACCGTGCCGGAGAAGCTGCGCCTGCTCAACCAGAGCGTGACGCGCTCGGCCCAGCCCGGCAAGTTCATCACCCTGTTCTACGCCGAACTGGACCCCGAGGCGGGGCGGCTCTGCTACGTCAACGCCGGGCACAACTACCCCCTGCTGCGCCGCGCCGACGGGAGCGTCGAGACGCTGGTCGAGGGCGGGCTCATGCTCGGGTTCTCCGAGGACGTCGAGTTCACCGTGGGCGAGACCCGCCTCGTGCCCGGCGACATGCTCCTGCTCTACAGCGACGGCCTGTCGGAGGCCGAGGGGCCCGGCGGCGCGCAGTACGGCGAGGACCGCCTGCGCGAGGTGTGGTGCCGCTGCGGCGCGCTCCCACCCGGCCAGTGCATCGTGCGGCTGCTGGCCGACCTCGAGAGCTTCCGCGGGACCGAGCCGCAGAGCGACGACGTCACGCTGGTCGTGCTGGGCGCACCCGCCCCGTGAGGCGCGGCCTCCCGCTCTCCGGGCGGCACGCCGTCCTCGGCGCCGCGCTCGTCCTGCTCGTCGCCGGCGCGGCGCTCGTCGCGGTCTCGGCGTTGCGGGCCGGCCTCGTCGACGTGGATCGCCTCGCCCGTGAGGCGCCGCGCACCACCGCCCTGATGCGCGCCCGCGCCGCCGCGGCCGCCCGGGCCGGCCGCGCGTGGCGGCCGCGGCAGTCCTGGGTGGGCTACGAGCGCGTCTCCCCCCTGCTGCGGCGCGCGGTGCTCACCGCCGAGGACGCCGCCTTCTTCCGGCACGGCGGCCTCGACTGGAACGAGCTCCGCGCCGCCGCGCGTCGCGACCTCGAGGAGCGCCGCGTCGTGCGCGGCGGGAGCACGATCACCCAGCAGCTCGCCAAGAACCTCTACCTCGGCGACCGGCGCACCCTCACCCGCAAGCTCACCGAGGTCTTCCTGGCGCTGCGCATGGAACGCGCGCTGTCGAAGCGGCGCATCTTCGAGCTGTACCTGAACCTGATCGAGTGGGGCGACGGCATCTACGGCGCCGAGGCCGCGGCCCGGCACTACTTCGGGGTCTCGGCCGCCGGGCTGTCGCCGCGGCAGGCGACGCTGCTGGCGGCGGTCATCATCAATCCGCGCCGCTACTCCGTGCTCGACCCGCCGCGGCGCATCGAGCGCCGGGTGCGCATGATCGCCGGGCGCATGCACCGCCGCGGCGCGCTCGACGACGCGCAGTACGCGCAGGCGCTGGGTCTGCCGCCGCCGGTCGCGCCGCCCGACAGCGCCGCCGGCATCCCCGATCCGGGCGGGACCACGGACACGACCGCCGTGCCCGCCGTGCCCGCGGAGCCGCTCAGCCCCCCAGCGTCTCCTTGACCAGTCGCGAGACGGTCGCCCCCTCGGCGCGCCCCTTGACCTGCGCCATGACCGCGCCCATCACCCTGCCCATGTCCTTCGGGCCGGCCGCGCCGGTCTGCGCCACGACCTCGCGCACCACCACCAGCACCTCGTCGTCCGCGAGCATCTGCGGCAGGTAGCGCTGCGTGACCGTGATCTCGCGCTCCTCGCTCTCGACCAGGTCGGCGCGCCCCACCTTCTTCAGCTCCTCGATGGTCTCGCGCCGCTTCTTGGCGTAGCGCTGCAGGACCTCGATCTCCTCGTCGCGCGTGAGCGTGGCGTCCCTCGTCTTCTTCGTCTTGGCCTCCATGAGCGCCGCCTTCAGCATCCGCAGCGTGCTCAGGGTGGCGGCCTCGCGGGCCTTCATCGCCGCGGTTATGTCCTGCTGGATCTGCTCGAGGATGGACGTCTCGCTCATGCCGGCTCTCCGGCCGTCGCGCGCGCGATGGCGCGGACGGCGCTCTGGAAGGTCTCGAGCGCGGCAGCGAGGCGCCTCGCCCGGGGCGATGGGCGTGCCGCGCGGTTCCCCGAAACAGCCCCCGGGCACCACCGCCACGGCGGTGGGCCCGGCGCGGGGACGGATCGTCGCGCCGAGCATAGCACGGCGGCCCGCCGGGGGCGGGCCGCCGCGTGCGGGGAGCTCAGTAGCTGTGCTCGTCCAGCCTCACCGGGCCCCGGAAGCGCGAGTAGATGTAGATGGTGTAGCCGATGACGATGGGCATGCCGACGAGGGCGATGACCAGCATCACCGTGAGCGACAGCGGCGTCGAGGCGGCGTTGGCGATGGTGAGCGATTCGCCCATCCCCCGCGCCGGGACGAGGTTCGGGTAGAGCCCCTGTCCCACGATGGCCAGCAGCAGGGCCGTGGCGAACGAGGAGGCCAGCATGGCCAGCGCCGGCCGCCGCCGCGCGAGCAGCACCCGGAAGACGACCATGGCCGCCAGGAACAGCACCGGCGCCGCCCAGGCCAGCGGACGGGCGTAGGCCGCCCAGAGCTGCGGCGTCGCGAAGGGCGAGGTGGCCAGGGCGACCAGCCACAGCGCGAGCAGCGCCGCCCAGGCGAACTGCGCCCGCTTCCGGGCCTTCTCCCGCACCTCGCCCTCGGTCTTGAGGTTGAGCCAGGCCGCGCCCTGCATCACGAACAGCGCGACCGTCATCAGCCCCACCAGCAGGGCGTAGGGGTTCAGAAGGCCGAGGAAGGTGCCCGCGTAGTCCTGCTCGGCGTCGAGCGGCACGCCAACCATGATGTTCCCCAGCGCGACGCCGAAGAGCAGCGCGGGCAGCAGGGACGAGACGACGAAGGCCCAGTCCCACGTGGTGCGCCAGCGCGGGTCGGGCAGCTTGCTGCGGAACTCGAGGCAGACCGCCCGCACGATGAGGGCCGCGAGCAGCAACACGAGCGCCACGTAGAAGCCCGAGAACACCGTGGCGTATACCTTCGGGAAGGCGGCGAAGATGGCGCCGCCGCCCAGCAGCAGATAGACCTCGTTGCCGTCCCAGACCGGGGCGATGGCGTTGATGACGTGACGGCGTTGGAGGTCGTCCTTCGCCACGCAGGTGTGCAGCATCCCCACCCCGAGGTCGAAGCCGTCGAGGATGGCGTAGCCGACCAGCAGCACGCCGACCAGGAGGAACCAGGCGGTCTCAAGCGGCAGCATGGCGCACCTCCTCTTCGCTCCCCGTCACCGGCCCATGGACGACCTCCCGCCGCAGCAGGAAGAGCCACAGCGCCCCGAGCAGGAGGTAGATGACGGTGAAGAGGGCGATCGAGAACACGAGCTCCGGCCCGCTCACCACCTTCGAGACCGCGTCGCGCGTGCGCATCAGGTCCTGCACGATCCACGGCTGCCGGCCCACCTCGGCGGTCATCCAGCCGAGCTGGATGGCGACCATCGGCAGCGGGATGCCCCAGAAGGCGAGCCGCTGCCACCCGCGCGCCGTCTCCAGCCGCCCGCGCCAGAGCAGCCACAACCCGGCGAGCCCGATGAGCAGCATCAGGCCCCCGACGGCCACCATGATGTGGAACGTCGAGAACGTCACGGCGAGCGGCGGCCAGTCCGTGGCCGGGTAGTCGCGCAGGCCCTTGACCTCGGCGTTCGGGTCGCCGAAGGCGAGGATCGAGGCGGCCTTCGGGACGAGGATCGCCGGCCCCCCGCGCGGGCCCTCCTGCGTCGGCGGCAGCATGAACGCCACGAGCGGCGCGCCCGTCTGCGTGTCGAACAGCCCCTCCATGGCCGCGAACTTGACCGGCTGCGTCGCCGCCACCTGCTTGGCGTGGTGGTCGCCGGTGGCCACGTTGAACACCACGCTCAGCACCATCATCACCGTGCCCAGCTTGAGCGAGACGCGCGCCACGTCGGAGCGGCGGCCCTTGAGGTAGTACCAGGCGGCCACGCCGGCCATGAGGAACGCGCCCATCGTCCAGCAGGCGGCGATGGTGTGCAGGAAGCGCGGCCAGGTGGAGGCGTTGAGCACCGCGGCGCCGAAGTCGGTGAGCACCGCGCGACCGCCCTCGACCCGGAACCCCGCCGGCGTCTGCATCCAGGAGTTGGCGACGATGATCCAGAACGCCGAGAGCATCGTGCCCAGCGCCACCATGAGCGAGGCGAACCAGCGCGCGAACGAGGAGATGCGCTTGCGGCCGAAGAGGAGCAGGCCGAGGAAGCCCGACTCGAGGAAGAAGGCGAAGACGCCCTCGGCGGCCAGTGGGGCGCCGAAGATGTCGCCGACGAAGCGCGCGTAGGCCGCCCAGTTCGTGCCGAACTCGAACTCCATGACGATGCCCGTCGCCACGCCGACCACGAAGGTCACGGCGAAGACGTGGAGCCAGAAGTCCGAGGCCCGCCGGTAGACGTCCTTCCCCGTGCGCCAGCGCGCCGTCTCGAAGAGGAGGATGAGGAGGGCCAGCCCGATGGTGATGGGCGGGAAGAGGAAGTGGAACATGATGGTCAGCGAGAACTGCAGCCGTGCCAGCCAGACGACGTCCATGGGCCCTCCCGGCGGTGCTCGTCAGCCCTGCGAATCCCGACGCGGCCGCGGGCAAGCTAGCACAGGGCCGGGGGGCCGGACGAGCGGGGAATGCCGCGGGGCGGGCCGACGCGTGGCTCGCCCGGCGCGCCCCCGTGCGACCAGTGGGGCCGAGGCAGCCGGAGACGGCCGGACAGCCCGCGTCATTCTCCGCTTGACCGGCCTCGCCGGGGGTTGGAGCATCCGACCGATGCGTGACCGGGGAGCGTGGCCGGCCGGCGAAACGTCACGGACCCTCACGGACATGCGACTCACCGGTCCGTCGGGGATCGGCCGCGCGGCCATCGCGACTCGCGCCGCTCCTACCTCCCCCGACACGCAGCGGCCGTGCGGCTGCCGCGCACGACGTCGTGTCGCGGTGCTGCGTGAGACGTGCACCCTGTCGTGGAGGCTGTCCCATGCGCTCGGATTACCCCTCGGTTCTGAGTACCATCGCGCTCGTCGCGCTGTCGGCGCTCGCATGGAGCACGGCGGCGTGGTCGGCGGACGACCCCTCGGGCGCCCCGGCCGACTACCGGGTCACCCGCGCCGACAGGCCGTCGGCTCCGGCCGGCCTCAACGACATGCTTCGGGCTCCGGCCGGCGCGGCCGCGCCGGAGGCCGCGCCGAAGGCGGTCGCCACGGACCTCGCGCAGTTGCCGCCGCTGACCGGTCAGGGGGTCGAGCTGTGGGAGCGGCTGGCGGCCCTGTCACCGGCGCAGCGGGCGAACGCGGAGATCGAGATCGAGCTCGGCGGTCAGGCCGGCCCGGCCGACCGATTCACGGCCGCCCGAGTGCAGCGTCTCTGGGGCGGAGGGTCCTACGACGAGGCCATCGCGGAGCTGCGCTCGTTCGAGTCGGCCGGCGCGACGGCGGCGCTGGGCATCGCGTGGAAGGAGCCCGTAGCCCCCGCGGGGAACCTCTCCACCGCCGCCGGCGGCACGGACGTCCGCATCGGCACGCGCACCGCCGGCCGCATGGCGTCTCTCGACTACAACGCCGCGAACGGCTACCTCTTCGCCGTGGTGGGCTGGGGGGCCACGAGCGGCGGCGAGGCGTACTGGACGGTGAACCGCTCGACGAACGACGGAGCCAGCTGGGGCGAGACCTACGCCTGGTACTCCGGCGCGACGGGCGGCCTCGTGGACATGTCGGCGACGGTCGCGGGCGGCTACGTCTACGTCGGCTACGTGGAAGGCGACGTCGCGAATGAGTACCGCCTGCGGCGCTGCTCCGCCACGACGGGGGCCGTGGATTCCGGCTATGGCTTCAAGGTGGTCGTGGACGCCGGCGCCCTCTCGATCCGCCAGGTCACGATCGTGTCGAACGCCATGACCTTCGACAACCGCATCTACTGCCTCGCCATCCAGAGCAACGACGCCGTGCGTCACTTCTGGACGGTCGCGAGCACGGCCACGAGCTTCTCGGAGATGTCCCCGGCGGGCGCCAGCGCGAGGACCGGGCTGGACGCGAGCTGGAACCCCGGTTACACGTCGAACTACCTCCACCTGGCCTACGCCGGCACGGACGACGAGATCCACGTGCAGTGCCTCGGCTGGTCGGGGTGGACCGACGTGATCCTCCTCTCCTCCTCGGCGGTGAGCCATCGGAGCGGCGTCTCCGTCTCGTCCTACCATGACGTGGTCATCTGCGCCCACGAGTACCTGATGACCGACGGACAGGGCATCGCCTACGGGATCAGCTACGATGGCGGCAGCGCCGGCACCTGGAACCTCTACAACTACGTCTTCCAGCCCGCCGCGGGGGAGGGCCCCTACCAGTGCCCGGACGTGGACACGCACAACGGCGTCGGCTGCGCGATCATCGCCTCGCACGAGGAGGGGGAGCCGGACGCGGTCTACTGCCGTAAGCGGGCGGGCTTCGCGCCGGGGCTCTGGGAGGACAAGTGGCAGTTCAACGACCACGACGTGACCACGGGCACTCCCACGACCCTGTCGCACGTGCCGGTGCTGGGCCCCGCCTGCTTCAGCCTCGGCGCCATCTACCTCTCCAGCGGCGTGCCGTACTTCGATCTGCCTGTGCTGGGGACGGCGGACGTGCCTGAGCCCGGAGTCGCAACGGCCGTGCGGCTGCACCCGCCGGCGCCGAACCCGTTCACCGACCGCGCCACGGTGCGCTTCACCCTGCCGGCCGCGGGGCCGGCGCGGCTCGAGGTGTTCGACGTGTTCGGCGCCCGGGTGGCCACGCTCGCCGACGGCCCGATGGAGGCGGGCACGCACTCCTTCACGGTGGACGGCCGTGGTCTCGGCAGCGGCATGTACTTCTGCCGCCTGACGGCGGGCCCGGCGACGCAGATCGAGCGGTTCCTCGTGATCCACTAGCGGGGTAGCCCGCACCAGGCAGGTGGAGATCCAGGCGCCGTCGCCCGAGCCAGGGCGGCGGGCGCCTGGATCTCCGTTCGGGGGCTCCGCCTGCCGTACGGCGCACGGCTCACACCGGCGATCGGACTCCTACACCACCAGCATGGCGTCGCCGTAGGAGTAGAACCGGTAGCGCCCGGCCACGGCGTGGGCGTAGGCGCGCCGGAGCAGGTCCTCCCCCGCGACGGCCGCCACCAGCAGGAGCAGGGTGGTGCGGGGCAGGTGGAAGTTCGTGAGCAGCGTGTCCACGGCGCGGAACTCGTAGGGCGGCAGGATGAACTTGCGCGTCCAGCCCCGGGACGCCGCCAGCGCCCCGCCGTGCTCGTCGCAGGCCGACTCGAGCGCCCGCACCGCCGTGGTGCCCACGGCGACGATGCGCCCGCCACGGGCGCGCGTGGCGCTCAGCGCGGCCGCCGCTTCCGGCGTGATCTCGTACCACTCCTCGTCCATGACGTGCTTCGTGGGGTCGGGCGAGGAGATGGGCCGGAACGTGCCGGGGCCGACGTGCAGCAGCAGGGGCACGCGCGCAACACCCTGCGCCGCCAGAGCGTCGAGCAGCCCGGGCGTGAAGTGCAGCCCGGCGGTGGGCGCGGCGACCGCGCCGTCCACGCGGGCGAACACGGTCTGGTAGCGCTCGCGGTCCTCCGCCTCGGGCGGCCGGTGGATGTACGGCGGCAGCGGCACGCGGCCGTGCGCCTCGAGCGCCCGGTCGAGATCCCCGCTCACCACCCGCACGACCCGCTCGCCCTCCTCGCCGATCTCGACCACCTCGAGGGTGAGGCAGCCGTCGTCGGTGGTCAGCGCGGTCCCGGGCGCGGCCTTCTTGGCGGGCTTCGCCAGCACGCGCCAGAGACAGGCGCCCGCCGCCGCCGACGACGGGTCGGGCTCCGGCCGCACGACCAGCAGCTCGATCCTCCCGCCGCTGGCGCGCCGCACGTCCAGCCGGGCCGGACGCACCTTCGTCTCGTTGAGCGCCAGGGCGTCCCCGGGCCGCAGCCAGCGGCCCAGCTCGGCCACGCGCGAGTCGTGCAGCGCGCCGCTCGCGCGATCCAGCACCAGCAGGCGCGCGTCCTCGCGGCGCGCGGCCGGATGCTGTGCGATCAGCTCGGGCGGCAGGTCGTAGTCGAGGTCCTCGATGCGCATGCGGGCGTCGGAGCGCGGGCGCGCCGGCTCAGCCGAGCGGCAGCTCGGGCTCGCCGCCACCCTCGGCGACGCTGCCCGCGCCGCCGGGCGGCTTCAGGCCGAGGTGCTCGTAGGCCAGCCGCGTGGCCTCGCGGCCGCGCGGCGTGCGCTTGAGGAAGCCCTCCTGGATGAGGAAGGGCTCGTAGACTTCCTCGAGCGTGCCGGGCTCCTCCCCCACGACCACCGCCAGCGTGCCGATGCCGACCGGCCCGCCGCCGTACTTGTGGATGAGCGCCTCGAGCAGGCGGCGGTCCATCTCGTCCAGCCCGCGCTCGTCCACCGCCAGCATGCCCAGCGCCTCGCGTGCCACCGGCAGGGTGACCTTCGCGTCGGCCTTGATGAGGGCGAAGTCGCGCACCCGGCGCAGCAGGCGGTTGGCGACGCGCGGGGTGCCGCGGGCGCGGCGGGCGATCTCGTGGGCGGCCTCGGCGGCGACCTCGATGCGCAGGATGCCGGCCGAGCGGGCGACGATGCGCGCCAGCTCCTCGGGCCTGTAGTAGTCGAGCCGCATGGTGACGCCGAAGCGGGCCCGCAGCGGCGCGGACAGCAGGCCCGAGCGCGTCGTCGCCCCGACCAGGGTGAACGGCTCGAGGTTGAAGCGGGCCGAGCGGGCGCTGGCCCCGCGGTCGAGCATGATGTCGATGGTGAAGTCCTCGAGCGCCGGGTAGAGGTACTCCTCGACCACCGGGCTCATCCGGTGGATCTCGTCCACGAACAGGATGCCGCGCGGCGGCAGGTTGGTGAGCAGCCCGGCCAGGTCCACCGGCCGCTCGATGACCGGGCCCGAGGTGTGGGTGATCTCCACCCCCAGCTCCTGGGCGAGGATGGCGGCCAGCGTGGTCTTGCCCAGCCCGGGCGGGCCGTGGAAGAGCACGTGGTCGAGCGCCTCGTGGCGCAGCTTCGCCGCCTCGAGGAAGATGTGCAGCTGGTCCTTGAGCGTCTCCTGCCCGACGAAGTCGCCGAGCACGAGCGGGCGCAGGCGCTGCTCCTCCTGCAGGTCCTCGGGCAGGGCCTCGGGGTCGGCGATGCGGTCCTGGTGCGGCCTGGTCACCCGGAGCGGCGGGCGGCGTTCGCGCGGGCTCACGGTTTCTCCTTGCCCGCCGCCGACCGGCCCATCAAAGCCAGGGCGCGGCGGATCAGCTCGTTGACCGAGAGGCCCTCGTCCGTCCCGGCGGCGCGGCGCACCGCCTCCTGGGCCTCCGTCGCGCCGCAGCCGAGCGTGCGCAGCGCGGCGACGGCGTCGTCCCACGTGTCGGAGCGCGGCAGCACGCGGCCGTCGCGGCCCGGCGCCGGGACCGCCTCGAGCTTGTCGCGCAGCTCGACCACCAGCCGCTCGGCGGTCTTCTTGCCGATGCCGGGCACGCTGGTCAGCAGCCCCACCTGCTCCTCGCGGATGGCGCGGCGCAGCGTCGGCGGGCGCAGCCCCGAGAGCACGGCCAGCGCCAGCTTCGGCCCCACGCCGCTCACGCCGATCATCAGGTCGAACAGCTCCAGCTCCTCGGCGTCGGCGAAGCCGAAGAGCTGGACCGAGTCCTCGCGCACGATCTGGCGCGTGCGCAGGGTGACCTCGTGGCCGGCGGCCGGCAGGTTCGACGCGGTGTGGCAGGAGACCTGCACCAGGTAGCCGACGCCGCCGGCCTCGACGACGCAGGTGCCGGCGGTCTTCTCGAGCAGGGCACCGCGCAGGCTGGCGATCATCGGCGCGTCCTCCCCTGGAGCAGCGCCTCGAGGCTGCGCGCCGCGGCGGTCATGGCGCGGGCCGGCTCGCTGCGCCGCGAGCGCTGCAGGTGGCAGAGGGCCGCGGCCAGCGCGTCAGAGGCGTCGGGCGGCAGCGCGCCCCGCACACCCAGCAGCCGCCGCACCATGGCGGCCACCTGCTCCTTCGAGGCCGCGCCGCTGCCGGTCACGCTCAGCTTGATCTCGCGCGGGCTGTACTCGGCGATCGGCAGGCCGCGCGCCACCGCCGCCACCAGCAGGGCGCCGCGTACGTGGCCCAGCACCAGGGTCGAGCGCACGCTCTCGTGGTAGAAGGCCTCCTCCACCACGACCGTCTCGGGCTTCCACTCGTCCATGACCTCGCCGGCGCGCGTGGCGATGGCGTGCAGGCGGTGCGCCAGGTCGAGCCGCGCGGGCGGGGCGATGACGCCGTGGGCCAGCGCGCGGAAGGAGCTGCCCGCGCGCTCGGCCACACCGAAGCCGGTGCGGCGGCTGCCGGGGTCGAGACCCAGAACCCTCAAGCGCGTCCCCTCCTGGGCTTCGCGCCCGGCGTCAGCGCGACAGCCTGGCCATCAGCTCGTCCGACATGCTGAAGTTCGCGTAGACCTTCTGCACGTCGTCGTGGTCCTCGAGCATGTCCACGAGCTTGAGCAGCGATTCGGCGTGCTTGTCGCTGACCGCGACCAGCTGGCTGGCGAGCTTGGTCATCTCGGCGCTCTGGGTCGCCACCCCCTTCGCCGCCAGCGCCTCCTTGACCGCCTCGAACTGCGCCGGCGGGGTCAGCACCTCGTAGGTGTCGCCCTCGCTGACGACGTCGTCGGCGCCCGCCTCGAGCACGATCTCCATGAGGGCGTCCTCGCCGATCGCGCCCTTGTCCACCATGATCACGCCGCGCGGCTTGAACAGGTAGGCCACGCTGCCGGCCGCCCCCAGCGCCGAACCGTGCTTGGTGAAGATGTTGCGGATCTCGCCGGCGGTGCGGTTGCGGTTGTCGGTCGCCACCTCGACGAGCAGGGCCACGCCTCCCGGCCCGTACCCTTCGTACTGGGTCTCCTCGTAGTGGACGCCCTCTTCGAGGCCGGCGCCGCGGCGCACGGCGCGCTCGATGTTGGCCGCCGGCATGTTGACCGACTTGGCCCCCGCGATCGCGGTGCGCAGCCGCGGGTTCATGTTCGGGTCGGGGCCGCCGCGGGCCGCGAGGGTGATCTCCTTGATGTACTTGGAGAAGACCTTGCCGCGGGCCTGGTCGGTGGCGCCCTTCTTACGCTTGATCGTCGCCCATTTGGAATGGCCGGACATGGGATCCGGAGCGTCCGCCTCGCTAGGCGTTCGCCCCTGCCTCCTTCTCCGCGCGGGCCGCGGCGATGACCTTCTCGGCCAGCTCGCGCGGCACCTCCTCGTAGTGAGAGAACCTGGCCGAGTGCGTGCCACGGCCCTGGGTCAGCGAGCGCAGGTGGGTCGCGTACTTGTAGACCTCGGACGTGGGTGCCAGCGCCTTGATGATCTGGTGGGAACCGTCGGACTCGGTCCCCAGGATCTTGCCGCGCCGCGAGGAGAGGTCGCCCATCACGTCGCCGAGGAACTCCTCGGGCACGCGCACGGCGATCTCCTCGATGGGCTCGAGCAGGATCGGGTTGGCATCCAGCATGACCTGGTGGAAGCAGGACTCGCCGGCGATCTTGAAGGCCATCTCGGACGAGTCCACGTCGTGGTACTTGCCGAAGTAGAGCGCCACCTGCACGTCCACCACCGGGTAGCCGGCGACCGGCCCCTTCTCCATGCCCGCCACGACGCCCTTCTCGACCGCCGGGATGAACTGGTTCGGCACCACGCCGCCCTTGATCTCGTCCACGAACTTGAACCCCTCGCTGCGCTTGAGCGGCTCGAGGCGCAGGTGGACCTCGCCGAACTGGCCGCGGCCGCCGGTCTGCTTCTTGTGGCGGTACTCGCCCTTGGCGGTGCCGCGGATGGTCTCGCGGTACGGCACCCGGGGCCGCTGCAGCAGCACCTCGACGCCGAAGCGCTTCTTGAGCCGGTCCACCATGACGTCGAGCTGCAGGTCGCCCATGCCGGTGACCAGCGTCTCCTTGGTGCTGGTCTCGTACGCGCGTCCGAAGGTGGGGTCCTCCTCGTGCAGGCGGTTCAGGCCCTGCGCCATCTTCTCCTCGTCGCCCTTGCTCTTGGGCCGCACGCACTCGGCGGTCACCGGGGCGGGGAAGTTGGGCGGCGGCAGCAGCACCGGGCGGGCCTTGTCGGCCAGCGTGTCACCGGTGTGGGTCTCGCGCAGCTTGACCGCGGCGGCGATGTCGCCGGCCACGACCGACTTGCACTCCGACCGCTCCTTGCCGACCAGGTGGTAGAGCGTGCCGGCCTTCTCGGCGCGGTTGCGGGTCGTGTTCACCAGCTCCTTGCCGACCTCGAGGTGCCCCGAGAACACCCGCAGCAGCGACAGGTCACCGAGGTGCTGCTCGGACAGCGTCTTGAACACCATCAGGGCCAGCGGCTCGCCCGAGTCGGGCTTGCACACGGTCTCGGCGCCGTTCAGCTGGCCGGTGGCCGGCTTCACGTCGAGCGGCGAGGGCATCAGCTCCAGCGCCTCGTCGAGCAGCTCGCGCACGCCCTGGTTGTGGTAGGCGCCGCAGCAGAACACCGGCGACAGGTCGCGCTGCACGACCCGCAGCATCAGGCCGCGCCGGATCTCCTCGACCGTGAGCTCGCCGCTCTCGAGGAACTTGTTCATGAGCGCCTCGTCGCCGGTGGCCGCCTCCTCGAGCAGCTGGTTGCGGGCCTCGGCGACCGCGTCCTTCATGTCGTCCGGGACGGCGATGGCCTCGCTCTTCTCCTCCATGTCCTTGCCGGCGAACCTCCAGGCCTTGCCGTGGACGAGGTCCACGACGCCCTGGAAGGTCTCGGCCTGGCCGATGGGGAGCTGCACCGGCACGGCGTGGATGCCCAGCCGCTCGCGCAGCGAGCGCACCGCCGCGGCGAAGTCGGCGTGCTCCTTGTCCATCATGTTCACCGCGACCACGACCGGCGTCTTCTCCTTGCGCACGACCTCCCAGATCACCTCGGTCCCGACCTCGACGCCGCTGGCGCCGCGCACCAGCAGCAGGGCGGAGTCGGCCACGCGCAGCGCGCTGTGGACGTCCCCGACGAAGTCCGGGTAGCCCGGCGTGTCGAGGAGGTTGACCTTGTGCCCCTGCCACTCGAACTGCGCCAGCGTCAGGTTGATGGTGATCTGGCGGGCGACCTCGTCGGCCGCGTAGTCGAGCAGCGTGGTCCCGTCGGCGACACGGCCGAGACGGTTCGTCGCCTTGGCGTTGAAGAGCATCGCCTCGGCGAGCGACGTCTTGCCGACGCCGTGGTGTGAGACCAGTGCGATGTTGCGGATCTGAGCGGTGGTGAATTCCTTCAAAAGACACCTCCCCGCCAGGGCGGTTCGTGCGGCGGTCGTGGGAACTTGCTCGGAGGGAAATGCGAGCCGGGTCGGGCGTAAGACTTTGCGGCAACGGAATCTACCATCGCGTCGAAGAGCGGGTCAAGCCTCCGCGGCGCGCGCGCGGCCCGCCCGGCGCGCGGCCCCGGGGGCGAAGCGGTTGCGGCATCCGGACCTACGCTCGTCGAGCCGCGCGGCGCGGCGCCCGGGCGCACCTCCCGGAGCTAACGCACCTCCACCTGGAAGGGCATGATCGCGAGCGGCTCGCCCGCCGGCAGGCGCGCGGCGGCCGTCCAGGCGCGCAGCAGCGGCGGCAGCGCCGCCCACGCCTCGGCGTCCTCGTCCCGCAGGACGTACTCCTCGATCCAGCGCTCGATGAGCGGGCGCCGCACGCGCGGGAAGCGCTCGATGACCAACTCCTCGCCGGCCGGCAGCTTCGCCGCGACGCGGGCCATCTCGAGCGCCGTGCCGAGCCCGCCCAGCCGGTCCACGAGGCCCAGCCGGCGCGCCGCCATCCCGGTCCACACGCGCCCGCCGCCCAGCGAGTCCACCTCGGCCTCGCCGAGGCGCCGGCCGCGCGCCACGCGCGCGACGAAGCCGCGGTAGAACTCCTCGAGGCCCTGCTGGAAGCGCGCCGCCTCCTCGGGCGAGAAGTCCTTGTAGGGCGAGAACATCTCGGCGTGGGGCCCGCGCGAGACGGTCTCGACGCTGAGGCCGAGCTTCTCCATCGTGCCGAGCACGTTGAACTTGCCGCCGTAGATGCCGATCGAGCCGGTGAGCGTGGCCGGCATGGCCACGATGCTGTCGGCCGCGACCGCGATGTAGTAGCCGCCCGAGGCGGCGGCGTCCGCCATGCTCACGATGACCGGCTTGGCGGCGCGGCAGCGCTCGACCTCGCGCCAGATGTCGTCCGAGGCCTGCGCCGAGCCGCCGGGGCTCTCGATGCGCAGCACGATGGCCTTGATGGCGCCGCGCGTGCGCGCCGCCCGCAGCGCCTCGATCAGCGTCTCGGCGCCGAGCTCGGGCTCCTGGCCGGGCAGGGCGCGGCTGCGGCCGCCCACGATCGCGCCCTCGGCGCTCACCAGCGCCACGCGCGGGCCCGACAGCGGCGCCCCCAGCCCGGCGAGGTAGCGCGTGAAGGTCACCGCCCGGCGGCGCACGCCGTGGCCGGTCAGGGCGAGCGTGTCCACCTCGGTGTCGTAGAGCAGCGTGTCGAGCAGCCCGAGCCCCCGCGCCTCGGTGGCCGAGTAGGGCCCGCGCTCGAGCAGTCGCGCCACCGAGTCGGGCTCCATGCGGCGGCCCTCCCCGACGCGGTCGAGCAGCAGGGCGTAGAGGTCGTCCAGCACCGCGCCCAGCGCCTCGCGCGACTCCGGCGACATGTCGGTGCGGGTGTAGGTCTCGGCCGCCGACTTGTAGCGGCCGACCCGCACGAAGTTGGGGCGCAGGCCGATCTTGTCGAAGGTGCCGCGGAAGAAGGTGGCGGTCGCCGCCAGCCCGTCCAGCTGCAGCACCGCCGTCGGCGGCATGGCGAGGACGTCGGCGGCCGAGGCCAGCATGTACTCCCGCTCGCCGCCGCCGGTGAGGCTGGCGTAGACCGGCTTGCCGCTGTCCCGGAACTCGGCCACCGCCTCGCGCACCTCGTCGGTCTTCGCCCAGCCCCAGCCGAGCCCGTCCACGTGCAGGACGAGGCCGGCCACGCCGTCGTCGTCCGCGGCCGCGCGCAGGGCGCGGACCACCTCGTAGGTCGTGAGCCGGGCGCGCCGCCGCGGCGTGTAGAACAGCGAGCCGGCAGGGGGATCGCCCTCGTTCAGCGTGGCGGGGACGTCGAAGACCAGCACGGCGGGCTGGTTGGAGGGCAGGTACACGGTGCGCAGCCGGCGCACCGTCACGAAGAGCAGGGCCAGGCCGAGCACCACTAGGGACAGCACGAAGGCGAGAACCCCGCGTCGGGCGGGCATGGGCAGAGTCTCCGGGTCGGGTCGCGATGGGAACGGCCCGCGGAGTCTACGCCCGCGGGCCGGGAAGTAAAGGCGCGTCCCTCAGCGCTTCGGGCGGGCCCGGGAGGTCGTCTCGCGCCGCGGGGTCTCGCGCGCCGGCGCCCGGCGGTCCGTCCCGCCGCGCGCCGCGCCGTCACGCCAGGCGCCGCGCTCGCGG
>JAXDBZ010000151.1:0-17160 GCA_034678345.1 Candidatus Eiseniibacteriota bacterium
GCGCGACCGTGCTCTTGCCCGCGGCCGAGGGGCCATCGATGGTGACCACGAAGCTCATGCCGCCCCCTCCCCCCCGGCGGGCTCCTCGACGCTCCCGCCCCACGAACGCGCGTCCGCGGCGAAGCCGGGATAGGCCGCGGCAAGGCAGGCGCCATCCTCCAGGCGCACCGGGCCGCCCGCCCGCGTCCCCAACACCGCCAGGGCCATGGCGAGCCGGTGGTCTCCGCCCGCGTCCACGCGCCCCCCCGCCACCGCTCCCCCCTCGATGTCCAGCCCGCCGGAAGTCCGCTCCGCCCGGATCCCCAGCGCGCCGAGCGAGTCCACCAGGGCACTCATTCGGGCGTCCTCGTGCGCCCCGAGGGCACCCAGGCCCCGCAGGCGCGAGACTCCCTGCGCCGCGCTCGCCGCCACCATCCACGCCGGGATGTCATCGAGCAGCGCCGCCGCGCGATCGGCCGGGATGTAGCTGGCAGCGAGGCGCGGTGGCCCCGTGACCGTGACGTCCCCGACCGCCTCGTCGCCCGAGCGCCCGACCCCGGCCACCTCCACGGTCGCTCCCATGTCCCCGAGCACCTCGAGGAAGCGGAGCGGCGCCGCACCCAGGCCCACGCGCCTCACCTGCACGCGAGCGCCCGGGCTGGCCGCCCCCGCGGCCAGGAAGCAGGCGGCCGTCGGGAAGTCCCCCGGCACCTGCAGGCGGCAGGCCCGCAGCGCCACCGGGCCGCTCAGCCGCAGTTCGAGCGGCCCGCAGGCGCGCTCGCGCTGCTCGACGGTCGCGCCGAAGGCGCGAAGCAGCGGCGCGGCGTGGTCCCGCACGCCGGCCGCGGTGCTCAACGCGGTCGCTCCGCCCGCCTGCGCCCCCGCGAGCAGGATGGCGCTCGAGACCAGGGTACTGGGCGTCGGGTGCGTGAAGACCATCCCGCGCAGGGCGCCGCCGCGCACGGTGAGCGGCGGCAGCCGGTCGGCTGCGCGGGCCGAGAGCGCGGCGCCCATGCGGCGCAGCGGCTCCACGACCCGCTCCAGCGGCCGCGCAATGAGCGATATGTCTCCGGTGAGGACCGCCTCGAAGGGCTGACCCGCCAGCACGCCGGCCAGCAGGTGCAGCGTCCCCGCCGAGTCGCCGCAGTCGAGCGGAGCCGCGGGCGCCGCCAGCCGCCCCGCCATGCCGCGCACCTCCGTCGTCCCGGCTGCCCCCGTGATCCCCGCCCCCAGCGCCTCCGCACAGCGCCTCGTCGCCAGGCAGGCTCTCCCAGGGTTCGCCCCCTCGATGACAGTCGTGCCCTCCGCCAGCGCCCCGAGCAGCAGAGCACGGTGGGTGACGGCCTCGTCGCCCGGCGGCCGGATGGACCCCGCCAGCGGCGGGCCGGGTCGGACGACGAGGGGCTGCGTGGCGCTCACGGCTGCGGGGGTGCGACTCGCCGATCCGCTCAGTGGGCCGTTTCGCGGCGACGCGCGGCCGGGCGCCGCGCCGGCGCGGCGGCGGCGGCACGGGGACGCCGTGCGGTCCGGCTCCGCCCCGCCGAACCGTCGGTGGCCGCGCGCAGCGACTGCAGGTTTCGCCACGTCACGAACTCCTCGATCCGCTGGCGGCGGACGGAGTCCAGCTCGGTGAACATGCAGGCCAGCTGGTAGGCGTGGTCGCCGCGCCGGGGTCCGGCGTCGCACCGCACCACGATGCCCTCGCAGTTGATGATGTCCTTGGTGCCGCGGCCGCCCGGCAGGCGCGGCAGGACGATGGCCAGGTCCACCTTGGACAGGGGCGCCAGGTAGTGCGACGAGAGGCAGTAGACGCCGCTGGCGGAGATGTTCTGGCTCTCGGTCACGACCTGCGTCAGGTCCCCGTCGTCGTGCGCCCCCCGCAGGCGCATGCTCAGGCGGGCGTCGGCACGCGCCGTCCCGCGGCGCTCCCGCTTCTGGGTGATTCGCTTCTGTGGCATCAGTCCCTCCGGGCCCGTCGGCGACGCCTCCTCGGGGCGCTCCGCCGCTGCGGCACCTCGAGCGCGAGGTCGCACTCGCGTGCCGGCACGTCCACCCGGGCGATGGCGACGCTCACCGAGTCGCCGAGGCAGAAGCGGCGGCGCGTGCGGCGGCCCACCATGCGGACCCCGGTCCGATCCAGCGTGAACTGGTCCTCCAGGTAGAGCGACGGCCTGACGAAACCCTCGACCGGGACGTCGTCCAGCTCCACGAACAGTCCCTGTGGGACCAGTCCGGTCACTATACCCGATGCCCGGTCCCCGAGTCTCCCCTCCAACAGGCGCAGCCCCTTGACGCGGGTCGCCTCGCGTTCGGCATCCGCGGCCGCCTCTTCGGCCCCGCTGCACAGCCCCCCCAGCGTCTCGAGCGCCACCGGGTCCCAGGCGCCCTCCGGGGCGCCGCGGATCCACTCGCGCACCCGGCGGTGGTTGTGCAGGTCCGGGTATCGCCGGATGGGCGAGGTGAAGTGGCAGTACTCCCGCGCCGCCAGCCCGAAATGCCCGAGGTCGCGCCCCTGGTAGTGGGCGCGCGGCAGGGAGCGCAGCACCAGCCGGTGCACGAGGCGCCGCCTCGGTGGATCGACAGCCACGCGCAGCAGCGCCTGGAGCGACCCCGCCGGGTCCACCGCAGCGACGCGCCCGGATCGGGCCGCGTCGGCCAGCCCGAGGCGGGGCAGACCGAGCGCTCCGAGCATGGCGTCGAGCTCCGCCAGCCGCGACGGCGAAGGAGCCTCGTGCACGCGGTAGAGCAGTCCGGAGCGCCGCCGCGCGCCCTCTTCGCCGACGCAGCGGTTGGCGAGGAGCATGAACTCCTCCACCAGCTCGTGGCTCTCGTGATGGGGACGGCGCTCCACCTTCCACGGCACGCCGCGCTCGTCCACCCACGCCTTGACCTCCGGGACGTCGAGCTCCAGCGCCCCCTGCGCGAGGCGCCGCCGCCGCAGCCGGCGGGCGATGTCCATCAGGATGCCGAGGTCGCGCTGCAGGGCGGGCTCGAGCGGCCGGAGCCCGTCCAGGGCGTCCTGCACCTGGCCGTAGTGGAGCCGGTGGCGGCTGTGGACCACCGTCTCGGCGAAGCGCCACCCGAAGACGCTCCCCTCCCGGTCGAGCTCGACGAGCACGGACAGGGCGAGGCGGTCGAACCCCGGGCGGAGGGAGCACAGGCCGCTCGACAGGGCCTCGGGCAGCATGGGGATCGCCCCGCCCGGCAGGTAGCAGCTGGTGCCGCGGGCCAGCGCCTCGGCGTCCAGCGCGCCCCCGGCCCGGACATAGTGCGAAACGTCGGCGATGTGGATGCCGACCTCGAACCGCCCCGCCGGCGCGCCGCGCACGGAGAGCGCATCGTCGTGGTCCCGCGCGTCCTCCGGGTCGATGGTGAAGACCAGCCGGTCGCGCAGGTCCAGCCGCCCGTGACGCTCCGCGGCACCCGGTTCCCGGCAGGCCCCGGCCTCGCCCACGGCTCGTGCCGGAAATCGCGTCCGCAGCCGGTGCTGGGAGGCGACCCCGGCATCGTCCCACTCGGGTCGGTCGTCCGCGCCGAGGACCTCGACGAGCCGGGCGGGGCCCTCGTCCTCCACCTCCGCCACGCACCAGTCGCCATCCTGCGGCGCGTGCGGACCACGCCAGGCGAGGTCCATCCGCCCGCGTCGCCAGCGCCGCGCCGGGTCGAACAGCCATCGGCCGCGCGTATGCAACGCGCGGCCGATCAGGCGCCGGGCGGTGGGTTCCGCCGGACTAGCGGATCCGCTTCTTGTGGCGATTCTTGCGGAGCCGCTTCTTGCGCTTGTGGGTGGCGATCTTCTTGCGCTTCCGCTTCTTGCCCGACCCCATTCGTCATCCTCCATGCCCATGTCCGATGGCCTCGGCCATCACGTCTCGTCAGCTCAGCACGGGCTCCGGGACCTCGACGGTCGCGGAGGCCTCTCCCAGCACGGCGGCCTTGAGCTCCTTGCTCGGCTTGAACACCGGCACCAGCTTTGCCGGCACCAGCACCTCCGAGCCGCTGCGCGGGTTGCGGGCGCGCCGCGCCCGTCGCTCCCGCACCTTGAAGGTGCCGAAGCCGCGGATCTCGAGGTGCTTGCCGTCACTCAGCGCGCGGGACATCGCATCCAGCAGCTGGTCCACGATGACCGCGGTCTGGTTGCGGGAGATCCCGGTCTGCTCCGCGATCTGCTCGACCAGGTCCGCCTTCGTCATGGCTGCCTCCTCCTCTGGCCCCAGGTGGACCGGCTCGGGGCCGGGACACCCACGCCCACCGCCGGCGGGATCAGCGAACGGCTGTCACCCGCAGCGCTCGCACCCATACTCGCAGATCGGCATCCTGCCTCACGCCGTTGGACCGCCGTAATCTACACCACGGAGGCCCTTCCCGCAGCCCTTTCCTGCGCGGCCGGGCCGGGAGCCGGCTCAGCCCCCGTTCCCCTCGAGGTCCACGCGGTCCACCACCCCGACCACCACCGTGCGGACGGGGCCGCGGGAACGCCGCAGGACCTGCGCCGCGGCGTTGCCCTCGTCGGCGACCAGCACCAGGTCGCCCGGGCCGGCGTCCGCCGCGTCCACGGCGATGGCCGGCTTCCCGACCGGGACGTCCCCCGCATCCACCGCCTGCACGACCAGCAGCTTCTGCGCACCGAGGTCCGGGTGCTTGATGGTGGCGACCACCTCCCCGGTGACGCGAGCCAGGAACATCAGCGGCTCCCCGCGGGCGGCGGGCCTTCGGCCCGGACCGCGTCCACGATGCCGACGATGGCGGCATCCGCGGGGTTGTCGGGGTCGGCCAGCGCGTTGGCGGCCTCGCGGCCGCGCACGTAGAAGACCCGCTGCCCGCACGCGGCCGAGACGAGGTCCACGGCGACCAGGCGGCGGCCTTCGTCCCGTCCCTGGGGGTCGGTCGGCTGGAGGAGAAGGGTCCGCTGCCCCCTCCATGCCGGCACGCGGGTGCTGCAGACCACGGTCCCGATCACGCGCGCGAAGTGCACTAGAAGAGCCTCGCCTTCATCTGCGGGTGCAGCCGCGGGATCACGATCGCCCGCGACAGCAGCCCCTGCCGCTGCGCCTCCGCACGCCCCGCCTCCACCGCCGCCTGCACGGCGCTCACCGAGCCGCTCAGCCACAGCACCCCCTTGCCCCCCAGTCCGTCGGCCAGCCGCAGATCCCGCAGGGCCACGTCCGTCGTCTTGGCGGCGCGATCGGCCGCGACGATGGCCGAGGCGGCCGTGAGGGTCTCGATGATGCCGAGGGCGTCGTCCTCGCGCGGCGCGCAGGTACCGCGCAGCGCGGGCAGGACGAACTCGTGCAGCTGCGGGATGAACAGCTCGTCGAGCAGGCTCTCCGCGGCCACCTCACGCCCGCGCTGCCACGCCGCGCGCACCGGGGCCACCTCACCGCCGATGAGGACCCAGAACTTGCCGGGCGACAGGGGGCCCATCTCGAGGATCTCGACCTCGGCGGTCTTCACCATGGCGTCGGCCGCCAGGGTGCCCTGGGCGATGCTGCCGGTCTCGACGGCGGCGATGGCGACGTGCATCAGACGATCCGGAAGTGGTCCACCAGGGTGCAGCGGCGCATCCGGGTGAAGGTGCGGGCGGTGGTCAGGCCCTCCCCGGTGGGGCTGGCGATGGTGAAGCTCGTGGGCCCCTCGCCGCCGAAGCCCAGGCCGGCGTAGTGGGGGCCGTTCTTGACGAAGATCGAGCAGTCACACAGGCGGGCCATCTTCGAGAGCTTGTCGATGTTGCGCGAGTGCATCGAGGCGGTGTGACGGCAGCCCTGCTCGACGGCGATGGCGGCCTCGATGGCCTCGTCCACCGTGCGTGCGCGGGTGAGCGGGAGGACCGGCATCATCATCTCCGTCCACAGGAACGGATGGTCGCCGTCCACCTCGCATACGGCGAGCCGCGTCGCGGGGTCACAGGGCACGCCGGCGGCGGCGAGGATGATCCCCGCGTCCTTGCCCACCCAGCGACGGTCCAGGTCCGCGTGCTGGCGGGGGCCGCGCTCCTTCGTCAGCACGAGGCGCCGCACCTGCTCGGCCTGGTGGGGCGCCAGCACGGTGGCGCCGGCGCGGGACAGGGCCTCCTTGAGGCGGTCGGCGATCATCGCCACCGCCACGATCTCCTTCTCGTCCACGCAGATGATGTTGTTGTCGAACGAGGCCCCCGCCACGAGGTCGCGGGCTGCCCGCTCGAGGTCGGCAGTCTCGTCCACGACCGAGGGCGGGTTGCCCGGGCCCGCGGTGATGGCCTTCTTGCCGGCGGCCAGCGCCTCCTGCACGACCCCGCCACCGCCCGTCACCACGTTCAGGCGGATTCCCGGGTAGTTCAGGAGGGCCTTCGCCACCTCGATCGTGGGCTCCGCCACCGTGTGCAGGAGCGGCAGCGGCGCTCCGGCGCGCAGGGCGGCGCGGTTCACGAGGTCCACCGTCAGGCAGGACACGCGGCGTGCCGAGGGGTGCGGGCAGAAGACCACCGTGTTCCCCCCGGCGATCATCGAGATGCCGTTGTTGATGATGGTCTCGCTGGGGTTCGTCACCGGGGTGAGGCTGGCGATGACCCCATAGGGGGCCCGCTCCATGAGCGTGAGGCCGTGGTCCCCCGTCCAGGTGAGTGGCTCGAGGTCCTCCGTGCCCGGCGTGCGCTCGGTGACGAGGCGGTTCTTGGCCACCTTGTCCTCGACGCGCCCCAGTCCCGTTTCCTCGACCGCCAGCCGCGCCAGCGTCTCGTATTGCCCGGCCAGAGTCTCACGCACCCCCGCGAGGATGCGCCGCCTGGTCTCGAGCGGGATCCGGTCGTACGCGCGGAACGCCTCGCGCGCCGCCGTCACCGCCCGGTCGAGATCCGCGTGGACGCCGCGGGGCGCCGCGGCGCCACCCGCCCCCGGGCGCTCGTCGAGACGCTCGAGCACCTCGTGGACGATGGCGGCGATCCGCTGCGGGTCGAGAGGCATCGCTCGGGCCTCAGCCCGTCACGCCGGTGCTCTTGAGGTAGACGTCGCGGCCCTCCACCTCGACCGCGTCCACGATGCCCACGATGACCGCGTCCACCGGCTTGTCCCGGGAGACCTCCGTCAGCCGGGCCGACGAGCCCGCCGCCACCAGGACGATCTCCCCCGCGCCCGCGCCCACGGCGTCGGCCGCCACCACGAAGTTGCCGGCCGGCTGGAACTTCCCGTCCACCTCGCGGACCAGGAGCAGCTTCAAGCCGAGGAGCCCGTGGTCCTTGCGGGTGGAGACCACGGTGCCCAGCACGCGCGCCAGGATCATGGCTACTTCTTGCCGACGCTCTCGGGACGCCGGATGGGAAGGACCTCTTCGAGCATCGCGTGCGGCCGCGGGATGACGTGGACGGAGACCACCTCGCCCACCTTCGCCGCCGCCGCCGAGCCGGCCTCGGTCGCGGCCCGCACGGCCGCCACGTCACCGCGCACGATCGTGGTCACGTAACCGCCGCCGATCTTCTCGTACGACACCAGCTGCACGCGGGCCGCCTTCACCATGGCGTCGGATGCCTCGACCATGGCGACGAAGCCGCGCGTCTCGATCAAGCCCAGAGCCTCTTCCTGCATGGGACACTCCTTATGGGGTGGTATCGCTCTCCCGGCCCGCCGTACCCCGACGCGGGCCCCCGATCGGTCCTTCGAGCTCCTCAGCGGGCGCCGGGATGACGTGCCGCACGAGCACGTCGCCCAGGCGTGCGGCGGCGGCTCCGGCGGCGACGGCTGCCTCGACCTCCCCCAGCGGACCGCGGACGAGGACTGTGACCAGGCCGTCGCGGGTGATCTCGTAGCGCGTCAGGCGGACGCGGGCGGCCTTGCACATGGCGTCGGCCGCCTCGACGGCCGGCACGAGCCCGACCGTCTCGACCAGACCGAGCGCCTCGCGTGGCACGGGCTCCGGGGCTCCTCCCTGGCGCGCTGAAGTACCAGCCAGCGCAGCGTTTCGACCGACTTCAGGTGGCGGACGCTAGCAGGGATGCCGGGTGGGGTCAACGGTCGGTGCGGGCGGGCGACGGGACCGGGGGCCACGGACGGGCCCCACTCCGCGGGAGGAGGTGGAGCGCGGTGGCAGCGCACCCGCGGGCGGGGCCCGTCGAAGAGGTTCCCCGTATCGACCGTGTGCCGTTCCGCAAGACTCCTTCGCTCGCGATAGGGGGATCAGCCCGCGGGCGGCGAAGCACGAATCGCACAGGGAACACACCCTATTCGGTTTCGGGAGCCGCCCCCGGGGGCTATCCGCCGCCCCGTTCGTTCCGGCGGTCTCGCCGGACGTCTAGCGCAAGGGTGGTGCCACACCGGGAATGGGCCGCCGCTGCGCTTGCCGGCGGCGGCGATGAAGCGTCGCGCCATCTGCTTAGACGGACGCGGCCGTCGAGGCATCCGTGGGCGCCGCATCGGCCCGCTGGAGCGCCGAAGGCGGCTGCGGGGGCTTTCCCCCTCGCGCGGCCCGATGGATGGGGCAGAAGGCGCGGCGGAGCGCTAGGAGGCCGGTCCCTCGGGGGTCGGGACGGGCCCGGCCACGACCTCCCTCCAGAAGTGGCAGGCCGACAGGTGACCCGGCTCCACCTCGAGGAGCTCCGGTTCCTCCCGGTGGCAGCGCTCCCGTGCCAGGGGACAGCGGGGATGGAAGCGGCAGCCCGCCGGAGGCCGGATCGGGCTCGGGACGTCGCCCTCGAGGACGACGCGCCCCCGTCCCCGGTCCGGGTCGGGAACCGGGATGGCCGAGAGCAGGGCCGCGGTGTAGGGATGGCGCGGGGACGCGTAGAGCGCCGGGGCGGCCGCCAGCTCGACGATCCGGCCCAGGTACATCACCGCCACGCGGTCGCTCACGTGCTCCACGACCGAGAGGTCGTGGGCGACGAAGAGGTAGGCGAGTCCCAGCCGGCGCTGCAGGTCCTGCAGGAGGTTCAGGATCTGCGCCCGGATCGAGACGTCCAGCGCGGAGACCGGCTCGTCCGCGACGATGAGGCGCGGCTCGACGGCGAGCGCGCGGGCGATGCCCAGACGCTGGCGCTGTCCCCCGGAGAACTCGTGGGGGTAGCGGCGCGCGTGTTCGGGCGAGAGACCGACCAGCTCGAGCAGCTCCGCGACCCGTTCCCGTGCCCTGGCGCCGTGGGCGATGCCGTGGATCGCCAGGGGCTCGCTCAGCATGCTCCCCACGCTCAGCCGGGGATTCAGGCTCGAGAACGGGTCCTGGAAGACGATCTGCATCCGGCGGCGCAGCGGGCGCAGCCGCTGGCGCGGAAGGCGCGCGATGTCCGTGCCCTCGAAACGGATCTCCCCGGCCGTGGGCTCCAGCAGGCGCAAGACACAGCGGCCGGTCGTCGTCTTGCCGCAGCCGCTCTCCCCCACCAGCCCGAGCACCTCGCCCGGCCGGACGTCGAACGAGACGCCGTCCACCGCCCGCACCTGCCCGGCCACGCCGCCGAGGAACCCGCGGCGCACGGGGAAGTGCTTCACCAGCCCCCGCACCTCGAGCAGCGCCTCGCTCATGCGTGCCCCCCGGTCCCGCCGAGCGGGTCCAGGCCGGCGGCGATCTCCCGCGCCCGCCAGCACCGCGACGCACGCCCGTCGGGCGAGACATCGAGCGAGGGGGATCCGTCGGCGCATCGCGGTTCGGCGACGGGGCAGCGCGGGTGGAAGCGGCAGCCCCGGGGGTAGGCGGGCGGCTCCGGGACCTGCCCCGGGATGGCGCGCAGCGCGCCGCGGCGCGTCCCCGGACGCGGCAGCGAGGCCAGGAGCCCGGCCGTGTAGGGGTGCCGGCTGCCCCGGAAGACGGCCGGGGCGGCGCAGGACTCCACGACCTGACCGGCGTAGAGGACGCAGACGCGGTCCGCCACCCCGGCCACCACTCCGAGGTCGTGGGTGATGAGGAGCATGGCCATGCCACGCTCGCCCTGCAGCCGCTGCAGCAGCTCCAGGATCTGGGCCTGGATGGTGACGTCGAGCGCCGTGGTGGGCTCGTCGGCGATGAGCACCGCCGGCCGGCAGGCCAGGGCCATGGCGATCATCACCCGCTGCCGCATGCCTCCGGAGAGCTGGTGCGGGTATTCCCGGGCCCGCTGCTCGGGCGCCGGGATGCCCACCTCGCGCAGCAGCTCGACCGTGCGGGCGCGCGCCGCCGCGGGCCCCAGCCCCTCGTGCAGCCGCAGGCCCTCGGCGATCTGGTCGCCGCAGCTGAAGACCGGATTCAGGGAGGTCATGGGCTCCTGGAACACCATCGCGATCTCCCGCCCGCGCACGCGGCGCATCTCCGGCGCCGCCAGGACGGTCAGGTCCCGGCCCCGGAACCAGATGTGCCCGCCGGCGATGCGGCCCTGCGGTTCCGGCAGCAGGCGCAGCACGGACAGCGCCGTGACGGTCTTGCCGCTGCCCGACTCGCCCACCAGCGCCAGCGTCTCGCCCGCGCGCAGCTCGAGCGACACGCCGTCCACCACGGGGACCGGTCCCCGCTCGCCCCGGAACTCCACGCGCAGGTCCTCCACCCGCAGGACGGGCTCGCTCACGCCCTTCCCTCCCCTCCGGTGCGGCGCGGGTCCAGCGCGTCGCGGAGCCCGTCGCCGAGGAAGTTGAAGGCCATCACCGTCACGAAGATCGCCGTGCCCGGAGCGTACAGCAGCCAGGGGAAGTCCGTCAGGACGGTCAGGCTGCGCGCCTGCTGCAGCATGTTGCCCCACGAGGCGTCCGGTTCCTGGATCCCGACGCCGAGGAAGGAGAGCACGACCTCCCCGAGGATGTAGCCGGGCACCGCGAGCGTGGCGGCGACGATGACGAACGAGAGGGTGTTGGGCAGCACGTGCCGCACGATCACCCGCAGCCGGCTCATCCCCAGCGCCTCGGCCGCCGTCACGTAGTCCGCCTGGCGGATGCTCAGCACCATGCCCCGGATGACCCGCGCCAGGCCGGCCCAGCCGAGCAGGGCCAGGATCGCCACGATGGCCAGGTACACCTGCCCGCTCGGGAGCTCCGCCGGGAACAGCGTGCGCAGCGCCATGATCAGGTAGAGCCCCGGGATGCACAGCAGCAGCTCGCTGGAGCGCATGAGGAGCGCATCCACCCAGCCGCCGAAGTACCCGGCCGCCCCGCCCAGCAGGAGGCCGAGCGCGAACGAGATGGCGATGCCCACGAGCCCGACGCTGAGCGACACCCGGGCGCCGAACAGCAGCCGCGAGAGCACGTCGCGCCCGGCCGGGTCGGTGCCGAGCAGGTTCACGCGCGCCGGGGCGTCCACGCCCAACAGGTGGCGGTCCGTGGGCACGAGCCCCAGCAGCCGGTGGCGCGCCCCCCGCACGAGGAAGCGCACCGGCATCGACCGGGAGCGGTCCTCGCGATACTCGAAGACGCCCGGCCCGGGGGCGGTCGCGTAGACGAAGGGGCGCAGCCGGAACCGCCCGTCTTCGCCGCGCCAGTGCAGGGCCTGCGGCGGGTGGTAGAAGCGGGCGCGGTCCATTTCCGCCGGCGGGTACGGGGCGAGGAAGGGCGCCAGCGCCGCGAACAGATAGAGCACGACCAGCAGGACGCCCCCGGCCAGGGCGGGCGGCGTGCGCCACAACTGTCCCGCCACGAGCGCAGCCAGCGACCGGCGCCCCACCGGCCCCGCGCCCCGCGCCTCAGGCATGGCGGATCCTCGGGTCGGCGGCCGCGAGGAGCAGATCCGCCACCAGGTTGCCGAGCACCAGCACGACCGTGGCCATGAGCACGGAGCCGGCGACCAGGTACTGGTCGCGGGCGAGCAGGGCCTCGTAGGTGACCCGCCCCAGCCCCGGCCAGGCGAAGACGATCTCCGCCACCAGGGAACCGGACAGCAGGGAGCCCAGCGTGTAGCCGAAGAGCGTGATCATCGGGTTCAGGGCGTTGCGCAGGGCATGCCGCAGGACCACGACCCGCTCGTCGAGCCCCTTGGCGCGCGCGGTGGTGACGTAGTCGAGCCGGAGCACGTCGAGGAGGCTCGAGCGCATCTGCCGCATCCGCCCGGCGAGCGGGACCAGCGCCACCACCAGGGCCGGGAGCGCCAGGTGCCAGAGGATGTCGGCCAGGCGCGCCAGCGGGCCCAGGTTGTCCCAGTCCAGCGAGCGCATCCCGCCCACCGGGAACCACCCCGTGCGGGCGGCCAGCATGAGCAGGAGGAGCCCGGAGAGCACCTCGGGCACGGCCAGGCCGGCGAAGGCCAGCGTGGACAACGAGCGGTCCACGGCGCGGCCCTGGCGCGCCGCGGCCCAAGCCCCCAGCGGCACGGCCAGCCCCCAGGTCAGGAGTGCCCCCGCCAGCGCCAGGAGCAGCGTGTTCAGCATGGCACCGCGCAGCACCTCGGCCACGGGGCGATGGTGCGAGAACGACTCGCCCAGGTCGAAGCGGAGGACGAGGTTGCGCACGTAGAGCCCCAGCTGCACCGGCCAGGGGCGATCCAGGCCGAAGCGGTGCCGCATCGCCTCGAGCGTCGCCGTTGGCACCTGCGGGTCGGCCGCCACGGTGGTCACGTAGTCGCCCGGGGCCGCCCGCAGGAGCGCGAAGGTGAGCACGATCACGGCGAGGAGCAGCGGGACGAGCTGCAGGAGCCGCCGCAGGACGAAGGTACGCATGACGCGCGGCCGGGCCTAGCGGCCCGCGCCCCGGCCCCGCGGCTTCACGAACACCGTCTCGATGTTCCAGAGCACGCGGTGCGGAAGCAGGTTCGGGGCGACGTTGCCGAAGCGGTCGCGCACCGGCAGTTCGACCTTCATCACCGGCAGCCAGACGAGCCAGCACTCCTCGTTGAGGATGCGGTCGATGCGCGAGCTCAGGGCGCGGCGAGCCGCGAGCGTCCCCGGCAGCAGCAGCCGGTCGAAGAGCGAGTCCACGCGGGCCTCGGCGCGCGTCTCGGGGCGCGGCTGGCGCACGTTCCAGAAGTGGGTCGCCCCGCTCGAACGATAGAAGTTGCCGCACATGGCCGGGTCCGGCGGCACCGCGCCGCCGAGACCGGCGAGGATGGCGTCGTAGTCGAAGTCCTCGCGCATGTTGACGATCAGCGTGTTGTAGTCCACCGCCGCCACGTGGCACTGGATCCCCACTCGTGCCAGGTCGTCGCGGACGAAGTTCGCCATCTGGACGCGCACCGAGCCGGCGTTCGTCTTGAGCGTGAAGCGCACGGGATTGCCCCGCGCATCCTCGAGGACGCCGTCGCCGTCCCGGTCGCGGAAGCCCAGCCGCGCCAGCAGCCGGCGCGCCCCTGCCGGATCGTGGTCCGGCGCGGTCACGGCCGGATCGTGGAACGGCCCGTAGCCGGGCGTCAGGATGGACCACGACTTCGCGCCCTCGCCGAAGTAGACGCTGCGGATGATGGCCTCGCGGTCCACCGCCATGGAGACGGCGCGCCGGAAGTCGCGGTTCGAGAACCACGCATGGCGCACCGGGTCCGCGTACGGCGTCCCCACCGGCCGCCGCCCGCCCGCGCGCTTCACCGTGTTCAGGTTGAACCACATGAAGTTGCTGGTCAGCGACGCCCCCAGGCGGTGCACCACGTACCCGCCGCGGGGCTGGCCGCGCTCGAAGCGCCGGTAGTCCTCGGCCTTCACGTTGTCGAGCGCGTCCAGCTCACCGGCCTCGAAGCGGAGCGCGCACGTGGTCTGGTCGGGCACGACCGCAAACACCAGCTCGTCCAGGTAGGGCAGGCGCCGGCCGCGCGCATCCACCCCGAACCAGAAGGGGTTCCGCGTCAGCACCGTCTTCTCGTGCGGCACGTACTGTTTGAGCCGCCACGGCCCGCTCGTCACCAGGCTGTCCGGATGCGTCCCGACGCCGTAGGACGACGCGAACCGGCCGGCCCGCCAGACCGGCTCGAGCACGTGCTTCGGCAGGATGCGCAGCGACCCTACCGCGTGCACGAGCAGGGCATGCGGCCGGGCCAGCCGCATGACCACCGTGTAGGAGTCCGGGGCGGAGACCTGGATGCGGCGCCCGTGCGGGCTCAACAGGTCGTAGATGGAGGGATGCAGCGTGGAGTCGTAGGCCACGGCGAACGAAAAGAGGACGTCGGCCGCGGTGATCGGGTGTCCGTCCGAGAAGCGGGCGCCCCGCCGCAGGTGCCACGTCCAGACGCGTCCGTCCCGGCTCACCTCCCAGCTCGTTGCCAGCGCCGGCCGGTTGCGCCGGGTGAGGTTGTCCGTCTCGGTGAGCGCCGTGAAGAGCCGGTCGCTCACCTCCGACGAGCTCGTCTCGTTCGAGAGGATCGGGTTGAACGTCTTCGCGTCGCTGAGGGCGCCGATGACGAAGCGTCCGCCGAACACTCCCGTCTCGGCCATCGGCGTCCGCAGCGGCTGGGCGGCCACGCCTCCCGCCGCCGCGCTCAAGGCGAGCCCGGCGGCGAACCCCCACCACACGGCCTGCGGGCCTCGGGTCATGCCGCTCTCCGGACCATGAATTCCTGCGAGGACGACCGAGTATCCGGCGCTGCGGGGCCGGGGGTCAACCTCCGCCGGGCCGCGGCGCGCCGCCGACGAGCGCCAGCCCTCCGGCCCCGTCGAGCCGCCTCGTGCCGGCCGGCAGCGACGCCGCGAGGGCCTCCGCCCAGCGCTCGAGCGGCTCGTGCGGCCCGAGCCAGCGGCCGGCGTCGGTGGCGAGGCGGGCCAGATCGTCGCGCACCCGAGCCCGCGCCGCCTCGGGCACGGCCACGTAGTCCGCCAGCCGCAGGTGCGCCGGGCCGAGCAGGACGCTGCCCTGCTGGAGCAGCGCGCGGGCGGTCCGACGCTGCGCGCTGCCCACCAGCTTGCGTCCCTCCAGCACGATCTCGTGGCGGGCCGTCGAGGCGAAGCAGGGTGGCGCCGCCCCGCCGGCGACGCGCGGCGCCAGGTCGCCCCTCGCCTCGCCGCGGGCGAGGCGCACCGGGACCTCGAGTTGCCTCAACGCCTCCGCCAGCAGCCGCGAGACGGCGCCGTACGCCCGGGCGAGGTCCCCCCCCCAGGCGGGATCGTCCAGGGGTGCGGCCAGCGAGTAGGTCCACTCCTCGTCGTGGAAGATGGCGCGCCCGCCGGTCGGGCGCACCGCCCAGCCGACCCCCTCGCGGCGGCAGCGCTCGAGGTCGAGCTCGCGCGCGGGATCCTGCGCGCGGCCCAGGGTGATCCCCGGCGGCGCGAAGCGGAACACCCGCAGCACGGGCGGCGCGCCGGACTCGGCGGCGGCCAGCAGCACGGCGTCCCGGCGCATGTTCTCCGCCGGGTCGTGGCCCCCGTCGCACCAGAGGATCATCGTCGCCGCCGCGCCGCGGTCAGCGCAGGCCCAGCCAGTCGAAGAGCAGGAACTGGAATCGCCCGATGAGTAGCGAGACGCGCGACATCACCGTGTAGCCGTAGCCCGCGCCGAACGACACCATCAGGAAGAACACTCCCAGGCGCGAGACGCCCCCCAGCACGCCGCGATGCTCCCGGCTGAAGTAGAAGAAGAGCAGCGAGGAGACGAGCCCGACGGTGAAGATGATCGCGCTGACGCTCGAGCCCCACTCGCCCGTCCACAGGGGCTGGATGCTGCCATGCACCTGGGCGACGAAGTCGCTCTGGGCGAAGCCCGTGGTCTTGAGGCCCGCATACACGCCGATGATGAGCGCCAGCGACCAGCGCGCCAGCCAGCCGACGCGGGGCAGGAACCGGGTGAAGAGCAGGAGCCCGAGCAGAGCCGGCACGAGGAGGAAGGCGCGGTAGTCCCCGAGCCGGGCGGCGAACGGTCCCCCGTCGCGTCCGGCGAAGGCGAGGACGAGCGGATCCCAGAGATTCGCGACGATGACGCTCCAGAAGCTCAGGACGAGGTAATAGCCCGCCGACACGCCGACGAAGAGGTGTTCGGCGAAACGATAGAACGGGTTGTCGCGGTACAGGAAGCTGAAGACGCAGAGGGTGAGCGCCGCGGCCACCCAGACGCCGAAGTCGGTGCTCAGGTGCGGGGTCATCGCGGAGCCCTCCGGCGCTTCTCCCAGTAGGCCACGTTGCCGAGCACGATGCACAGTCCGATGAACACGTGGGCGAGCGACTGCGCGTCCATGCCGCGCGAGGCCATCCCGCGTTCGTAGCGCAGGTCCTCGTACTCGGCCGCCCCGGCCATGCCGCCCAGCAGGCCCTGCAGCTGGCCGGTCTGCAGGTACGGGTAGAGCGACGGCGCGATCACCGCCGTCACGCCCGCCACGATGGGGATGTGGAAACGGCCCTGGACCTGCTGCACGTACTCGCGGGTCCCGGGATAGCCGGCCGAGAGGCTCACCAGCAGCGCGAAGCTGGAGTAGTTCCGCACCCCCTGCATGATGGGCAGCGACGCCGCGTCGCGGCCGCCGTGATCGCGCGGGAACGCGTTCACGATGCCCTGGCCCATGAGCACCATGACCGCCTCGTCCCCCGACTTGTAGCCGAGGTTGGCGTAGTCCACGCCGTAGGTGAGCCGGCGCGAACGAGCGACGTCCTCCACCAGGACGTCCACGAAGCGCGCACCGCCCTGGAACAGGCAGACCACCACCACCTTGCACTTGCGGCGGAACAGGTGCATGAGGGTCGTCCGCGCCATCGGCTCGAGCTCGGGCCGCGACGCCGGGTCGAAGTCGCACGAGACGAGGACGAGGCTCCCGGGCGGCAGCGACTCGATGGTCCGGTGGTAGTCGCGCACCGGCGGCGACGGCTGCAGCGGCAGGTTGAGCGGCCACAGCAGCGGGAGGAGCACCAGCAGGGCCGTGACGAGGAAGATCCAGCGGCGGTCGAGGCGCTCGAATCCGGTGGCGAGGCTCATCTCACTCCTCCCCGCTCAGATAGCTGCGCTCGATGCCGAGGATGACGCGCAGGCCCGTGGACATGACGCCCAGCGCGGCGCCGATGATGATGGCGCGGTTCGCGGCGTTCTGGGGCACGTCCAGGATCCACTGCGCGAAGCTCTCGACGCGGAGCACCGGCGGGAGCCCGTCCGTCAGCACGCCCCCCAGGGGCACCCGGCCCATCATGACGATGAAGGCCGCCGCCGCCAGGAGCGCCGCCTCCAGGGTGCGGATGCGGAACGCCCGGAAGGCCGCCGAGGCGATGAAGAACGCCAGCAGCGCGAACATGGCGCTGCTCATGGAGGAGTAGACCTGGTCGTAGATCCACGTCGAGCGCGTCCCCTCGCCCTGGAAGTCGCGTCCTTCGACCAGGCCGAACACGACCGTGGCGACCAGCCCCGCCACCAGGACGAGCTTGTACGCCCATCCCGGCTG
>JAXDBZ010000152.1:0-11070 GCA_034678345.1 Candidatus Eiseniibacteriota bacterium
ACCGAGAGTCCCCGAGCGACGAGCGATCGGCGTCGTGTATTGGGGGCGGCGCCGGCCGCGGGGGCGGCCCGTCGATCCGCCGCATCGCGGACCGGGGCCTAGAGTCCCAGCTCGCCCCGGATGCCCCGCAGCGCCTCGAGCGTCGTGGCGATGTGCTGGTCGAGGTCCACGCCCAGCCCGGCCGCACCGTTGACGATGTCCTCGCGGCTCACGTTGCGGGCGAAGTCGGCGCGCTTCATCTTCTTGCGCACGCTCTTCACCTCGAGCTCGGCCAGCGACCTGTTCGGCGTCATCAGCGCGCAGGCCACGAGGAAGCCGCACAGCTCGTCCACCGCGTAGAGCACCTGCGCCATCGGCGTGTCGCGCGGCACGCCGGTGTGGGGCGCGTGCCCGAGCACCGCCCGGCAGACGTCCTCCGGCCAGCCCTGCTCGCGCAGGTACGCCACGCCTGCCGACGGGTGACGCTCGGCGTCGGGGTGCCGCTCCCAGTCGAAGTCGTGCACCAGGCCGGCGATCCCCCAGCGCTCCTCGTCCCCGCCCCGCAGGCGCGCGTGGTGGCGCATCGCCGCCTCGACCGCCAGGCAGTGCTTGCGCAGGTTGGGGTTCTGGATCCACTCGTGCACCAGCGCGAGCGCCTGCTCGCGCGACGGCAGACCGGCATCGCTCACGGCATCGTCCTTTCGCGGAGCGGGCGACGCGATGCGCCGCCCGCGGGGGGATCCCCGGCCGCGGGGCTCAGCGCCCGTCGAAGAACGCGCGGGCCTTCTCGATGTAGCCGCGCCACTTCTCGGGCACGCCGCTCTCGGGGAAGATCGCCTGCACCGGACAGGCGGCCTCGCAGGCCTGGCAGTCGATGCACTCGTCGGGATGGATGAAGAACTGGTCCTCGCCCTCGACGATGCAGTCCACCGGGCAGACCTCGACGCAGGACTTGTCCTTCACGCCGATGCAGGGCTCGGTGATGACGAACGGCATGCGCTCCTCCGACGGCGGCCGGGGCTGCTGCGGGACGCGGGGGCCGCAGTCTAGCCCCGGCGTTCGGCGCGCCGCAAGGCGCGACGACCGCTACGGCCGCCGCGTCCGCGCCACGCGGAGCGCCTCGATCTCGCCCTGGCGCGCGTAGTCGATGGCCTCGCCCAGGATGCGCGCCGCCTCCTGCGGCGCGTGGAAGCCCATCGAGTTCTCGGCATTCACGTAGGCGGCACGGAACTGCGCCCGGCGCTGCAGCCGCCCCGCCGCCGCCAGCGCCACGCTGTCGGCTCCCGCCGTCTTCGCCGCCTTCACCGCGTCGAAGAGGCCGACGAGCGCGTCCTCGGCGCGCGACAGCAGCGCCGCGTTGCGGTCCTGGATGGTCTGGGCGCGCGCCTTCATCTCCTCGGCCGGGAACGAGTGGCAGACGAGGCAGGCGCGGTCCACGTTCAGCAGCGGGCTGCGCACGTGGTGGTCGCTGATCTTGATCGCCCCCTGCCGCATGTAGGGCATGTGGCAGTCGGCGCAGGCCACGCCGCTGCGCGCGTGCACGCCCTGGTTCCACATCTCGAACTCGGGATGCTGCGCCTTGAGCACGCCAGCCCCGGTCTCGGCGTGGACCCAGTCGCTGAAGCGCAGGCTGTCGTAGTGGGCTTCCTCGTCGTCGATCCGGAGGCCCCGCGACCAGGGATAGACGACGACCTGGTCGGGCTTGCGGAAGTAGTACTCGACGTGGCACTGGCCACAGACGAACGAGCGCATCTCCTGGCGCGTGGCCATCGTGTTTGGGTCGTAGTCCGCGACCCCCTTCGTCGTCATGTAGCCCCGGTAGGCGTTGAGGAACCCGGGCCGCGTCACCCGCAGGGCCATCGTCGCCGGGTCGTGGCAGTCGATGCAGGCCACCGGGTGCTCGACCAGCTTGCGGGCGTCCACCCACGGCATGGCGCTCACGATCTCGAAGCCCCTCATCACGTCGCCGCCGCCCGCCTTGCGGTAGGCGGGGATGACCGAGGCGTGGCACTGCAGGCACGAGCCCGGCTGCGGCCGCTCGCGCACGCGTGCCGTGCTGTCCTGGTCGCGCAGCGAGTAGGCGTGGCCGCGGTCCTCGGTGTACTCGAGGGCGAAGGCGTACCCGGCGAAGATGCGCTTCAGCCGTGGGTCGGCGTCGAGCCGCGAGAACGCCTCGCTGCCGCCGTAGCGCGTGCGCTCGGTGTCCACCGTGCGGCGGTAGCCGTCGTACTGGCTCGGGAAGTTCTCGCCCCAGAGCTTCGGGTCCACCGTGTCCTCGGTGAGCTTCACCAGCTCGAAGTGCGTCTGCTTCGCCTCGACCTTCCGCTGGGCGATGTTCAGCAGCAACATCACGACGGCGAACGTGGCGACCGCGGTCGCCGCGATGGCCAGGAGGTACTTCGCGCGCTGGGACATGGTCATCTCCTCGGTCCGTGCCCGGCGTCGGCGTGGCAGCGGGCGCAGGTGATGTCGGTGGCGTGGACGGACCCGCCCGGGCGGGCGGCGTCACGGATGTCGCTCGTCAGATCCTCGTGGCAGCTCAGGCAGCCGTGCTGGAGGCGGTCGGCGTTGTGCGGGGTGATGCGCAGCGCCTCCGGGTAGTTCTGCAGCGTGAACTTCCGCGAATGGTTCCAGCCGTTCTCGGCCTTGGTGACCAGCTTGGGCACCAGCTCGTGCGGCACGTGGCAGTCATTGCACACGGCGCGGGTGTGGTGCGACGACTTCTGCCACGAGTCGAGGTACTCCCGCATGACGTGGCAGTTGGCGCACGCCTGCGGATCGTTGCTGAAGTAGGAGAATCCCTCCGCGTAGCGGAAGGTGGCGGCGCCCGCCCCGAGCAGGATCCCCAGGCAGACGGCGAGTGTCAGTGGCAGTCGCGGGTTCATGCGCGCATCCGTGACGGGATCGGCGGCCGGTACCGGCGGAACGCAGGCAGGCTAGCCGCGCCCCGGCCCGGCGCCAAGCGAAATCTCTCGCGTGCCGCCCGCGCGAGGCGCGGCCGGCCGCCGCTCCCGTCGGCGGTTCCGCCGCGCCCGGCGTGCCCCCTCCGCCGCAGGGCCGCTGCCGCCCCGGTCCCGCGCTGCGTCGTGGCAGACTCGCACGCGAACGGAGGGAAGACATGGCGACCGACATCCAAGCGATCCTCGACGAGCTCCAGTCCTGCTACGACTTCGCCGGCAAGTCCGTGATCCACGTGGGCGCGGGCGGCGGCCAGCTCATCGGCTATGCCCGCACCGCGCGCGCCGTGCTCGGCGTGGACACGGATGCGGACGCGGTCGAGCGGCTGCGCGCGGGCATCCGCGACGCGGGCCTCGCCGACCGCTACCGCGCCATGCTGTCGGACGTCCTCGCGGTCACCGAGCGCGCCGACGTCGTCTTCTTCGAGTTCTGCCTGCACGAGATCGTGGACGGCCTGACCGCGCTCAAGCACGCCCGCCGGCTCGCCCCCCAGGTCCTGATCGCGGACCACGCGCCGGGCTCCTCCTGGAGCTGGTACCTGTGCGAGGCGGAGAAAGTGCTGCGCGGCTGGGCGGCGGCCGAGCGCTTCCCCCTCACCTCCGACCGCACCTTCACCGCCCTGCAGCGCTTCGCCGACTTCGACGAGCTGCGCGCCAAGGTCGCGCCGATGGGCGAGTGCTCGCTCCGGCGCATCGAGGAATTCCGCGGCCGGCGGGACTTCACCATCGCCATGCCGTACCGCGTGGCGTTGCTGGGCTGATGGAGCGCGACGCGATCGCCGGCGATCGCCCGTCGCCGGGCGTCCCGGCGGGACGGCCGCCGCGCGGCGTCGTCCTCATCGCGTCGTCGCTGGCCCTGCTCGGGGCGTCGCTGCTCCTCGCGGGGGCCCCGGGCGACGGTCCGGCCGCCGCGTGGCCGTCGCTCTCGGGCCCCTACTTCGGCCAGCGGCCGCCGGGCCTGCGCGCCGAGATGTTCGCGCCCGGTATCGTGAGCAGCGAGCACCACGACGACGGGCCACCCGTGTTCTCGCCCGACGGGAAGGAGTGCTTCTGGCGCGTCAACGGCGACCGCGACGGGGCGAGGCGGACCGGCATGGTCTTCTGGTCCCGAGAGGAGGGCGGCCGCTGGACCGAGCCGCGCCTGCTGGAGTTCTCGAGCCCCCACGGCGCGGGGATCCCCTGCCGGCGACCACGCACCGGCGCGACGCCCGAGAGCACCTCGAGTCCGTGGTACGTGGATCGCACTCCCTCGGGCTGGACCGAGCCGCGAACTCTCCATCTGCCGATCGGGGGCCGGCGACTGGGCATCTTCACGGTCGGCGCGGACGGGGCGCTCCTCTGCGTGCTGGGGGACTCGGCCGCGACGCCCGGGGGCACCCGGGTCTTCCGGATGCACGCGCTCGAGGACGGCTTCGCGGCGCCGGAGGCGATGGGCGTCGTGCCCACCGAGCCGGGGCAGGTCGTGTCCGTCCCGGCGTTCTCCCCGGATGGAGACACGTTCGTCTTCACGACCCGGGCCGACAGCGGATTCTTCCTCGCGTTGAGCTTCCGCCGACCGGACGGCACCTGGACAGTGCCCCGGCTCCTCGGTGACGACATCAACGCGCCGCCCCAGACCAAGTTCGGGGGCTTCTCGGCCGACGGCCGGTACCTCTTCGTCGTCAGCAACCGCGCGTCCCCGAAGTCCAACCCGCGGAAGCTCTGGAGGACCGACGTCTTTCGCGGGCCGCAGCGCGAGCCGCTGTGCGACGTCTGGTGGGTGGACGCACGCGCCCTCGATGCGCTGAGACCCGGTGCCGGCGGAGCCGCCATCCCGCCATCCGATCCCGGAGATCGTCCATGCGCGCCCTTCCGCTCGTCCTGACCTCGTTCGTCCTCCTCGCCGGCCGACCCGGAGTCGCCGCCGACCGCGATACGACCTCCGGCCCGCCGGTCCTGATCCAGCCCGCGCGGATGGGCCCCTACCTCGGTGAGCCGGCGCCGGGCGACACGCCGCGGGTCTTCGCGCCCGGGGTCGTGTCGCTGCCCGGCTCGGGGGACTATGCCTGCACGTGGTCGCCGGACGGGCGCGAGTTCTACTTCACCCGGACCGCGCGCGACTCCGGCGGAGTGAAGCAGGTCATCATGACGAGCCGGCTCGAGCGGGGCGGCTGGACGGTCCCGTTCCCCGTGACCTTCTCCGCCGGGCACAACGCCCACGAGCCCCACGTCACCGCCGACGGCCGGCACGTCTACTGGGGCTGGTTCCGGCCGGCACCGGCGGGCGAGCCCGCCACCCCCCTTCCCTACGGCATCTACGCCGCCGACCGCGGGCCACGCGGATGGTCGAAGGCGAGGTACGTGGGTTGGGGGATGTTCGTCAGCTCGACGCGCGCCGGCGACATCTACGTCACCGAGAACGTCTTCCTGGACGGCGACGTCACCGGCTATCTGACGAAGGCGACTCTGCGTGACGGACGGTTCTTCGGGCACCAGCGCATCACCGGGGCCGTCGATGTCCTGCGACCCCGCTTCCAGAAGCTCGCCCATCCCTGTATCGCGCCGGACGGCAGCTACCTCGTCTTCGACGTCGAGGGAGGCTCCCACCTGTTCGTCACGTTCCGCGGCGGTGATGGATCGTGGGGCGCGCCCGTGGACCTCTCGGAGCACGGCTTCGGCCGCGATGCCGGCATCGCGAGCATCTCCCCCGACGGCAAGTACCTGTTCTTCGGGCTGGGCGGCGACCTCTACTGGGTGAGCACGGCCCCAATCCTCGCGCTGCGCCCGAAGCCCTAGCGGGGTATGCTGCCGGCCGTGCCGGCCTACCTCCTCTTCGGCGTGACCTTCGCCTTCGCCGCGGCCGTGCAGCCCGGACCGCTGCAGGCCTACCTCGTCGCGCGGACGCTCAGCCACGGCTGGCGGCGCGCGCTGCCGGCTGCGTTCTCGCCGCTGGTGAGCGACGGGCCGATCATCGCGCTGGCGCTCCTCGTCCTGAGCCGCGTGCCGGCCGGGTTCGAGCGCGGCCTGCGGCTTGCCGGCGGCTCGTTCCTGCTCTTCCTGGCGTGGCGCGCGGCGGGCACCTGGCGCACGTGGCAGCCGGAGGCCGTGCCGGGCCGCGGCTCCGGCCGCGAGAGCCTGCTCGGCGCCACCGTGGTGAACCTGCTGAACCCCGGGCCCTACCTCGGCTGGGGCCTCGTCATGGGACCGCTGTTGCTCAAGGCGTGGCGCGAATCACCCGCGCACGGCGTGGTGCTGCTCGCGGCGTTCTACGCCACGCTGGTCTCGGGCATGGTCGCCACCGTCCTGCTCTTCGCCAGCGCGCGCCGGCTGGGACCGCGCGTCAACCGTGTCCTGGTGGGCATCTCGGCCCTGGCGCTCGCCGCGTTCGGCCTCTGGCAGCTGGGGCTGGCGGCTGGCACGGCGAGCCGCGTGGCGGGATGATGGGACGGCACCCCCGACGAAGGAGAGGGTCTCCATGAGCTCCGGGCGTCCGCTGCCACCGACCTACTTCATGCTCGGCCTCGTCGCCATGCTGGCGGCGCACTCCCTGGTGCCCCTCGCCCGCATCGTCGGCTCGCCGTGGCGCTACGCTGGCGTCCTCCCCATCGCGCTCGGGGTGCTCCTCAACCTGTGGGCGGATGGTCTCTTCAAGCGCCACGGCACCGAGGTGAAGCCGTTCCGCGACTCGAGCGCGCTGGTGCTCGAAGGTCCCTTTCGTTTCACCCGGAACCCCATGTACCTCGGGGGTCTCTTGATCCTCGCCGGCGCGGGCCTGCTCCTCGGGTCGCTCACTCCGTGGCTCGTGGTGCTCGCGCTGACTTGGCTGGCGACGGCGCACTTCATTGTCCCCGAGGAGCGCGACCTCGAGCGGCAGTTCGGGGTGCGCTACCTCGAGTACAAACGCCGGGTGCGCCGATGGATCTGACGCCGGGGCCGCGCGACCACACCACCGCGCGGGCCGTGACGCGATGAAGCCACTCGACGTGGACCGCGAACTCTACGAGCGCCTGAGCGAGGTGAGCCCCGCGCGGCGCGAACTCATCCGCCGGGCCTTCCGCCTCCTGCCCGCGCTCGAGCGGCCCCGCATCCTCGATGCCGGCTGCGGCCGCGGCGGTCCGACGGCCGAGCTGGCGCGTCTGGGCGGCGGCGAGGTCGTCGGCCTCGACATCGACGTCCGCGCACTCGCCGCCCTTGTCGAGCGCGTGCGACACGAGGGGCTCGCGGACCGCGTCCACGCCGTGCGCGGCACGCTGGCTGCGATGCCCTTCGCGGACGGGTCGTTCGACGTCGTCTGGGCGGAGGCCTCCCTGCATACGATCGGGCTCGAGCCGGGCCTGGCGGCGTGCCGACGCCTCCTCGGGCCGCAGGGCTGCCTCGTCGTCCACGACATGGCGTGGCTGCGGCCCGGCCGGCCGGCGGAGCTGGAGCGGTACTGGGACGGCATCCCCCTTCCCATCCCGACCGTCGGCGAGTTCCTGGCCGTGGCGCAGCGATGCGGTTACAGGGTGCTGGAGCACTTCCCCGTCCCCGGGGAGTTCTGGTGGGCGGACTACTACGCGCCGCTGCAGTCCGTGATTCGCGAGCTGCGCGAACGCTGGGCCGCGGACCCGGCGGCGCTCGAGACGCTGGACGAACACCAGTGCGCGGTGGACGTCCACCGCGCCCACGGCGCCTGGATCGGCTCGGTCTACCTCGCGATGCGGACGACCGCACCGTGAGCGGGCTCGACATCCGGCCGCTCGAGGACGACCAGCGCGGCTGGGCCCGCGCCCTGCTGGCGGAGCGCTGGGCCGGCCCGCGCATCGTCACCCGCGGCCGGGTGCATCGGGCCGACCTTCTTGCGGGCTTCGTCGCGCACGCGGACGGGAATCCGTCGGGGCTCGTCACCTACCGCCTCGCCGGGGAGGCCTGCGAGATCGTCTCGCTCGACTCGCTGGCCGAGGGACGCGGCATCGGCACGGCGCTGGTCGAGGCCGTGCGGGCGGCGGCGCGCGCCGCCGGGTGCCGGCGGCTCTGGCTGGTCACCACGAACGACAACCGGCCCGCCCAGCGCTTCTGGCAGCGGCGGGGCTTCCGCATCGTCGCGGTGCACGCCGACGCCATCCGCGGATCCCGGCGGCTCAAGCCGGAGATCCCGCTCACCGGCTGCGACGGCGTGCCCATCCGCGACGAGATCGAACTGGCGCTGGACCTGGCGTAGCCGGCGCCCGCGGCCGCGCGCCTCGCTGGCGGCCCGCGGGGCACCCCGCTAGAATCGCGCGCGACCGTATCCCCCATCACCCCGGAGTCCGCGCATGTCCGACACCCATGACGTCGTCATCCTCGGTTCGGGCCCGGCCGGCTTCACCGCCGCCATCTACGCCGCCCGCGCCAACCTGAAGCCGCTGCTGCTCTCCGGCTCGCAGCCGGGCGGCCAGCTGACCATCACCACCGAGGTCGAGAACTACCCCGGCTTCCCCGAGGGCATCCAGGGCCCCGAGCTGATGCTCAAGATGCGCGAGCAGGCGGTGCGCTTCGGCAGCGAGGTCGTGGACGGCACGGTCGAGAGCGTGGACTTCTCGAACCGCCCGTTCACCGTGCGCACCGAGTCGCGCGAGTTCCGGGCAAGGACGGTCATCGTCGCCACCGGCGCCAGCGCCCGTCTGCTGGGCATCCCCAGCGAGCAGACCTTCTGGGGCGCCGGCGTGTCGGCCTGCGCCACCTGCGACGGCTTCTTCTTCCGCGGCCGGCGCGTCATGGTGGTGGGCGGCGGCGACACCGCGCTCGAGGAGGCCGGCTACCTGACGCGCTTCTGCGCCGAGGTGGTGCTGGTGCACCGCCGCGACGAGTTGCGCGGCTCGAAGATCATGCAGGAACGCGCGCGGAAGAACCCGAAGGTCTCCTTCCGCCTGAACGCGGTGATCGACGAGGTGCTGGGCACCGACGAGCCCCGCAAGGTCACCGGCGTGCGGCTGCGTGACACGAAGAGCGGCGCCATGAGCGAGGAGCCCATCGACGGCATCTTCGTCGCCATCGGGCACCAGCCCAACACCGCATTCCTGCAGGGAGCCCTGCCGCTGGACGACAAGGGCTACGTGGTGGTCGAGGCGGGCAGCACGCGCACCGCGGTCCCCGGCGTGTTCGCGGCGGGCGACGTGGCCGACCCGGTGTACCGGCAGGCGGTCTCGGCCGCGGGCAGCGGCTGCGCGGCGGCCATCGAAGCGGAGCGCTGGCTGGAGGCCCAGGGCGCCTGACGCCCGCGGAGGGACGGATGGAGCGCGAGGTCCTCGAGTTCGACGTGCAGTTCGTGGGCGCGGGCCCGGCCGGGCTCGCCGGCGCCATCCACCTCGCCGACCTGGTCGCGCAGCACGACGCGAAGGTCGCGGCGGGCGCTCCGGGCACATCGCTCGGCGAGGTCTCGATCGCCGTGCTGGAGAAGGGCCGCTCGGCCGGGGCGCACGGCATCTCGGGCGCGGTGCTCGACCCGCGCGGGCTCGACGCCCTCGTGCCCGGCTGGCGCGAGCAGGGCTTCCCGGCGGCCGCGCCGGTGGCCACGGACGACGTCTACTTCCTGTGGCGGACCGGCCAGTTCCGCCTGCCGTTCCTGCCGCCCATCCTGCAGAACCACGGCAACCTGATCGTCTCGCTCGGCCGCATGGTCGAGTGGATGGCGGGCATTGCCGAGCAGAAGGGCGTGCTGCTCGTCACCGAGACGGCCGCGGTGGAGCCGCTGCTCGAGGCCGGCCGCCTCGCCGGCGTGCGCACCGGCGACAAGGGCGTGGACAAGCACAAGCAGCCCAAGCCCAACTTCCAGCCCGGCGCCGACTGCCGGGCGAAGGCGACGGTGCTGTGCGAGGGACCGCGCGGCACGCTGACCAAGGCGCTCGAGACGGCGCTCGGCCTCACCGTCGGCCGCAACCCGCAGGTCTACTCGACCGGCGTGAAGGAGGTCTGGGAGATGCCGGCCGGGCGCGTGACCCCGGGCCGGGTCGTCCACACCATGGGCTGGCCGCTGCCGTCCGACACGCTGGGCGGCGGCTTCCTCTACGGCATGGACGACTCGCACTGGGCGGCCGGCCTCGTCACCGCGCTCGATTCGCCCGACCCGGTGAACGACCCGCACGCCAACTTCCAGCGCTGGAAGACGCACCCGCTGCTGCGCCCGCTGCTCGAGGGCGGCAAGCCGGTGGCCTACGGCGCCAAAGCCATCCCCGAGGGCGGCTGGTGGGCGATGCCGAAGCTCTCGGCCGACGGTCTGCTGATCGCAGGCGACGCGGGCGGCTTCCTGAACGGGGCGCGCCTGAAGGGCATCCACCTCGCCATCCTCTCGGGCATGCTGGCGGCCGAGACGCTGTTCGAGTGCCTGCTGGCGAAGGACTTCGGGAAGGAGCGGCTGGCGAAGTACGAGGAGCGCGTGGCGCACTCGTGGGGCGCGGACGAGCTGCGGCGCGTGCGCAACTTCCACCAGGGCTTCGACGGCGGCCTGGTCCCGGGCATGCTGAGCGCCGGCATCCAGATGCTGCTCGGCGGCCGCGACGTGTTCGGCGACCGGCTGAAGGGCGTGCCGGGACACCGGCACATGCGCGCGCTGCGCGAGCGGCACCCGAGCGGCAAGCCGGCGCCGCCGAAGTTCGACGGCACGCTCACCTTCGACAAGCTGGCCGACGTCTATCTTTCGGGCACGAAGCACGACGAGGACCAGCCGGTGCACCTCGTGGTGACCGACCCGACCGTGTGCGCCGGCCGGTGCCGCGAGGAGTTCGGCAACCCCTGCCAGCACTTCTGTCCGGCGAGCGTGTACGAGATGGTGCCCGACGAGGCGAAGCCCGACGCCCTGCGCCTGCAGATCAACGCCTCGAACTGCGTGCACTGCAAGACCTGCGACATCGCCGACCCCTACCAGGTGATCACCTGGGTGCCGCCCGTGGGCGGGGACGGGCCGGACTACAAGGACCTCTAGCCCGTGCTGGCCACCATGACCGACCGCACCGTACCGCGCTGGCTCACCTGGACGCCCCGCGTCCTCGGCATCCTCTTCGCCCTGTTCGTCAGCCTGTTCGCGCTCGACGTGTTCGAGGGACCCGGCGGTATGGCGCGGAAGCTGCTCGGCCTGCTCATCCACCTCGTCCCCACCGCGATGGTGGTCGCGGCGTTGCTGGTGGCCTGGCGCTGGGAG
>JAXDBZ010000153.1:0-3319 GCA_034678345.1 Candidatus Eiseniibacteriota bacterium
CGGGCGGTCGAGCCGTCGCTCGAGGACGTGTTCATCGAGCGCATCGGCCGCGCGGGGACGGCATGAGCCCGGCCGCCGTCACGGTCGAACACCTGACCCGCCGCTTCGGCGCGTTCACCGCCGTGGACGACGTCTCGTTCGAGGTCGCCCGCGGCGAGGTGTTCGGCTTCCTCGGCCCCAACGGCGCCGGCAAGACCACGACCATCAAGATGCTGACCGGTCTGCTGCGGCCGACCGCCGGGCGCGGCACGGTGGCCGGCTTCGACCTCGCGCGCGAGACCGAGTCGGTCAAGCGCAGTATCGGCTACATGTCGCAGCTGTTCTCGCTCTACGGCGACCTCACCGTGGAGGAGAACATCGCCTTCTTCGCCGGGCTCTACGGCGTGCCGCGCGCGCGCCGCGCCGAGCGCCGCGACTGGGTGCTCGAGATGGCGGGCCTGAGGGACCACCGCGGCCGGTTGACGCAGGAGCTGTCGCTGGGCTGGAAGCAGCGGCTCGCGCTCGGCACCGCGGTGCTGCACGAGCCCCCGGTGCTGTTCCTCGACGAGCCCACCTCGGGCGTGGACCCGATCTCGCGCCGTGACTTCTGGGACCTGATCGGCGGCCTGGCCGCGGGCGGCACCACCGTCTTCGTGAGTACGCACTACATGGAGGAGGCGGAGTACTGCCACCGCCTGGCGCTCATGAACCGCGGCCGCATCATCGCCCTCGACCGTCCCGCCGCGCTGCGCACCGCGATGCCCGTGCCGCTGCTGGAGATCGCCACCGCCGACGCCCCCCGCGCGGTCGAGGCTCTGGCGGGCGCGGCCGACGTCATCGACGTCGGGCTGTTCGGCCGCGCTGTCCACGTCACCGTGCGCGACGCCGGGCGGGCGCGGGTCGCGCTGCCCGCGGTGCTCGGCGCGCACGGCGTCGCCGTGCACGGCATCCGCGTCGTCGAGCCTTCGCTCGAGGACGTCTTCGTCGCCCTGGTGCACGCCGCGGGCGGCGCGCCGACGGACTGAGGACGCCATGGACCGCGTGCGCCTGTTCGCCATCGCCCGCAAGGAGGTCCTGCAGCTGCGGCGCGACCCGCGCAGCCTGATCCTTGCCTTCCTGCTGCCGGTGGTGCTGCTGGTGTTCTTCGGCTACGCCATCACCTGGGACGTGCGCGACATCCGGCTGGCGGTGGTGGACCTCGACCGCACCCGCGCCTCGCGGGAGCTCACCGACGCCTTCCTCGCCTCGGGCCGCTTCCGCCTGGCCGCCGTCCGCGCGCGGACCGCCGACATCGGGCCGCTGCTCGACCGCGGCAGGGTGCGGCTGGCGCTGGTCGTGCCGCGCGGCTTCGCCGCCGACCTCGGCGCCGGCCGCACCGCCGAGGTGCAGGCGATCGTGGACGGCAGCGACGCCAACACGGCCACCATCGCCCTCGGCTACACCCAGGCCATCGCCCAGCAGTACGCGGTGCGGGTGCTGCTGCAGACGCGCCGCGTGACGCTGCCGGTGAGCGCCGAGACGCGCATCTGGTACAACGAGGAGCTGGCCAGCCGCAACATGATCGTGCCCGGGCTCATCGCGGTGATCATGATGATCATCGCCGGCCTGCTCACCTCGCTCACCATCGCCCGCGAGTGGGAGCGCGGCACCATGGAGCAGCTGGCCTCCACGCCGGTGACCCGCGCCGAGGTGGTGCTCGGCAAGCTGCTCCCCTACCTCGGCATCGGCCTGGTGGACGTGGCGCTCTGCTCGGTGGTCGGCGTGCTGCTCTTCCGCGTGCCGTTCCGCGGCGACCCCGTGTTCCTCGCCGGCGCCTCGTTCGCGTTCCTGACCGGCACGCTGGGGCTCGGCCTGCTCATCTCCGCGGTCGCGCGCAACCAGCTGCTGGCGACGCAGCTCGGCCTGCTCTCGACCTTCCTTCCGGGCCTGCTGTTCTCGGGCTTCATGTTCGCCATCGACACGATGCCGGTGCCGCTCCAGGCGCTCACCTACGCCGTGCCGGCGCGCTACTTCCTCACGGTCACGCGCGGCATCTTCCTCAAGGGCGTCGGCCCCGAGGTGCTGTGGCCGCAGGGCCTGCTCATGTTCGCGTACGGCGCGATCGGGCTGGCCCTGGCGGTGCGGGCGTTCCGCAAGGAGCTGGCATGAGGCTCCCGGAGCGCTTCGACCGGCTGCTCGAGCTGGTGCGCAAGGAGCTCATCCAGGTCCGGCGCGATCCGCGGCTGATGCGCATCGTGCTCGCCGCGCCGGTGGTGCAGCTGCTGGCCTTCGGCTACGTCGTCTCGACCGACGTGCGCCGCGTGACCACCTTCGTCGTGGACCAGGACCGCACCGCCGCCTCGCGCGAGCTGACGCGCACGCTGTTCGCCTCGGGCTACTTCCGGCCGACGGGCGCGTCGGAGCGCCCGGCCGACCTGGTCGAGGCGCTCGACCGCGGCCGCGCCCTGCTCGGCGTGCACATCCCGCGCGGGTTCGCCCGCGACCTGGCCGACTCCCGCGCCCGGGTGCAGTTCCTGTTCGACGGCACGAACTCGAACACTGCCACGGTGGCCAGCGGCTACGCCGGGCGCATCGTACAGGCCTGGGCGCTGGCGCGCGGCGGCCTCGGCACCGCCGCGCCCATCGAGCTGCGCGAACGGGCCTGGTTCAATCCGGGGCTGGTGAGCCGCGACTACAACGTGCCCGCCGTGATCGGCGCCATCATGCTCATCATGAGCCTGCTGCTCACCTCGCTGGCGGTGGTGCGCGAGCGCGAGCTGGGCACGCTCGAGCAGCTCATGGTCAGCCCGCTGGGCCGAGCCCAGCTCATCGTCGGCAAGACGGTGCCCTTCGCCATCATCGGGATGGTGGAGTTGCTGCTCATCGCCGCCGTGGCGCTGCTCTGGTTCCGGGTGCCGTTCGAGGGCAGCTTCCTGCTGCTGCTCGCCGCCGGGGTGCTCTACCTGCTCTCGACGCTCGGCCTGGGGCTGCTCATCTCGACGGTGTCGGGCACCCAGCAGCAGGCGGTGATGACCTCGTTCCTCTTCATCCTGCCGCTCATGCTGCTCTCGGGGTTCATGTTCCCGGTCTCGAGCATGCCGGTGCCCTTCCAGTGGCTCACGCTCCTCAATCCGCTGCGACACTTCCTCGAGATCGTGCGCGCCGTGTTCCTCAAGGGGGCCGGGCTGGGCGCGCTGTGGCCCCAGTTCCTGACCCTGCTGGTGATGGGCACGGGCCTGCTGTGGCTGGCCACGACCCGGTTCCAGAAGACGGTGCGCTGAGGACGCCGGGGAGCGGCCCGGCATGCCGGGAGCGGTCCGCGGCGCGGGGCGGCCCGCCCGCGCGCGGATAAAGAGGACAT
>JAXDBZ010000154.1:0-8124 GCA_034678345.1 Candidatus Eiseniibacteriota bacterium
GTGCGCGTCGAGGGGGCCGTGCACACGGACACGCTGCGCATCGTGCGCACGTTCGACGTGCCCCCCGGGGCGCGGTACGCCGACGAGGCGGTGCGGCGCGGCATCCGCAAGCTGTACGCGCTGGGGCTGTTCGCCGACGTCGCCGTGACGCAGCAGCCGCGCGGCGACCGTATGGACCTCGTCATCCGGGTGCGGGAGCGGCCGCGCATCGCGCGGATCGAGTTCTCGGGCAACGAGAAGCGCGAGACCGAGGAGCTGGAGAAGAAGCTGATCGTGCGGGCGGGCGAGGTGTACTCGCCGGTGGTGGTGCAGAGCCAGCTCGACTCGCTGCGCGCTTACTACCGCGAGGAAGGCTTCGCGCGCGCCCGCGTCGAGGCGGCGCAGGACAGCGCCGCGGGCGGCGACGTCGTGCTGCGCTTCGTCGTGCGCGAAGGCGAGAAGGTGAAGATCCGCGCCGTGGAGTTCGTCGGGGCACATGCGTTCCCGGCGAAGACGCTGCGCAAGCACCTCAAGACGAAGGCCAAGGGCCTGTTCGGCGGCGGCGACGTCCGCGAGGAGGACGCGGCCGAGGACCAGGAGAAGCTCGAGCGTTTCTACCACCAGCGCGGCTACCGCGACATGCGGATGGTGAGCCGGGAGGTCCGGGACACCGACGACCCGCGGCGCCTCAAGCTGGTGGTCACGGTGGACGAGGGGCCCTACTACACGATGGGGACGGTCGCGTGGGCCGGCCACAGCGTGCTGAGCACCGAGGAGCTGGCGCCGCTGTGGCGGAAGCCGCGGCGGGCAGGGAGGCCCGAACGCTACGACATCGCCAAGATCGAGCGGGTCCAGGGCGAGGCGTACGGGGCCTACGCGGAGAAGGGCTACCTGTACGTCGGCGTCGAGCCGCGCGAGGAGGTCCGGGACTCGAACCGGGTGGACCTGACCTTCGTCGTGAGCGAGGGCAAGCCGTCCAACGTGCGCCACGTGAACATCGTCGGCAACAAGATGACGCGGGAGAAGGTCATCCGGCGGGAGCTCGAACTGCGCGAGGGCGACCGGTTCCGGCGCTCCGCGTTGATGCGCACGCAGGACGAGCTGTCGCGGCTGGGGCTCTTCGAGGAGGTCGTACCCGACTTCTCGCCGGCCGAGAGCACCGACGTGGACATCAGCATCCGCGTGAAGGAGAAGCAGGTGGGCACGGCGTCGGCCGGGGCCGGCTACACCGGGACCTACGGGTTCACCGGCTTCGTCGAGCTCGGCCACAGCAACGTGCTCGGCAACGGGCAGACGCTGGCGCTGCACCTCGAGCGCGGCAGCTACAGCAACAACTACTCGCTGAGCTTCACCGAGCCCTGGTTCCACGACACGCCGACACTCCTGGGTATCTCGGCCTTCGACATGGCCACCGAGTACGATCTCTACAAGGAGAGCCGTCGCGGCGGGTCGGCGCGCATCGGGCGGCCGCTGCCCTGGCCGGACTTCGCGCGGGGCACGATCGGCTACAGCCTCGAGGACGTGAAGATCGACGCACTGGGCACGACGCTGTCCGAGGAGGACAGCGTCGTGCTGTCGGGCATCGCCACCGGCCGGCCGGTGCGGACGAGCAGTCTGTTGCTGGACTTCAGCCGGAACTCGACGAACAACGCCTTCTACCCGACGCGCGGCACGCGCCTGACCTGGAACGCGGAGATGGCGGGCGGGCCGTTCCTCGGGGCGGTGGACTTCATCAAGCAGCGGGCCGAGGGGCGGATCTACCTGCCGTCGGTGCTCAAGGGCGTGACGAGCATGGCCCGCGCGCGGGTCGGGGTCCTCGGCATCTGGGGCGGGCAGCACAACGGCGTGCCGCGCTACGAGCGCTTCCGGCTCGGTGGCGGCACGACGATCGACCCGCTGCGCGGCTATGACGACTACCAGGTCGTGCCCGAGAAGTTCGTGCAGAAGGTGAACAGCGGCACGATCAAGAGCATCGACTCGACGGGCGGGGTGCCGGACACCACGTATTACCAGGTGACCGTGCGCTACCCGGGCGGGCGCTACATGACGATCCTCTCGTTCGAACAGCAGTTTCCGATTGTCCTGCCCCTGCGCGGTGTGCTCTTCTTCGACGCCGGGAACACCTGGGACACCTGGGAGGACATCCGGCCGTTCGAGCTGAAGAAGAGCGTCGGCTTCGGCGTCCGCATGGAGATCCCGATGCTCGGCAACGTCGGGTTCGACTTCGGCTACGGCTTCGACCGCGACGACGGCGCGCGGCTCAAGGGGCACTTCCTGCTCGGCCAGGTGAGCTACTGACGGGGATCGGGGGGACGTCATGATCCATCATGCCCGGCTGCGGCGCCTCGGCGCGGCGGCGGCGACGGTGGCGCTCCTCGGCTGCGCGGCCGCGCCGGCGCGCGCCGAGGTGCGCTTCGGCTACATCGACTCGGGGCGGATCTTCACGGAGTACAAGGCGGCCCAGGAGGCGCAGGCGCGCTTCGACCGGCAGGTCCAGGGCTGGCGCGACGAGGCCGCCGAGCGCGAGCGGCAGGTGAACCAGCTGCGGGCCGAGGTGCGGGACCAGTCGCCGATCCTCTCGTCGCTCAAGCGTCAGGAGAAGGAGGAGGCGCTGCAGAAGGCCATCGCCGAGTACGAGAAGTTCATCCAGGACATCTGGGGCCCGCAGGGCCGGGCGGCGGCGGAGAACGAACGGGCGACGGCGGACGTGGTGCAACAGATCCGCACCGCGGTGGAGAAGATCGCCGCCGACCGGAACCTCAACCTGGTGCTCGACGCGGCGAGCGGGGCCATCATCTACGCGGACAAGACGCTGGACCTGACTCCGGACGTGCTGGCGGAGTTGAACGCCCAGAACAAGGGTGCCGGCGGTTCGTAGCGCGGGCGCGGGGGAGGGAGCATGAGCGTGAAGACGCTGGCGGAGCTGGCCGCCGAGCTGGGCGGGACGGTCGTCGGCGACGGGTCCGTGGTCGTCCGCGGGGTGGCGGGGATCCGCGAGGCGTCGCCCGGCGACGTCACCTTCCTGGCGAACGCGCGCTACGAGGCGCACCTGGCGGAGACCCGCGCCTCGGCGGTCATCTGCGACCGGCAGCCGCGCGTCTGCGCCATCCCGCTGCTCCAGGTGGACAACCCGTACCTGGCGTTCCAGCAGGCGGTGCGGGTCTTCCGTCCCGACCTCTACCGGCCGGTGCCGGGTGTGCACCCGACCGCGGTGATCGCGCCGGATGCCGTGCTGGGCGAGGGCGTGTCGATCGGCCCCTTCTGCGTGGTGGAGTCGGGCGCGCGCGTGGGCGAACGCACGGTGATCATGGCCGGCGGCTACGTCGGGGCGCGGGCGGAGGTGGGCGCCGACGGCTACCTCTACCCGCGGGTGGTCGTGCGGGAGGAGTGCGTGATCGGGGCCCGGTGCATCGTCCACGCCGGGGTGGTGATCGGGGCGGACGGCTTCGGCTTCGCCTTCGACAGCGGCCGCTACCACAAGGTCCCGCAGGTCGGCAACGTGGTGGTCGGCGACGACGTGGAGATCGGCGCCAACACCTGCATCGACCGGGCCACCACCGACAGCACCCGCATCGGCGACGGCAGCAAGATCGACAACCTCGTGCAGATCGGCCACAACGTCGTCGTCGGGCGGCACTGCATCATCGTGGCGCAGGTCGGGATCGCGGGCTCCACCCAGCTCGAGGACTACGTCACCCTCGGCGGGCAGGTGGGCGTGGCGGGGCACCTGCGTCTCGAGAAGGGCGCGATGGTGGGGGCCCAGAGCGGCGTGAGCCGGGACGTGAAGTCGAAGGAGGTCGTCTCGGGCTACCCGGCCATTCCGCACGGGGCGTGGAAGCGCCTCAGCGTGCTCCTCCTGCGACTGCCGCAGCTCTTCCAGAAGACCAAGGACCTGGAGCAGCGGGTGGCGACCTTGGAGCAGGAACGGGTCCGCGGGGAGGTGCGATGAACGTCCGCATGCAGAAGACGCTGGCGCGCCCGGTCACGATGTCGGGCATCGGCCTGCACACCGGGGCCGAGGGGCACGTGACCTTCCGGCCGGCGCCGGAGAACACGGGCGTGCGCTTCCTCCGCACCGACCTGCCCGGCTCGCCGGCGGTCGACGTCCGCCCGGAGAACGCCTTCTTCGACCCGCAGGCCGGGCGCCGCACCATCCTGCAGCAGGACGGCGTGCAGGTGCACAGCATGGAGCACGCGCTGGCGGCGGTGGCGGGTCTGGGGATCGACAACCTGATCATCGAGACCGACCACATGGAGTTCCCCGAGCCGGGGGACGGCAGCGCCCTGCCGATCGCCCAGGCGCTCATCGCCGGCGGTGTCGAGACGCAGACGCGTCCCAAGCGCCACATCAAGATCACCAAGCCGGTGAGCTGGAGGCAGGGCGACGTGGAGATCGCCGCGGTGCCGTTCATGGGCTCCCGGCTGAGCTTCACCATCGTCTACGACCACCCGCTCGTCGGCACGCAGAGCCTGACCCTCGACCTCGACGAGACGACCTTCCTCGAGCAGATCGCCCCGGCCCGCACCTTCGTGCTGGAGCGTGACCTCGAGGCCCTGCGGCGCGCGGGCTGGATCAAGGGCGGGCGGATGGAGAGCGCGGTGGTCATCGGCGCCGACCGCATCCTGAACCCGGAACCGCTGCGGTTCCCGGACGAGTTCGTGCGGCACAAGCTGCTCGACCTGCTCGGCGACCTGTTCCTGCTGGGCGGGCCGGTGCTCGGGCACGTCACGGCGGTGCGCTCGGGGCACGAGGGGCACGTCGCCTTCGTGAAGCGCCTCAAGACGACCCTGCCGCTGCCGGGGCGCCGGGCGGGGGGACCGCCCGACGAGTGGGACATCACCGCCATCATGGACATCATGCCCCACCGCTACCCCTTCCTGCTCGTGGACCGCATCACCGCGCTGGAGGAGGGCCACTTCATCGAGGGCGTCAAGAACGTCACCATCAACGAGCCGTTCTTCCAGGGGCACTTCCCCGGGCATCCCATCATGCCGGCGGTGCTCATCCTCGAGGCGATGGCACAGACCGGCGGGCTGCTCCTGCTGAACTCGGTGGAGAACCCCAACGACAAGCTCATGTACTTCATGAGCATCGACGGGGCGAAGTTCCGGCGCCCGGTGACGCCGGGCGACCAGCTGCGCTTCCGCCTGACGCTGCTCAAGCTCAAGAACCGCATCTCGAAGATGCGCGGCGAGGCCTACGTGGACGGTCAGCTGGCGGCCGAGGCCGAGTTCGTCGCGACGGTGGTGGACCGGAGGGAGGGGGAGGAATGAGCACGCAGGTGCATCCCGGTGCCTTCGTGGATCCGGCGGCGGAGCTGGGGACGGACGTGGTGGTGGGGCCGGGCGCGATCATCGGGCCGCACGTGACGATAGGCGATCGCACGCGGGTCGACGGCCACGCGCTGGTGACGGGATGGACTCGGATCGGGGCGGACTCGCACGTGCACCATGGGGCCGTGCTGGGTTCGGCGCCGCAGGACCTCAAGTATGGCGGCGTGGAGTCCTACCTCGAGGTCGGCGAGCACACCGAGCTGCGCGAGTACGTGACCGCCAACCTCGCGACCGACCCCGGCGCCACCACGCACATCGGCAGCCACTGCCTGCTCATGGCCTACGCGCACGTCGCGCACAACTGCCACATCGGCGACCACGTGATCATGGCCAACGCCGTGCAGCCGGCCGGCTACGTGACGATCGAGGACTGGGCCATCGTCGGGGGCGGCAGCCTCGTGCACCAGTTCACCCGCATCGGCCGGCACGCCATGGTGGGGGGCGGCTCGCGCATCGCGCAGGACGTCGCGCCGTTCATCAAGGCGGCGGGAAGCCCGCCGCGGCTGGGCGGCCTGAACCGCATCGGGCTCGAGCGGCGGGGCGTCGTCGCCGCCACCTGCGACGCGCTCGAGGGCGCCTACCGCGTCCTGTTCCGCAAGGGGCTGACGGTGAGCCGGGCGGTGGAGGAGATGCGGCGGCAGTGGCCCGGCGTGGCCGAGGTCGAGTACCTCGCCCGCTTCGCCGAGACCTCGGCCCGCGGCCTGACGAGGTAGCCGCCATGATCCGGACCGGAGTCTGGGGCGTCGGCGTCTGGGGAGAGAAGCACGCCCGCGTCTATCACGCCCTCCCCGGGGCGACGCTGGCCGGGGTGTACGACCGCGACGCGGCCCGGGCGCGCGAGGTGGCCGAGCGCCACGGCTGCCGGGCCTTCGCCGACGCGGACGAGCTGCTCGCGGCCTGCGACGCCGTCTCGATCGCCGTGCCGACGGTGGAGCACCGGGCCGCGGCGGAGCGGGCGGCGGCGGCGGGACGGCACGCGCTGGTCGAGAAACCCATGGCGGTCACCGTCGAGGAGGCGGACGCCATGATCGCGGCGGCGCGCCGCGCGCGGGTGGTGCTGCAGGTCGGCCAGGTGGAGCGCTTCAACCCGGCCCTGCTCGCGGCGCGGCCGCACGTGCGCGGGCCCAAGTTTGTGGAGGCGCACCGCCTGGCGGTCTTTCAGCCGCGCTCGCTCGACGTGGACGTGGTCTTCGACCTGATGATCCACGACATCGACATCGTGCTCGACGTGGTGGGCGAGACGCCGTCCTCGGTCTCGGCCGTGGGCGTGGCGGTGCTGTCCGGCAACGAGGACATCGCCAACGCCCGGCTGGAGTTCGCCAACGGCTGCGTCGCCAACCTCACCGCCAGTCGGGTCTCGCAGGAGCGCCTGCGCCGCATCCGCTTCTTCCAGGGGGACGCCTACCTGTCGGTGGATCTCTTCGACCGGACCGGCGACCTGCTGCACGTGGACGCGCCGCGGCTGCGCGAGATGCTGGCCCAGGCCGGCCCGCTGGCGGCCGCGGCGGCAGCCATCGAACGGCGGCCGCTCGAGGTGGTGGCCGGGGAGCCCCTCACCCTGGAGCTGCAGGCGTTCCTCGACTCGCTGGGTGGCGCGGGGACGGGAGCGGCGTCGGCCGAGGCGGGCCGGGCGGCGCTCGCGGTGGCGGCCGAGGTGCGGTCGGCGATGAAGGTGCGGGCGAAGCAGTGGGTGGATCGGGCGAGCGCCGCTTCCTGATCGTGGCCGGCGAGGCCTCCGGCGACGCGCACGCCGCGAGACTGGTGACGGCCCTGCGCGCGCTCGGACCCTGCCGGGTGCGCGGGGTGACTGGCCCGGCGCTGGATGGCGCGGGGGTGGAGCGGGTGGCGGCGGTGGGGGAGCTGGCGGTCGTCGGATTCTCCGGCGTCGTGGCGCGGTTGCCGCGCATCGTGACCGCGTACCGCCGGCTGCTGGCCGAGGCGCGCTCGTTCCGCCCCGACGCGGCGGTGCTCGTGGACTCACCCGGCTTCAACTTCCGCGTCGGCCCGGCGCTGCACCGCCTCGGCATCCCGGTCTTCTACTACATCGCGCCGCAGGTCTGGGCGTGGCACGCGGAACGGGCGTCGGCGATGGCGGCCTGGGTGAGACGGCTGGCGGTCATCCTGCCCTTCGAGGAGGAGCTGTTCCGGCGCGCCGGCGTGGAGGCGCGGTTCGTGGGGCATCCGTTGCTCGAGGGGCTCGAGCCCGAGGTGGACGCGGCCACGCTGCGGGCCGAGGCCGGCGTGCCCGGGGGCGGGGCGCTGCTCGGGCTGCTCCCGGGCAGCCGGCCGCAGGAGCTGCGCGCGCACGCTCCGGTGATGGCCGAGGCGGCGCGCCGGCTGGGCGCGCGGCGCCCGGGGCTGGTGGCGGCGCTGGCGCTGGCGCCGGGACTCGAGGGGGAGGCGGCGCGGCTCGCCGGCGCCCTGGCCGGGGTGCGCGTGCTGCCGGGGCGCACGCACGCCATCCAGGCGCACGCGACGTGCTGCGCCGTGGCCTCGGGCACGGCGACGCTGGAGACGGCGCTGTTCGGCACGCCCGAGGTCATCGTCTACCGGACCGGCCGGCTCAACTACGCCATCGCGCGGCGGGTGGTGCGGCTCGAGCGCATCGGGCTGCCCAACATCGTCGCCGGGGCGCCGGTGGCGCCCGAGCTGATCCAGGACGGGCTCACGGCGGAACGGCTCGAGAGCGCGCTGGCCGCCTGGCTGGACGATCCGGCGGAGCGCTCGCGCTCCGCGCGGGCCCTGGGTGCGGTGCGCGAGCGCCTGGGTGGTCCGGGAGCCTCGGGGCGGGCCGCTGCCTGGCTGTGGGAG
>JAXDBZ010000155.1:0-6533 GCA_034678345.1 Candidatus Eiseniibacteriota bacterium
GCGCCGGCGCGCGGTGGCGTGCCCGTGGTCCAGCCCCGCGAGGTGCAGGGCGCCGTGCACCACCACGCGCGCCAGCTCGCGCCCAGGGCCGGTGCGGAAGCGCCGCGCCTGCTCGCGCACCCGCTCGAGCGAGACGACGACGTCGCCACTCACCGGGCCTTCGCCCTCGTCGTAGCCGAAGGAGAGCACGTCGGTGGCGCGGTCGAGGCCGCGCCAGTCGCGGTTCAGCGCCCGCAGGGCCGCGTCGTCGGTCAGCGTCACCGACACCTCGCCGGCGCGCCGGCCCTCGAGCGCCAGCGCCGCCCGCACCAGGGCGCGCAGCGGGCCGGCGGCACGGCCCAGCCCGCGCGGGCTAACGACGCAGACGGGCATCGTGGGGACGCGGGACCTCGGGGTACTTCACCCGCACGTGGAAGGTGGCGGTCAGCACGGGGATGAACGCCTCGCGGATCCTCGCCAGCTCCTGCAGCGTCAGCCCGCACTCGTCGAGCTGGCCCTGCTGCACGCGCTCCTCGATCTGGCGCGTCACCAGCCCGCGGATGCGGCTGGGCGTCGGCTCCGACAGGGCGCGCGAGGCGCCCTCGACGCCGTCGGCCAGCATGAGGATGGCCGTCTCCTTCGAACGCGGCCGCGGGCCGGGATAGGAGAAGTCCTCGCGCCGCGCGCCGGCGTCGGTCTCCAGCGCCTTGGCGTAGAAGTAGGCCATCACCATGGTGCCGTGGTGCTCGGGGATGGCGGCGCGCACCGCCCGCGGCAGGTGCTCGCGGCGCGCCAGCTCCAGCCCCTCGTTCAGGTGCGACTTCACCACCAGGGTGCTCATGTTGGGCGAGAGCTTCTCGTGCGGGTTGCGCACGTGCGGCGGGATGTTCTCGTTGAAGTACTCGGGCTTCCCCAGCTTGCCGATGTCGTGGTAGTAGGCCGACACACGCGCCAGCAGCGAGTTGGCGCCGATCGCCTCGGCGGCGCGCTCGGCCAGGCTGCCGACCACCATGCTGTGGTGGTAGGTGCCCGGCGCCTCGAGCTGCAGCCGCTTGAGCAGCGGCCGGTTGAGGTCCGAGAGCTCGAGCAGGGTGATGTCCGAGGTCAGCCCGAACAGCCGCTCGGCCACCGGCAGCAGGATGAAGGCCAGCGCCACGGCCATCGCCGCGTTCACGCCGCCCCAGACCAGGTCCTGCAGCAGCACCTCGGGCCGCGGCTGCTGGCCGAGGTCCCAGGTCAGGATGGCGAAGGCGTTGGCCAGCGCCACCACCACCGTCGCCACGGCGAAGTGCCAGCGGTGGCGCAGGCGCGCCACCGAGTACACCGCCGTGACGCCGCCCATCACCGCCATCGCGGTGAACGGCGCCTTGAGGTCGCCGAGCGCCGCGGTGACGACGGCGAGCAGCAGGGTGAAGACGATGGCCGGGCGCTTCTCGAGCACCGAGGCGGTCACCAGCGGCGCCGCCGCCAGCGGCACCGCCATCACCGGCAGGTCGAGCGAGCCGACCAGCAGGCGGGCGCTGCCCAGCACGAACAGCGTGAGCAGCGCGAACAGCGCCAGCATGCCGTTGTCGCCGAACACCCCCGGCAGCTCCATGCGCAGGTAAGTGGCGAAGGCGGCCATGAACAGCAGCATGAGCAGCGCGCGGGCCAGCGGCGGGTAGAGCTGGTCGGCGGGCTCGCGTCGCGCCGCCTCGAGGTTCTCGAGCGAGCGCAGGCGGTTCAGCGCCTCGCGGGTGATCTTCTGGTTGGCGTCGACGATGAGCTCGTCCTTCTTGACGTAGCCGAGCAGCGCCGGCACCGCGCCCTGCGCCTGCAGGCGGCGCCAGGTGGTCTCCACCTGGTCGCGGACCACGTTCGGCTGCAGGAACGGCCCGGACAGCTCGACCACGAGCTGCTGGCTGCGCGGGTCCGTGGGGAAGGCGGCCCGGGCGCGGCGCTCGATCAGCGCCTGCGCCTCGCGCCGGTCGTACAGCAGGCTCGCCGAGCGCGGCGTCTCGACGTCACCCTCGCGCAGGCTGATCGAGCGGTAGCCCTGTACCGTGCCGCCGCGCTTCTCGGCCACCACGCCGGCGGCGTACAGGTCGTTGAGCCAGCTGCCCAGCTCGCGCAGCACCCGCCGGGCCCGGCCCGGAGCCGACAGCGCCCGCGCGCTCGGCTCGCTCATCGAGACCCCCAGACCGCGCAGGGCGCGCGCGCGGTCGGCGGGCTTGACGTCGGCGGAGAGCGCCACCGCCAGCACCTTCTCCTGGAAGGCCGCCAGCCGCTGCTGCATCGCCCCCGAGACCCGCGTGTCCACGGCATAGACCGGCGGCACCGCCGCGGCGGCCTGCGCCTGCTCGCGGCGCAGCTCCGTCTCCTCCTTCTCGACGCGGAAGTCGTAGGGCGCGACCACGCGCTCGCGGGCGATGTCGCCCTCGCGGTAGCGCAGGCGGTCGCCGCCCCGCGGCCCGCCCGTCAGGAAGGCGGCGAAGGCCAGCACCAGCACCACGAGCAGCACGCGGATGCCGACGTGGCCCCAGCGGAACCGGCGCGCCCGGTCGGGCAACGCGGGCAGGACGGGCGTTTCCTGGACGGTCATGGCGTCGCGCTCCCGGCCCTAGACGGCGGGGCCCCGGTCCTCGTCATTGCCGGCCGCGGGCGGGGCCGCGCCCGGCTCGAGCGCCTCGCCCACGCCGTCCTCCTCGCGGCCGTTGGCGCGGGCGTGGTACTGGTCGAACGCCTGCAGGATGTCGCGCACCAGCCGGTGCCGCACCACGTCCTCGGGGTGGAAGTAGACGAACTTCATCCCGCCCACGCCGCCGAGGATGGTCTGGATGCGCACCAGGCCCGAGGACTCCGGGCTCTTCAGGTCGATCTGCGTGACGTCGCCGGTCACCACCGCCTTCGAGTGCACGCCGAGACGCGTCAGGAACATCTTCATCTGGCGTACGGTGGTGTTCTGCGCCTCGTCGAGGATGACGAACGAGTTGTGCAGCGTGCGGCCGCGCATGAAGGCCAGCGGCGCGATCTCGATGACCCCCAGCTCGATGTTCCGGCGCACCCGGTCGAGCGACATCATGTCGGACAGCGCGTCGTACATCGGGCGCAGGTAGGGGTCCACCTTCTCCTGCATGTCGCCGGGCAGGAAGCCGAGGTTCTCCCCCGCCTCCACCGCCGGGCGCACGAGCACGATGCGCTCCACCTTCTTGCGCCGCAGCGCGCTCACCGCCGCGGCCACCGCTAGGTAGGTCTTGCCGGTGCCCGCCGGGCCGATGCCGAAGACGACGTCGAACTCCTCGAGCGCCTTCATGTACTCGGCCTGGGTGGGCGAACGCGGCCGCACGGTGTGCCGGTCGAACGCGTAGCCCGGCGCGCCTTCGTAGGCCTCGGCCAACCGGACGCCGCCCTCCCGCCGGTCGCCCTGCAGCGCGGCGGCCACGTCGGCCTCCTCGACCACCTTGCCCCGCTCGGCCAGGCCCACGAGCTGCTTCAGGGCGGCGGTGGCGACTGCCACGGCGCCGTCCTCGCCCGAGACCGTGATCGTGCCGTCGCGCAGGGTCAGGCGCACCGGCAGGGCGCGCTCGATGTGGCGCACGTTGCCGTCGTTGTGCCCCAACAGGGTGATGGGGTCGAGATGCATGATGGGGACCTTGCGTACGGTCACTTCGGTCGCCTCGGGATGGGATGGGTCGGAACGTCGGTCCCGGTGGCCGGGAGAGACGCGAAACTCTTGACCGAGGAGGCCCCGGTGGGGGCCAGGTCAAGAGCCTGGTTTGCTGGTTGGTACGGCAGCGCGGTCTTGGTCAACCTTTTGTGGTCCAGTGTCTTGGCCCGCTCCAGGACGGCGGCGAGGACCTCTCGGCCTCCCTGCCGCCTCGACCGACGGGCCGACCGTAGCATGGGGGTCGGGAGGCGTCAATTTCCGATGCGGCCCGGCTCCCGGGGCCCCAGTGTTCATCGGCACGGAACGCCCGGGGCATGAGGCGCCGTCCGGGCCGGCGGGCCGGTGGCATGGCCCGCCACGGCCGGCTAAGGTGGCGGGGCAGGCGTCACCCGCCACCCCACACTCGTCCACGAGGACTCCATGCGCCGCCTCGCCCCCCTGCTGCTGGGCCTGCTGCTGAACCCCGCCACGCTCCTTGCCGCCGCCTCCACGCCGCGCGAGGCCCCCGCTCCGGGAGGCATCCGCGCCGCCGACTTGATGCGGACCGTCGAGTGGCTGGCCGCTCCCGAGATGCGCGGGCGGCTCGCGGGCGGCCCGGGCTACATGGACGCCGCCCGCGGGATGGCGGACCGGTTCCGCGCGCTGGGTCTGGCCCCCGGCGGCGACGACGGCTACTTCCAGCGCCTCGACGTCGAGTACGAGGAGATCGACTCCTGCGCGCTGGCGCTGGTGCGCCCCGACGGCACCGTGCGCGAGCTGCGCCACGGCGCGGACTTCCTCTGCCGCGGCCTGAGCGGGTCGGGCGAGGTCACCGCGCCGGTCGTGTTCGCGGGCTACGGGGTCTCGCGCCCGGAGCTGGGCTACGACGACTACGCCGGGCTCGACGTGCGCGGCAGGGTCGTGCTCGCGCTGAAGCCCGATCCGCCGTTCACGCTCGACTCGCTCGGCTGGGGCGAGAGCCTCCTGCCGCGTCCCCGCGCGCGTGTCGCCGCGGCGCACGGCGCGAAGGGCCTGCTCCTCGTCGCCGCGGCGGACCCCGAGGGCCTGACGCGGCCCATCGGCAGCGTGCTCGAGGGCGAGGGGCCTGGTCCTGCGGGCTTCCCCAGCATGCAGGTGGACCTGCCCGTGGCCGAGGAGTTGCTGGCCGGGACCGGCCCCGGGCTCGGCGCCGTGCAGGCCGCCATCGACTCGACCAGGCGACCCCATTCGCGCGAGCTGGGCCTCGGCGTGCGCATGGGCGTGCGCGCCCGCTACGAGGAGCGCCGGCCCTCGGCGAACGTGGTCGGCATCCTAGAGGGTGCGGATCCCGCGCGACGCGACCAGGCCGTCGTCATCGGCGCGCATCTCGACCACGTCGGCGAGCAGGCCGGCCTCGTCTTCCCCGGGGCCAACGACAACGCCTCGGGCGCCGCGGCCGTGCTCGCCCTGGCCGAGGCCCTCGCCCGGGGCGGCGTGCGCCCCGCCCGCACCGTGGTCTTCGCGCTGTTCTCGTCCGAGGAGTCCGGCCTGCAGGGCGCGAAGCGCTTCGTGGCGCGGCCGCCGGTGCCGCTCGAGCGCGTCGTCGCCATGCTGAACCTCGACTGCGTCGGCGTCGGCGATTCCATCCAGCTCGGCAGCGGCAAGACGTCGCCGAAGCTGTGGGCACTGGCGCGCGACCTCGACGCGCGCCACGATCGCCTGAGCGTGGCCGACACCTGGGGCGGCGGCGGCGCCGATGCCACGCCCTTCGCCGAGCGGGGCGTGCCCACGCTCTACTTCGCCTCGAGGTTCTCCTACCGCTACCTGCACCAGCCGGGCGACACGCCGCCGACGCTGAACCCGCGGCTGTACGAGGCGCTGGTGCGGCTCGCCTACCGCACCGCGTGGGCGGCGGCCGACGGCGACTACGCGGGCGAGTAGCGCCGGACGGCAAGGGAAAGGGGCCGGCGCGCCATCCCCTGCGCTCCGACCCCCGCCCGGTCGTCCTGGGCCGCGAGCCCGGCTAGCGGACGTTCGGTGCCGCCGGCGCGGCCGGTCTGCGCACGCGCGCGGGCGGCGCCGGCGCGTCCCCTGCCCGCAACAGCCGGATCGCGCCGGAGAAGGACGCCAGCTTCAGCTCGGCGCGCCCGTCGCCCAGCACGAACTGCATATCCTCGCCCAGGCGGGACTGCTTCACCGGCACCGGGAAGCTGGACTGGAAGCTGCCGTCGAAGGTCTCGATCTTGACGGTGGCGTCGGGCCGCGCCGGCAGCACCACGGTCACGGCGCCACTGTGGCTCTCGAGGTCGTACTCGCCACCGGGGTGGAGGCTGCCCTCGTAGCGCAGGTCCCCGCTCACCGTGCTGGCCTCGACCGCGCCGGAGAGCACTCGGAGCAGCTCGAGGTTCCCGCGCACCGTCTCGGCCCGCACGCGGCCCTCGACGTCGCGCAGCAGGACGTCCTCGTCCACCGAGCTGACCTCGACCAGCCCGCGGGCGCCGACGACCTCGACATCGCCCTTGATGGATCCGGCCCGCACCGTTCCACGCCCGCCGTGCACCCGCACCGCCCCATGGACCGTCTCCGCGCTCACCTCGGCCTGCACCCCCTCCACCCGGATCTCCGAATCCATGCCCGAGAGCCGCAGGCTCATGCCGCGCGGCACGCTCAGCCGGTAGTCCACGCGCACCGGCACCTGGATGGTCCGCGTCCGCCCGTGCCGGCCCGGCTCCACCTCGTGGACCCGCACTTCGCGCATGGCATCCACCACGATCGCCGCCGGCTGCACCGTCACCGAGACGCGGGTGCCGGGCTTGTGGTCCGCCACCAGCCGCACGAGATCGCGGTCCCAGCCGGAGACGACGATGTCGCCGCCGAAGCTCTCGAGCTCGAGGCGGGCACGGCGTGGCGCCACCACGGTGGTCTCGGTGCGGGCGACGGTGCCGCGCAC
>JAXDBZ010000156.1:0-8420 GCA_034678345.1 Candidatus Eiseniibacteriota bacterium
TTGCGCGGATCGGCGCCGAGCCGGCCGGCATCGCGGAGGAAGGCGTCCTCGGGGAACAGCTCGCCCCTCTGCAGCATGCGCCGCAGCGTGCCGACGTGGTCGGGGGCGTCGCTCGAGAAGCTCACCACCGGACCGAGGCGGGCGGCGTGGACCGTCACCAGCAGCGCGGCGAGCAGGACCGCCAGCCCCGCGGCCCGCGGCAGCGTCTCGGCGGCGGGGCGCGCCCCGCCGCGCCCGCGGGCGATGACGAGGACCCAGGGCAGCACGCCGGTAAGCGGCGCCCAGCCGGCGAAGGCCAGGAACGAGTGTCCGGCGGCGGACACGAGCCCCACCCACGCCGCGTCCCAGGCGAGCCCCAGGCCGAAGGCCCAGCCCGCCGCGAGCCACGCGCCGCCCGGCGGACGTGCCCCGAGGACGACGAAGCCCCAGCCCGGCACCAGCACGAGCACGGCCAGCGCCGCGCCGAGTCGCAGGGGACCTGGCAGCCAGGGTACGGCGTGCCCGAGCAGCAGGAGGTGGAGCGCGAGGCTCGCAGCAGCCACGGCGGCGGCGCGGGCGCGGCTCACGGCCTCGCCTCCGGCGCCCGCCCGCGGCGCAGCCACACCAGCACGGGCAGGCAAGCGAGCACCACCGCCGCGGTGCGCACGAGGGCCGTCATGACCGAGGCCTCCGTGCCCCACAGGCAGACAGCGAGGACCACGCCCACCGCCCAGACGCACGGCAGGAAGCTGAGGGCGGCGAGGCGCCATCCGCCGCCCGGCGCGGGGTCGAGGTCGCGCGCCGCGGCGGCGATGATCGCCGCGGCGAACAGCCCGTATCCGACGCTCGAGGCCGCCGCCACCGGTGCCGGCAGCGGGACACGGCTCGCGACCCCGAAGACGAGCGCGGCCGCCACCACCGTGGCGGCGAGTCCGGCCAGGAGCAGCGCGCGGCCGCGGCCGACGGCGAGCAGCCAGTAGCCGGGCAGCGTCGAGGCCGAGAGCAACAGCGCACCGAAGCCCAGCAGGCGGACAGCGCCGATGGACCCCGCGTACTGCGGCATCCAGGCGGTCAGCACCGGCCCGACCCACACCAGGGCCACCGCCACGACCGGGGGCAGCAGCACGGTGAGCCCGCGCTGGGCACGCAGGACCTGCGCGCGCACGACCGCCGCATCGAGCGCGCCGTCGGCCGCCGCGACGATGCGCGGGTAGAGCACCGTCGCCGCCGCCTCGGGCAGGTACAGCACCAGGCCGGCGGCCATGAGCCCGAGGCTGTAGGCGCCGAGGTCCTCCGCCCGGCCGAAGCGGACGAAGGCCAGGCGGTCCACCGAGCGCAGCACGAGCGAGACGAGGAACGAGGCGAAGACCACGAACCCGCCGCGCACCATCGCCGCCCCGTCCCGCGCGGCTCCGGGACGCAGCGGCACGTCGGGTGCCGCGGCCCGCACCCAGGCGAGGGCCACCAGCGTGCCGGCCAGCCAGCCCCACAGCAGGCCCAGGATGCCGTGGCGCGCGACCAGGAGGATCCCCAGCCCGCCGCCCAGCAGGGCCTGCGCGGCGGCCGAGCCGCTGACCGCACCGAACCGCCCGCGCGCGCGCAGGGCCGAGACGTGGACCTGGATGGCGAGCTGCAGCAGCGCCGCGGCCAGCATGAGCAACGGCGGCCACCAGCCCAGCCCGCGGAGCAGCGCGGGGTGGCCGGTCGCCAGGGTGCCGAGCACGAGCAACGCGAACAGCGTGCCGCCGCCCAGCACCACGCTCCAGGCACCGGCGAGCAGCCGGCGCGCCGCCAAGGCCTCGCCCCGCACGGTGGGCGCGGGCAGGCGCAGGTCGAGCCCCTGCAGCACGCCCACCGAGGCGAAGGCGCCGTAGTCGAGGACCAGGTTGAGCGCGTTCCAGGCCCCGAATCCCGCGGGGCCGAGGGCCACGGCGGCCACCAGGCCGCGCAGCAGCAGCACAGCCCGGGCGGCGTACTGGCTCGCCGCCAGCCCGACCGTGTCGCCTACGACGCGCCGGAAGGTCATCGCGCCCCGCCTCCGCCCGGCTGGCAGCGGGCGGCCCCGTGCCCTAGAATCCCCGCCTCGATGCCACGAACCGACTCCATCGCCGTCCGGCGCCCGTGAGCGCCTCCGCCGGGACCCTGGCCTCGCGCGGGGGGACACCCGTGCGCTCCGCGTTCCTGCCCTTCTCGCGCCCCTGCATCGGCCCGCGCGAGAAGGAGCTCGCCATCGAGGCCCTGGAGTCCGGCTGGATCACGACCGGCCCGAAGGCGGAGGAGCTGGGTCGGCGGATCGCCGCCCGCGTCGGCGTGCGCCACGGCACGGCGCTCAACTCCGCCACCGGCGGACTGCACCTCGCGCTGGCCGCCCTGGGCGTGGGCCCGGGCGACGAGGTCGTCACCTCGACCTACACCTTCGTCGCCTGCGTGAACGTCATCGAGCACGTGCGCGCCCGCCCGGTGCTGGTGGACGTCGAACCCGACACCCTCTGCCTCAATCCCCGCGCCGTGGAGCGGGCGCTCACGCCCCGCACCCGCGCCGTCATGCCGGTGGACTACGGTGGCCATCCGGCGGACCTCGACGCCGTCGGCCGGCTGGCGCGCCCCCGCGGCATCCCCCTGGTGGAGGACGCCGCCCACGCGCTCGGCGCCGCCGTGGGCGACCGCCCGGTCGGTTCGCTGTCCGACGTGACCGTCTTCTCCTTCTACGCGACGAAGAACCTGACCACCGGCGAGGGCGGCTGCGTGGTCACGGACGACGACGCCCTGGCGGAGAGGCTCGACCTGCTCTCGTTGCACGGCATGGACCGCGACGCGTGGAAGCGCTACTCCGACACTGGCAACTGGTACTACGAGATCACCTCGCCCGGCTTCAAGTACAACCTCAGCGACATCTTGGCGGGGGTCGGCCTGGGGCAGCTCGAGCACTTCGACGAGATGCAGCGGCAGCGCGAGGCGCACGTGGCCCGCTACGACGCCCTGCTCGCCGATGTCCCCGAGGTGCGCACCCCCCGGGTCCGGCCCGGCGTGACCCATGCGCGGCACATCTACCCGGTCGCGCTCGAGCTGGAGCGGCTCACCTGCGACCGCGCCCGCTTCGTCGCCGAGCTGCGCGCCGAGAACATCGGCACCTCCGTGCACTTCATCCCCATCCACCTGCACCCCTACTTCCGCACGCAGCTCGGCACGAAGCCCGGCGACTTCCCCGTCGCCGAGGACGCCTACCGGCGCGCCGTGACCCTGCCGCTCTTCCCGCACATGACGCCGCGCGACGTCGAGGACGTGGTCGCGGCGGTGCGCAAGGTCGTCGCCGCCTACCGGCGCTGAGCCGGGCGCGGCGGGCCCGCGGCGACGGCTCACTCCCTCGTCTCCCCGATGCGGTCGAGCGAGCGCAGCGAGAGGCCCTCCCGCCGCAGGTAGAGCAGGCCGACGACCGTCACCGGCAGCCACTGGGCGAACCAGTAGAACCACGAGAAGGAGTTGGTCAGGTCGCGGTTCGTCACGCCGAACAGCGCCAGCCCGGCCACGCAGGCCAGGTTCATGGTCCCGATGTAGCCCGGGGCCGCCGGAGCCATGATGGCGAAGGCGGAAATCACCAGCAGCATCAGGCCGGCGTACCAGGGCAGGTGCAGGCCGAAGGCCAGCATGCTGAGCTGCAGCGCCAGGCCGAAGCAGCCGAACAGGATGAGCGACAGCAGGAACACCCACAGCAGCCGCGGTACGTCGCGGAACAGGCCGAGCCCCTCGAGGAAGTGCTCGAGGGCCCGCACGATGCGGTCGCGATGGCGCTCCGGCAGCCGCCCTCCGAGCCAGGCGATCAGGCGCCGGCTGGGGCCCGGCATGCGCTCGATGGCGACGAGCAGGAGCGTGAGCCCGAGGGTGAGCACGATGAGCGTGCTGGCGCCGGCCTGCGTCAGCTTCGCCGCCTCGCTGCCGCTGCGGATGGGGTGCACGAGCAGTGCGATGCCGAGGATGGCGAGCAGCGCGAGCATGTCCACCACCCGTTCCACCACGATGGTGGCCAGCGCCATGCTCATCGAGCAGCGCTCGCGCCGCGCCAGCACCCAGGGCCGCACGAACTCGCCCAGACGGAAAGGCAGCACGTTGTTCGTCATGAAGCCGATCATCGTGGCGCTCATCAGGCTGTCGAAGGCCATCGTGCGGCCGCCGGCCAGCAGCGAGCGCCAGCGCAGCGAGCGCACCAGGAAGCTGGCCAGCGCCAGCGCCATCACCGCGACGAACATCCAGGGGTTCGCCCGGGTGAGGGCCTTCCACACCTCCGGGACGCTCACGCCCCGCATGGCGAGCCACACCGCCACCACCGAGACGGCGATGCCCAGGAGGAGCTGCAGTGTGCGCCTCATCGCCGCTCCGTCCCGGCCGCCCCGTCCGGCTCCCGGCCCGCGCGCAGCTCCTCGAGCTCGTGGCGCAGCAGGGCCAGCTCGCGGGCGAGCGTCCGGTTCTCCTGCCCCAACCGCGACAGCCGCACGGAGAGGTGGAGCAGCATGGCCAGGCTGAAGGCGAGCCCGAAAGCGAACACGGTCGAGTTCTCGTAGCGGATGCCGAGGAGCCGGCTCACCCACACGAGCAGCGGGGTGGAGAAGCCGAGCACCGCCACCGTGGCGGTCGAGAGCACCCACAGCAGCGAGAAGTCCTCGGACAGCCGGCGCCGGCGCACGAGGTCCAGCACGTAGAGCGCGAGCAGGACCGCGCCGACCGCGACGATGACCTGGGTCCGTGACAGGAACACCATGGGCCACTCCTCAGGGCTGCGCCGGCCGCTGCAGCAGGGCCATCAGCGAGGCCAGCAGGTTCTTGTAGGGGTAGTACAGCGACTTGCCGAGCGTGTAGAAGGACCGTCCGGCGCGGCGTTCGCGCATCTCCACCGGCACTTCCTCGAGGCGGAAGCCGAGCCGCCCGAGACGGATGAGCAGGGGCGCGTCCGGGAAGTCCCAGGGGAAGTCGTGCTGGCAGACCTCCATCACCCGCCGCGCGTAGGCGCGGAAGCCGGAGGTCGTGTCGGTGATGCGGGTGCCGAGGGTCGCGCTCACCAGGCCGGAGAACAGCAGCATGCCCGCGCGGCGCGCCAGCGGCGTCCGGTAACCGGAGCGGCGCACGTAGCGGGAACCGATGCTCACGTCGCACCGCCCGGCGCGCACCGGCTCGAGAACCGCGGCCAGGCTGGCCGGATCGTGCTGCCCGTCGGCGTCGAGCTGCACACCGACGTCGTAGCCACGCGCCACCGCCCAGCGGAAGCCGGTCTGCAGCGCCGCGCCGACGCCGAGGTTGAACGGATGACACAGCACCGGCACGCCGTGTTCGCGCGCCACGCGCGCGGTCCCGTCGCGCGACCCGTCGTCCACCACCAGCCGGTCGAGCCCCGGCGCGGCGGCGGCCAGTTCCTCCAGCGTGCGCGGCAGGCTGTCCTGCTCGTCGTGTGCGGGGATGATGACCAGCACCCGCGGCCCGCTCACACCGTCCCCCGCACGCCCGCCAGACGGGCGAAGAGGCCGAGGACGAGCACCACGCCGTCCCGGAGCCGGCAGGCCCAGACTCGCTCGAGCGGCATGGTCACCAGCTTGTCGAGGTCCTCGCGCCGCAGCAGCCCGGTGGCGAAGAGCCCCACACCGGCGGCGAGCGCCAGCAGCGCGTGGATCGGCACGAGGACGAGGCCGTGGACGAGCGCCTCGATCGCCAGGACCGCCCCGGCCACCGGCAGGAACAGCGCCACCGCGGTGAGCGCCGCGCGCGCGCGCTCCTCCGCCCCCTCGGGCAGCAGGCGCGCCAGCAGGACGAAGGCGAGGGCGTAGGAGACGGCCGCGCCGGTGAGGTTGGCCCAGGCCGCGCCGATGATGCCCAGCGGCAGGACCAGCACGAAGTAGGAGCCGAACTCCGTCGCCACCTTGGCCACCGCCAGGCGCATGACGGTGCCCGGCTTGCGCATGGCCTGGAAGAGCGCGGTGAACGGCTGCTGGGCGGTGCGGGCGATGGGCACCAGCGCCAGCACGCGCAGCATCGGGATGGCGGGCTCGAACAGGGGGCTGCCGATGAGCAGGGTGATCTCCCGCGCGAAGAGGAAGATGCCGATCGAGACCGCGCAGGCCAGGGCCTGGATCATGCGCTGCGCCTGATCGAAGACCAGGCGCAGGCGCTCGCGCTCGCCGCGCGCCACCAGCTGCGTGAGCGAGGGCAGCAGCGACGAGGGCAACGTGTTCACCACCTCGTTGAAGCGCTCGATGGTCTGGAAGGCGAACGTGAAGTAGCCGAGCGCGGCGGCGTCGAAGAGCTTGCCGAGGATGAACTTGCTCAGGTTCTGCCCGGAGAGGAAGGCGATGCGCCCCCCGAGCAGCGGCACCGAGTAGCCGATCATCTCGCGGAGCAGCCCACCCCAACCGGGTTCCGGCTCCTGCGGCGCACGGCCCGGCTCCTGCGGCACGCGGTCCGGACCCCACAGGCCGCGCAGGGCGAGCGCCGCCTGGGCGAAGGCCTGCAGCGTGGTGAGGACCGCGAGGCCGACCGCGAGCGAGACGACGCCGTGGCGGGTCCACCACAGCAGACCGACCAGCACGGTCTTGGCGACGTGGAAGCCCATGGCGAGCAGGGAGACGGTGCGGAACTGCTGGGTGCCGAAGAGCGTGGCCCGGCCGGTGGTCGAGAAGCCGTCGAACACCACCATGGCCGTGAGCACCGGCACGAGGATGCGCAGCTCCGGCACGGCGAAGAAGTCCGCCAGCCAGGGTGTGAGCGCCAGCAGCACCGCGCCGGCCACCAGACCGAGGCCCAGCTTGACGCCCAGCGCCAGCAGGTGCGCCCGCCGCAGGCTCCGGCGCCGGCCGTGCGCCTCGTACTCGGCGGCGTAACGCTCGAGGAACATCTCGAGGTTCCCGGTCGCCGTGGTGGCGAAGCCGACGCAGGCCAGGGCGATGGTCATGATCCCGAACTTGGTGGGACCCAGCCAGCGCAGCAGGAGGACGGAATAGGCCACGCCCGAGACCAGGGCCGCGACCTTCTCCAGGCCGAGCCAGAAGGCCCCCCGCGAGACGAAGCGGGCGATCTCGCCGGACCCGGACCTCATCGCGCCCCCCGCAGCCAGGCCAGCTCGGTCACGAGCAGGGCCCGGACGTCGGTCAGGTGGCGGACCCCGGCGGGGATCTCGTGGTCGCAGGCCAGCAGCGCCGCCATGTCCGGGTGCGCCGGGTCGTAGCCGTGCATCCCGGCGAGCCGTGTGGCACCCATGAACGAGGGCAGCAGGAGCGCACCGGGGTCGAGCAGGAAGACGTCCTCACCGTATTCGCGCGCCGGGAAGAGCACCCCCGCCCGTTCCAGTTCGTCCTCCGCGAGCCAGTGGCCGCCGCCCAGCGCGTCGAGCGCGGGGCGCACCTCGCCGCGCGCCGCCGGCGAACGCCACCAGAAACGGGCGAAGGTCGAGTCGAGGAAGGGCACGTAGTCGCGCGGCCAGCGGCAGGAGAGCCGCTCGAGCGCGCCCATCACGTCCACACTCCGCTCCACGTCCACCATGCCGTGGTCGGACAGCAGCACGAGCCGCAGTTCCTCCCCCCGCCCCGCCGCGTCCCGCGCGACGTCGCGCAGCCAACCGTCGTAGCGCGCCAGCGCCTCGCGCACCCCGGCCCCGCCGCCACCCTCGCGGTGCAGCCGGGCGTCGAGGTCGGCCGTGTAGCAGAACACGAGGTCCTCGGGCCCGGTGGCGAGCGAGCGCGCCGCGCCGGCGAGCGCCTCGGCCTCCGGCGCGCGCCAGTTCCAGCCGCGCCAGCGGATCCCCGCGCGCTCCACGTCGTCCCAGAACGAGCCGCCGGGCAGGCCGCCGGGGGCGAAGATGTCGTCGCGCTCGGCGAGGTCGAACTCCTCCAGCAGCTCGCGCGGCACGTCGTAGAGGCTGAAGTAGCCGCGCACTCCCCGCCGCTCGACCAGCCGGGCGAGCAGACGCGAGAGCTTCCAGCTGCGCCGCAGGCGGGGCGGCAGGAGTCGCAGCCAGCGGAAGGCGGCGAAGGGCGAGGGCACCCCCGGCATCGCGCGCCGGTACATGAGCCAGCGCCCGTGCTCGCGGGGGAGCCTCCCGGTGAACAGGGTCGGCAGCGCGCCGGAGCTGAACCCGAGGACGGTCTCGAGCCGTCGCCGGTGCGGCAGCACCGCCGCGAATCCGGGCGTGCGCGCCGCCAGCTCGTAGCCGAGCGCGTCCACCAGCAGCACGGCCAGGCGGCGTCTCATGCCGGCTCCGCCGTGCGCTGGCCGTCGAGCACCCAGCGGTCCCAGGCCTCCACGACGCGGCGCGCCGCCTGCGGCCAGCCGAGCCGGCCCGCGTCTCCGACCACGCCCAGCGTCCCCAGCGCGCGCGCGGCCGGCGGCGGCCGCGCCGGCGCCTCCGCCCCACCGGGATCCACGGCCGCCGCCCGCAGCAGCACGGGGGCCGCGGCGGCCACGCG
>JAXDBZ010000157.1:0-11362 GCA_034678345.1 Candidatus Eiseniibacteriota bacterium
CAGCCGGGCCGCCGGCAGCGTCGTGCCGGCGGGCAGGATGCGCGCCGCCAGCCGCTCGAGCACGCGTTCGGAGGACCGCGCCGCGGCGGTGACCCGCGCCGCGCGCAGGGCCAGCAACTCGCGCCCCCGCGTCGCGCTCGCCCGCGGCATCAGCGTCCGGGCCAGCGCCGGGACCGCCTCGTGCCGCACGCGGCTGCGCGTGTAGCGCGGGTCCAGGTTGGAGCGGTCCTCGCGCCAGGGCTGGCCGCCGGCGCGCAGGTCGGCCTCGATCATGGCCCGCGTGGCGCCGAGCAGCGGCTTGATCCAGAGCTGGCGGTCCCCGTCGGGGGCGGCCCGCCAGGCCGCCGGCCGCATGGCCCCCAGCCCCGCGAGACCCGTCCCGCGGCCCAGACGCATGAGCAGCGTCTCGAGCTGGTCGTCGGCGGTGTGGGCGGTGACGATGGGCGCCGCCCCGGGGAGTCCGCGCCCGGCGTGGGCGCGGCGCGCGGCGGCGACGAGGAACTCCCGCCGGAGCACGCGCAATCCGTCCTGTCCGGAGAGTCCGCGCCGCCGCAGGCGTGCGCGCGCGTCCCAGCGCGCGGCGAGGAGCGGCACGCCGAGGCGGGCGCACAGGTCGCGCACGAAGCTCAGGTCGGCGTCGGCCTCGGCGCCGCGCAGGCCGTGGTGCAGGTGGGCGGCGTGCAGATCGAGGCGCAGCTCGGGGGCGAGGCGGTGCAGGGCGAGCAGCAGGGCGGTCGAGTCGGCACCGCCGCTCACCGCCACCAGCAGGACCGCCGTCCCGGACGGGACGACTCGCGGCGGCGCGCCGGGGCCGCGCAGGGCGCGGCGCAGGATGGGCTCGACCCGGCGCAGGCGCGCGGGGGCGAAGCGGGTGCCCGCGCGACGCGCGGAGAGGCGCGAAGATGGTGGCGGCGCAGGGACTCGAACCCCGGACACAGAGATTATGATTCTCCTGCTCTACCAGCTGAGCTACGCCGCCGGAAGACGGGGCCTCCCGGGTGGGGAGGCGGGCCGAAGACGTTAGGGTCGGTGCGGGCCGAAGTCAAGGCGGGCGCGGGCCGCGCCGCGGCCGCGAGCCTGCAGGGTGCGGACACCGCCGTGCGCCACCGGTGCTAACCTCCGGCGCGGGAAGGAGGGCATGCCGATGAGCCGTTCGAGACGGATGACCGCGCTGGCGCTGGGCTGCTTCCTGATGATGGCCGCCTCCGGCCATGCGTCCGGAGCGGGAGGCTCCGGGACGGCCGCGCTCGCGGGTCCGGCCCCTGCCGCCGCGGCCCGAGACACGAGCATGGTCCTCATCCCCGCCGGCGAGTTCGTGATGGGGACGGAGGGGACCGGTGACAACAGCCCGCCGCACGCCGTGCGGCTGCGGGCGTTCCTCATCGACCGCTACGAGGTCACGAACGCGGAGTACGAGGACTTCTGCCGCTCGACCGGTCGTGCCCTGCCGATCTTCTGGGGCTCGGACTCGCTGCGCAGCGGGCCGCGCTACCCAGACCATCCCGTGACGATGGTCTCCCGGCACGACGCGGGTGACTTCGCCGCGTGGTGCGGCAAGCGGCTGCCCACCGAGGCGGAGTGGGAGCGCGCCGCGCGCGGGGGCGTGGCGGGCCGCACCTACGTCACCGGCGACGAGCTGGATCCCGCCCAGGTGAACTTCACCAGGTCGGGCAGGCGCGGCCCGGTCCCGGTGGGCTCGTACGCGCCGAACGGCTTCGGCCTGTACGACATGGCCGGCAACGTGCAGGAGTGGGTGGCCGACCGCTACGCCGGGGACGCCTACCGCACCGGCCCGGCGGAGGATCCCCGCGGGCCCGAGAAGGGGCGCCTCTCCGTCGTCCGCGGCGGCGGCTGGTTCACCGGGCCGGGCTGCATGGAGGTGGCGTACCGCATCGCGCTGCCGTCGAACTGGGTGGACATGAACGTGGGGTTCCGCTGCGCGCGGGACGTGCCGCCGGAGTCGAAGCCGGAGTAGCGCGCTACGCGGCGGGGCCGGGCGCCGCCGGGTCCGCTGCGCCCGCCGTCGCCGGCGACGTCTCCTCCTCCGGCCGCAGGCGGAAGATGCGCGACAACTCGCTGCGCAGCTCGCCGCCGTCGAGACGCTGCTTGAGCGTCCCGCGGAAGGCGACCGAGATGGCCCCGGTCTGCTCGCTCACCACCACCACCGCGGCGTCGGATTCCTCGGACAGCCCGAGCGCGGCGCGATGGCGCGTCCCCATCTCGGCCGCGACGCGGGGATTGGCGGAGAGCGGCAGGATGCAGCCGGCGGCCAGCACCGCGTCCTCGCGCAGGATCACGGCGCCGTCGTGCAGGGGCGAGCCGGGCGAGAACAGCGTCACCAGCAGCTCGGCGGTGACCTTGGCGTCGAGCCGCGTGCCGGTCTCGACGAAGTTGCGCAGGCCGGTGTTGCGCTCGATCACCAGCAGCGCGCCCTGCCGGCGCTTGCCCAGCGTCTCGGCGGTGCGCACCACCTCGCCCACCACGCCGTACGAGTCGCCGCGCAGGAACGAGCGGAAGTAGCGGGTGCGGCCGAACTGGGCGAGCACATGCCGCAGCTCGGGCTGGAACACGATGACGAAGGCGATCAGCCAGATCGTCTTGACGCTGTCGATGATCCACTTGACGGCGATGAGGTCGAAGGCGCGCGCGAACAAGCCGACCAGCACGATGAGCAGCAGGCCGACGTACATCTGCGCGGAACGGGTGCCCTTCACCGCCACGAGCAGGCGGTAGAAGAGCACCGCGACCAGGAAGATGTCGAGCAGGTCGAGCAGCAGGATCTGGTGGACGGGCGTCATGGTCCCTGGCCCCGGGTGATGGACGCGCGGGAGAGTAGCAGAAGCGCGCGGAGGAGCCTATGGCCTCCGCGCCGCGCGCAGCGCGTCGGCGAGGCGGATGGCGCGCACGGTGGCGGCCACGTCGTGGGTGCGCACGATGCGCGCGCCCAGGAACACGGCCACCGCCGTGGCGGCCAGTCCACCCTCGAGGCGCTGGTCCAGCGGCAGGTCGAGGATCCGGCCGAGGAAGCTCTTGCGCGAGATCCCGACGAGCAGCGGCCGACCCGTCACGGCCAGCTCCCCGAGCCGGGCGAGCAGCTGCAGGTTGTGCTCGACCGTCTTGCCGAAGCCGATGCCGGGGTCGAGCGCCACCGCCGCGGGGGCGATGCCGGCCGCGACGGCGGCGGCGAGCCGGCCGGCGAGGTGGGCGCCGACCTCGCGCGCGACGTCGCCGTAGCGGGGATCCTGCTGCATGGTCGCGGGATCGCCCGCCATGTGCATGAGCACGAGCCCGGCCCGGTGCTCGCGCACGAGCCCGGCCATGTCGGGATCCCCGAGGGCGGTGACGTCGTTGACGATCCTCGCCCCGCGTTCGAGCGCGTAGGCGGCCACGCGGGCGTCGGCCGTGTCCACCGACACGCAGGCGCGCGGTTCGTCGGCCAGGGCCTCGAGCACCGGCGCCAGCCGGCGGATCTGCTCGGCCGTCGCCACGGGGGCGGCGCCCGGCCGCGTGCTCTCGGCCCCGAGATCGAGCAGGTCGGCGCCTTCGGCCAGCAGCCGCCGCGCGTGGGCGATGGCCGAGTCGGGCGCGACGTAGCGGCCGCCGTCCGAGAACGAGTCCGGCGTGACGTTGACGACCCCCATGACGAGGGTGCGCGCGCCGAGATCGAACTCGCGGTCGCGGCAGCTCCAGATCATCCCATCCTCCGTGCTCCGACCCGGCTGCGCCGGGTGCCCGGGCTGCGCCGGGTGCCCCGCCGGCCCGCCCGGCCGGCCGCCCCGCGGGCCCTTTGACCTGCGGGGGGCCGGATGGTAGCACTTACCGGACTGTGTCCGGGCGTTCTTCCATGACCGGACCGATGCTGTCCATCCTTCCGAGGAGGTCGTCCCTCATGAGTGTCACCCAGCGCGCGCTCCTTGTCATCGTCCTCGCGGCCGTATGGGCCGCCCCGGCCGCGGCCCAGATCGTCGGGCACCCGCTCGAACTCACGGGCGGGGCGGGCTACTTCCACTACGACGCGCGCGCCCGCATGACGGATGCCCCGGCCTACATGGGCGGTCTGGGCTGGCGGGTCTCGCCCTGGATGTCCGTCGAGGCGCAGGCGACCTTCGGGCCCAGCCGCTCGGACCTGTTCACCGAGGACCTCGGCCAGAACTTCTTCTACGCCGGGCTCGACGGCCGCTGGAACCTGCGGCACGCCGACGAGCGCGTGGTGCCGTTCCTGATCACCGGCGTGGGGTACGCGACGAACCACTGCGAGGCGATGGATCCCGAGAAGCTCGAACGCGGCGCGGGCAACGTCGGCGTGGGCGCGCTGTGGTCGCTGCTCGGCTCGCAGCGCACGTTCCTCCGGATGGAGGTGCGGGACTACTTCTTCCGCGAGCGGAACAGCCGCGAGTTCTCGAATCACTGCGCCGCGACGCTGGGCCTGACCTGGCTGTGGGGCGGCAGGGAGCGCGACCAGGACCTCGACAAGGTGCGCGACTGGCTCGACAAGTGCCCGAACACGCCGATCGGCGCCCGGGTGGACAAGGACGGCTGTCCACTGGACGGCGACGGCGACGCGGTGTTCGACGGCCTGGACAAGTGCCCGGAGACGCCGAAGGGCTGCACCGTGGACAAGGGCGGCTGTCAGGCCGACGCGGACGGCGACGGCGTGTGCGACGGCATCGACCAGTGCGCGAACACGCCCAAGGGTGCCACGGTGAACGCGAAGGGCTGCCCGAGCGACGCCGACGGGGACCGGGTGTTCGACGGCATCGACCAGTGCCCGAACACGACCTCCGGCTGCGACGTGGACGGCCAGGGCTGCCCGGTGGACGCGGACGGCGACGGCGTGTGCGACGGCATCGACCAGTGCCCGAACACCCCGGCGGGGCTGAAGGCCGACGAGCAGGGCTGCCCGATCGAGGTGGTGGAGCGCGAGACTGAGCTGATGGACACGGGACGCATCCGCCTGCAGAACGTGAACTTCGACACCGGCAAGGCCACGCTGAAGCCCGAGGCCTACCCGACGCTCGACGCGGTCGGCACCGTGCTGTCGCAGTGGCCCACGCTGAAGATCGAGATCGCCGGCCACACGGACGACGTCGGCGGCGCGGCCGTGAACCGCAGGCTGTCGCTGGCGCGGGCGCAGTCGGTGCTGGACTACATGACGGGCAAGTACCCGGCGATCGCCGCGGAGCGCTTCACGGTAAGGGGCTACGGCGAGGACCGGCCGCTGGTGCCGAACGTGAGCGACGAGGCCCGGGCCCAGAACCGGCGCGTCGAGTTCACCGTGCTGAACAAGGCCGTGCTCAAGAAGGAGATCGAGAGCCGCCGGTTGCTCCGGCAGGGCGAGACCGCCCCGGTCGACACGACCGTCACGCCGGTGACCCCGTAGGCCGGACGCCCGCGACACAGGGGGGCGGCGCCCGCCGCCCCCCGTTCGCTTGACTGGTTATGAGCATATGCGCATAATCGGGGCGGAGGTACGTGACGTGCCCAGACCCCACTGCTGTCGCCGCATCACGGGACCGCCGGTCGCCCCGCTGTTCAAGCCGGCGGGCATGCCCGCGCGCGTCCTCGACGCGATCCCGATGACCCTCGACGAGCTGGAGGCCGTCCGGCTGGCGGACCACGAGGGCCTCTATCAGGAAGCGGCGGCGGAGCGGATGGGTATCTCGCGCGCCACCTTCGGCCGGATCCTCGAGGCGGCGCACCGCAAGGTCGCCTCGGCGCTCGTCGAGGGCAAGGCGCTCCGCATCGAGGGCGGCCCGGTCACCGAGGCGGCGCACGGCCGCCATGGCTGCCGGTGGGGCCGGCGGGACGAACCATGAATCCGGGGCGTCAGGTTCCCCGGGAGGAGATCGAATGAACATCTGCATCCCCGTCACCGAGGACCGGGGCCTGGCGAGCCCGGTGAGTGCGCACTTCGGTTCCGCGCCGCTGTTCCTGGTCGTGGACACCGACACGGGGGCGTGCCGCGCCGTCGCCAACCGCAACGAGCACCACGACCACGGCATGTGCCGGCCGCTGTCGTCGCTCGCCGACGAGCGCCTCGACGGCATCGTGGTCGGCGGCATCGGGCGCGGGGCGTTGGGCAAGCTGCAGGCCGCGGGCATCCGCGTCTACCTCTCCGAGGCTCCCACCGTCGCGGCGACCGTGGCCGCGTTCACGGCCGGCACGTTGCGCGAGGTCTCGCCGGCGGAGGCCTGCGCCCACCACGGGAACGGCCCGCACGGCCAGGGCGGCGGTCGCGGCCGCTGAGCGCCGGCCCGGCCGGGCACGACGAAGGGGGGCGGCAAGCGCAGCCCCCCTTCGCGTCGGGCTCCCGCCCCGCTCACTTCGGGCAGGGCTTTGTGCTCAGGAACCAGTCGTGGATCTTCACCTCGGCGCCCGACCTCTCGACCCGGTCCCGGGCCGCGCCACACGAGCCCGGGGTGGGGATGATGACGTCGTCGCCGGGCTGCCAGTTGGCCGGGGTGGCGACGGCGTGCGCGTCGCTCGTCTGCAGGGCGATCAGCAGCCGCTCGATCTCGTCCATGTTCCGGCCGTTGGTCAGCGGGTAGTAGAGGATGGCGCGCACGACGCCCTTGGGGTCCACGAGGAACACGGCGCGCACCGCCTGGGTGTTGCTGGCCCCGGGCTGCAGCATCCCGTAGAGCTTCGCCACGTCCATGGTCAGGTCGGCGATGACCGGGAAGTTCACCTCGACGCCCTTCATGCCCTTGTACCGGATCTTCTCCTTGATGGTGCGCAACCAGGCGATGTGGGCGTAGAGGCTGTCGATGGACAGGCCGACCAGCTCGGCATTGAGCGCCTTGAACTGGGGTTCCATCGCCGCGAAGGTCATGAACTCGGTGGTGCAGACGGGGGTGAAGTCGGCGGGGTGCGAGAACAGCACGACCCACTTCCCCTTGTAGTCCTCGGGGAACCGGATGGGGCCCTGCGTGGTCTCGGCTTGGAAGGAAGGTGCCTGGTCACCGATGAGCGGCAGACGCGTGAACTCCTCCGCCATGATCGCCTCCGGAAGTTGGTGATTCGGGGGGGCCGTCGCGGGTTCGCCCGGGACGGCTGAAGATGGGATGGAGGGTTGGATGGTCGCGGCCGCCGGGGGATTCAGGCGGTGCCGGAGGCGCCGCGGTGCGGCCCGGGGATGTCCACGAACGTTGCCGTGGCGCTGGCCCGCAACTCACCTTCCTGCTCGATGTCGGCGCTCAGCGCGTGGACGCGCTGCCGCGTCCGGGCCGTGCCGCCCGCGTCGGTGAGCCGCGCGGTGACGGTCATCGGCATCCCGGTCCGCACCGGCAGGCGGAAGCGCACGCCCAGCCGCGCGGTCATGGCACGCAGACCGCGTTGGAACAGGCAGTGCGTCATGGCCGCGTCGAGGATCGCGGCGACGATGCCGCCCTGCGCCACCCCGGCGTAGCCCTGGAACCGCTCGTCGAGCTCGCAGCGGGCGGCGACGCCGTCCGCGCCCGCGGGCTCGAAGCGCAGGCCGAGGCCGTGCGGGTTGGCCGCGCCGCAGGCGAAGCACAGCCGGTGCTGGACACGGCCGGGCTCAAGCGGCCGCGCGCGGCGCCCGGTGGCGATCCACACGTGGTTGAGCGGCAGCACCTCGTGCTCGACCCGCTCGAAGCGGGCGTGCAGGGCCTCGCACAGGTCGCCCGACGAGAGCCGCCCGTCGGGGTGGGCCCGGCCGTGGATCGCGCGATGCACCTCGTCCATGACGCGGAAGCCACGCTCGTTGAACTCGAGGACGAGCAGGCGGCCGCTCGGCCCGAGCACGCGCGCCAGCTCCGCGAGCACGGCCACGGGATCCTCCATGTGGTGCAGGGCGTCGGCGATGACGATGGCGCCGAAGGCGGCGTCCGGCAGATCGAGGTGGCACGCGTCGAGGACCCGGAACGTGACGCGTCCCCGCACGAGAGGACCGATGGTCTCGCGGGCGAAGCGCACGACCTCGGGGTCACGGTCGGCGGTGACGACCCGGTGGCCGGCGGTGGCGAGGACCCACGCCATGCGGCCGGTCCCAGTGGCGATGTCGAGCACCGGCGCATCGGTGGGCAGCGCCGCCAGCGCGACGGCCTCGCCGTATTCGCGCATCAGGTCGTAGCCGCGCTCGCGCAGCGCGCCGTCGGTGCGGGTGCCGGTGAAGGTGGCTCCGTCGTCCGGGGTCGGCTCGGAGGTGCGCATGGGGTCATCCTAGACGCTCCGGGTGCGCGCGGCCAGCGGCGCGTCTTGACAGCGTCCGGGTTCGGTGCTACGAAAGTGTAGATTCGTAACACCAGCGATGGTGGTCTCCCGGGACCGGTCCGCCCGCGCAGGAGGCACCCCGTCGTCGGACGCCGGTCGCGTCGCTTCGCACCCTGGAGGATCCGATGAAGAGAATCGCCCTGTCGCTCGTCGCCGTCGTGCTCGCGGTCGCGTCGCTGCCTCCGCCGGCCTCCGCCTGCTTCGACACGTACTGCTTCCTGCAGAAGCGGGGCCTCGCCTACGAACGCGGGCTTCTCGCGGTGGAGACTGCCGGTGAGTACGTCGCCCAGGATCTGCACGCGGCGGCGGGCGACGCCTTCAGCGGCGTGGTCAACGTGTACTACGGTCTGGGCGAACGCTTCTCGATCCAGGGGGCGCTGACCTCGGCGGAGAAGCGGCGCGAGGACTTCCGCTTCGACCAGTGGGGGCTGCGCGGGGTGTACGGGTTGGTGCAGCCGGAGGGGGACGGCTATCACCTGGACGCGGTCCTCGAGCTGAGCGCCGGCACCGGCGACGGTTCGAACACCTGGGAGCTCTCCGCCCCGAATATCTGGTACGCGGGGAACCTCACGATGGTGCTGCACCCGGCCATGGCGCTCGCCGAGGGCAAGGAGCTCGACACGCGCGGCCACGGCGGCGTGTTCTACTCCGTCGGGAAGGTGGCGATCGTGGGGATCGGGAGCGAGTACGAGAGCGCGCAGTGCAGCGGCCAGTTCGGCCGGCGCCTGGCGCGGGGCGCGGGGGCGTCGAGCCTGTTCCTGGGGGCGAACCTCGGTTCGAGCCTGTTCCTGCAGAACGAGCTGATCAAGGGCTGGGGTGCCGCCGGATCCGACGTCGGCTTCGCGCTGACGCTCAAGTTCCTCCTGCCGGGCCGGGGACTGCGCCACTAGGGCGCGCGGGGTCAGGCAGCCGCGCTCACGTCTTCTGCTTCTTCTTCTCCGCCGCCGGGAACAGCACGTTGTTGAGGATGAGCCGGTACCCGGGCGAGTGCCGGAACAGGGAGAGGTCGGTGGCCGGGTCGCCGACGCGGTGCTGGAAGTCCTCGGGGTCGTGGCCGCCGAGGAAGGTGAAGGTGCCGCGTCCGAACTGGCCGTGCAGGTACTTGACCTCGTCCGCGCCCTCGACCTCGCCCAGCACCAGCACGCCGCTCTTCAGGAAGCGGCGATGGAAGCCGGTGGTCTGCCCGAGGAAGTCGGGGACGGCGTTGAGGTGGTTCTGCACCAGCATGCAGGGCACGGGGTCGTTCTTGGCGGAGAAGTCGAACAGCGTGAAGAACGCGTTCGGGCCGCGGGCGTCGGCCTCCGCCGTCACGTCGATGTCCGAGAAGCGGTAGAGCAGCGGGTCGGGCTCGAGCTGGAAGTCCCGGAAGGCGAGCGTCCGCGAGAAGTCCAGCTTCTCCTGGGCCCGCGGATCGGCCGGGTCCCCGTCGTAGATGGCGGCGGCGATGTCCACGCCCTCGGCCGCCAGCGCGATGTCGTACGTGTCGGTCGCCGAGCACATGCCGAACATGAACCCGCCCCGGCCGACGTAGTCCCGCACCGCCCGGGCCACGGCGCCCTTCAGCGCGGTGACCTTGGCGAAGCCGAGCTTCGCGGCCATCGCCTGTTGCACGCGCTCCTCCTCCTGGTACCAGGCGAAGCCGTGGTAGGCGGCGTAGAAGCGGCCGTGCTGCCCGGTGAAGTCCTCGTGGTGGAGGTGGAGCCAGTCGAACCGGGCCAGATCGCCGCGCAGCACCTCCTCGTCCCACACCCGCGTGTAGGGGATCTGCGCGTAGTCGAGGGCCAGCGTGACGGCGTCGTCCCAGGGCGGGGTGTTGGGCGGGATGTAGACGGCGACGCGCGGAGCCTTCTCCAGCGCGATGGCCTCCATGTTCTCGTCGGCGATCCCGGCGCGCATCGCCGCCTCGGCGGCGCCCCCCATCGGCTCGAGCGCGACACCGCGTACGTTGGCCTCGCGCTCGATGGCCGGGTCCTCCGGCAGCAGGAAGGAGCCGGCGCGGACGTTGAGCAGCCACTCGGCCTTGTGCCCCTGCTCGAGCGTCCAGTAGGCGAGACCGTAGGCCTTCAGATGGTCGGTCTGTCGGGCGTCCATCGGCACGAGCCACTTCGCCGCCGCCACCGCCGGGACGGCGGCGAGCAGCGTAAGGGCCAGCACGGCGCCCTGCAGCGGTCGCCTCGTCACGGCAGGGCCTCCCGGCGCAAGCGCGCCACGCGGCGCCGCACCTCGGCGGCGTTCCAGGCTCGCGGGTAGCGGGCGAGGCACTCCTCGTACTGCGCCAGCGCCGCCGGCACGTCGTGCAGCCGGTCGAGGTACAGGTCGCCGGCGCGCTGGCGGGCGAGCGGGGCGAGCCGGTCGCCGGGCAGGGAATCGGCCAGTGCCAGCAGCGGGGCCAGCGCCCCGGCGACGGCGCCGGCGGCGGCACGCTGGCCGGACAGCAGCAGCGCGATGCGGGCCCACAGCGGGCCGTGCGGCAGACCACGGGCGAGCGAGTCCGTCAGGGCCAGCGCGGCCCCGCGCTCGCCGCGCCACTGCTCGTAGGCGATGCGCCCGAGGACGACGGCCGCCTCGGGCGGCTCGGCGTCCTCGATCAGGTAGACGCGCTCCAGCGCCGCGCCGCGGTGCGGGCCCTGCGGCTCGTCGGCGATCCGCCGGTAGCGCGCCAGGGCCGAGTCGGTCGCGCCGGCGAAGAACAGCGCCTCGGCGTGGTGCCACGCGGCCTCCGGGCCCTCCGGGGCCAGGGCGGCGAGCCGCGCCAGCACGCGGCCGGGCGGTCCGTCGCGCAGGTCGGCAAGGGCCGCCTCGAGCTCGAGCGACGGCGGTGGCTCGCGCCCGGCCGCGCCCGGCGGCAGCAGCTCCCGCACCTGCGCCGTGTGCCCGCCCTCGCGCAGCGCGCGCGCCAGCGCGGCGAGGAACGTCACCGGCCAGGCGTGCGCCGGCACGTCCCGCAGCGCCCGGGCCAGCGCCGGGGCCGTGGTCGCGTTCCGCCCGCGGCCGGTCTCCAGGTCCCAGGCCTGCTCGCCGACCAGCAGGCGCAGCGCGGTCGGGAAGCGCGCGTCCGCGGCCAGCGAGAGGAGCGCGGCCACCGCGGTCGCCGTGTCGCGACGCGTCTCCATCTCCAGCAGCTCCC
>JAXDBZ010000158.1:0-7349 GCA_034678345.1 Candidatus Eiseniibacteriota bacterium
GGTGACGCGGGCGCCGCGTTCGGCGGCCTGGCCGGCGGCCGGATCCTGCGCCAGCGCGCGCGGGCCCTCGCCCTCGAAGCGGGCGCGCAGGCCGTGCCCGGCCAGCCGGCGCTCGGCTTCGCGGGCCGGCAGGAGCCTGAGGTCGGGCACGATGACCGGTGCGGGCGCGGGCGGGCGGGCCGCCACCTGGGTCGAGCCGCTGCCGAGGGGCCCGTCGGGCAGGCGGCGCAGGTCGAGCAGGACCTCGCGGAAGACGGGGGCGGCGATCTCGCCGCCGTAGTAGTGCCGGCTGTGCGGCTCGTCGATCACCACGATGCCAACCAGTCCCGGCTGCTCCACCGGGGCGAAGCCCACGAACGAGGACAGGTACATGCCCCGGCCGTAGGTGCGCGTGACGGGATCGAACTTCTGGGCGGTGCCGGTCTTGCCGGCCACCCGCAGGCTGGGGATGCGCGCGGCGCGGGCGGTGCCGCTGTCCACCACCGCGGTCAGCATCTCGCGCAGGGTCGCGGTGGTGGCCGGGCTGAAGACGCGGTGCGCGGCCCGTGGGGTGGCGCGCCGCAACACGTTCCCGTCGGGGTCGCGGATCTCGCGCACGAGCAGCGGCTCCATGAGCACGCCGCCGTTGGCGACGGCGGCGTAGGCGAGCGCCAGCTGCAGCGGCGTCACGGCGACCTCGTGCCCGATGGCGATCGTGGGGCAGGAGCGGCCCGACCAGTGCTCGGGGCTGCGCAGCCGCCCCGGCGTCTCGCCGGGGAAGTCCACGCCGGTGAGGCTGCCGAAGCCCAGGGCGGTGGCGTAGCGGTAGAGCCGCTGCGGCCCGACCAGCACGCCGAGCTTGCCCATGACGATGTTGCTCGAGTAGCGCACGGCGTCGCGGAAGGTGAAGCCGTCGTCGGCGTGGCTGTCGCTGAAGCGGCAGTCGGGCGCCACCTGGACGCGGCCCCGCCCCGAGGCGAAGTACTGACCGGGGCGCGCCAGCTCCTCCTCCAGCGCCGTGCCGGCCACGACCATCTTGAACGTGGAACCGGGCTCGTACTGGTCGGTGAAGGGCCAGTTGCGCGCCCTGCCCGGCGGCAGGTGCGGCACGCAGACCGAGGCCATGATCTCGCCCGTGCGCGGGTCGAGGAACAGCGCGAAGCCGCGCACCGCGCGCAGCGAGTCCACGGCGCGGCGCAGGTGGTGCTCGACGATGCCCTGCAGGTCGGCGTCGAGCGTCAGCACGGCGACGTTGCCGTCGGTGGGGGCGCGGCGCAGCCCGCGCGGCAGGCCGACGGTCCGCCGGCTGCCGACCCGGAAGAGGGTGGACCAGCCCGGCCGGCCCCGCAGCTCCCCGTCGAGCTGCAGCTCGAGCCCGTCCACGCCCGTGTTGTCCAGGTCGGTCCGGCCGACGATCTCGCAGGCGGCCGCGCCCAGCGTGTAGTCGCGCTGCGTCTCCACCGACAGGTGGACGCCGCGCCAGTTGCGCCTGGCCACCTCCTCGCCCACGGCGGGAGGCAGGCGACGGGCCACCCAGACGAAGCGCGGGTGCGCGCGGAACTGGGCGTTCAGCCGGCGGGCGTCGAGGTGCAGCAGCTTCGCCAGGCCGCGGGCCACCGCCGCCGGATTCCGCATCTCGCGCGGCGCGGCCGAGACCGACACGGTCATCAGGTCGCGCGCCAGGGGCCGCCCGTGGCGGTCGAGGATCTCGCCGCGCACCGGGCGCACCAGCACGCGCTGCTCCTGGTTGAGCTCCGCGCGGCCGGCGTAGTGGGCGTGCTGCACGACCTGCAGCCAGCCCACGCGCAACCACAGGATCGCCAGGCCGAGAAAGAGACCGGCCGCAGCCACCAGCACCCGACTCCTGCGCATTTCCCTGTGGGCCAACTCCTTCCCTCCGTGGAACGGCGGTTCACGCAGACCGCCGGGCCTCCACAAGCGCGGTGCGGTGGTGCGGCCGGTCCATGGGGCCGGCCACTCCTATGGCGACTGTCAGTTCGTGCGATCGCGGCCGCGGGCCGTGGCTTCCGGCACGAGGACGCGGGAGACCCTTTCCGCCCACGCCAGCGTCGGACGGGGATCCCGCCCCGCCCGATGGTCCGCCGCCGCCAGGTACTCCGGCGGCAGCTGGACCACCTGCTCGTCGTCGGCTGGAACCAGCCCCAGCAGCCCTGCCTGCGGGGCGAGGTTCGCGAGGGTGGTACGGCGGTCCAGTTCGGCCTGCAGGTACTCGAGCCGCGCCTGCGCCTGCTGGACCTCCGTGCGGTTGCGGGCGAGGTCGAAGCAGAGCTCCGCCATGCGCGAGCTCTGCCACACCTCGACCAGGAGCATCCCGACCACGGCCAGAGCGATCCCCCACCACTCGGGCCGCAGCGCGCGCCGTTCGGGGACGCGCCACCTTGCCGCTGATCGACGAACGTCCGTGTTCATGCTCCGACTCTCCGGAAGGCGCGGAGCCGGGCGCTGCGCGCCCGCGGGTTCCGTGCCGTCTCGGCAGGCGAGGGCGTCACCACCCTCCGTGTGAGCTCCTCCCACGGCCTCTCGGGAGGCCGCGCCCCGGGTATCTCCGGCAGCCGCCGCGCGAACCGTGTACCGACCGGGCCGCGCAGCGCCCGCTTGATCCTTCGATCCTCGCCGGAGTGGTAGGCCAGCGTGACCACCACCCCGCCCGGAGCCATCCGCTCCGGCAACCACTCCAGCGCCGCGTCCAGGTCCGCGGCCTCGCCGTTCACCCAGATGCGCAGCGCCTGGAACACCTGCGCGTACCGCCGCGGGTGGGGGCTCCCGCCGGACGCGCGGTCGATCGCCTCCCGCAGCGCCCGGGTGGTCGCCAGGCCACCCTGCCGGGCCTCGGTGACCAGGGCCCGCGCGAGTGCCCGGGCCCCAGTCACGTCACCGTGCTCTCGCAGCACGGCGCCCAGCTCCTCCTCCTCCACCTGCCGCAGCCGCTCCGCGCACGTCCCGCCGCGCGAGGGATCCATCCGTAGATCGAGCGGCCCGTCCTGTGTGAAGCTCATCCCCCTCGCCGCGTCGTCGATCTGCCTCGACGACAGGCCGAGGTCGAACAGAGCTCCAACCAACCTCTCGCCTCCGGCCGCGGTCAGCGCGTCCGGCACCTCCCGGAACGTCGCGTGGGCGAGGCGCACGCGCGTCCCGAATCTCGTCAGCCGCCGGGCGGCTTCCGCCAGCGCGGCGGGATCGCGGTCGCAACCGAGCAGCCGCGCGCCGGACTCGGCGTCGAGCAGCGCTTCGGCGTGACCGCCGTCCCCCAGCGTCGCGTCCAGGTAGAGCCCGGGGCCGTTGCGCAGCCAGCCCAGGGTCTCGGCGAGCAGGACCGGCTCATGACGCGTACTCACGGCCCGACACGGTCCCGGCCGGGGCCGCCAGCAGATCCGCCGCCGAGGGCCAGCAGCGCAGGCGCGCCTCGCACCCGGCGAGGCGGAACAGGTCGCGCAGGTAGGCCGACAGCCCGCAGACCACGGCGCCGCCCGCGCGGCTCTCGAAGCGGTCGAGGGCCTCCGCCAGCAGCGGCACCGCGCGGTAGTCGATGTGGCGCACCTGCGCGCAGTCGAGCAGCAGCTGCTCGATGCCGCGCTCGCCCAGCTCGTCCAGCGTGCGGCCGAGGCGCAGCACGGCGATGCGGTCGAGCCAGCCGCGCAGGGCGAGGTGGACGACGCGGCCCGCGGCGCGTTCGCGCAGCTCGATGCGGGCCGAGGCCCCGTGCCGGCCGGCGCTCAGCTCGAGGTTGAGCGCCACGGCGATCCGCTGCTCGTCGCCCTGCGGTCGCGCGACCATGGTTCAGTCCCTGAGCTTCGAGGTCTCGAGGCGGGCGAGCGCGTCGTCGGACAGCACGGCCTTCTTCTGGTCGTACGTCGAAGCGCTCCAGATCGCGATGTAGCCGATGACCCCGCGCAGTACGACATCCGTGCCGAGACCTGCGCGGTCCTGCAGCGACGATGGGATCGTGATCCTTCCCTGGGCGTCCACCGTCACCCAACAGGCGTCCTCGAGGAACTTGAACACGAAGTCACGGTCCTCGCGGTCGCCCTTCAGCAGCCGGCTCAGCTTCTCCTCCATCGTGTGCCAGTCCTCGACGGAGTAGAGCTGCAGGCAGCGCTCGCTGCCGTACTTCAGGAAGAAACGGTCGTGGGTCTTCTTCGACGAGGAGTCGCGGCGCAGCGAGACGGGAATGCTCAGACGCCGCTTCGCGTCGAGCTTGCCTCTCTCGGTACCGTAGAACGCCGCCATCTCCCGGTCCCTTCGTTTGCCTCGTGCTCGCCATTCGATGCCGCGTGACACCTCTTCATCCCACGACTGGCGCAGAGTAGGTGTCGCTGGCATCGAAGTCAAAAGAATTTATCGCCCGAGACGCATCTTCCTGGCCGCGTCCGACTGCACAGACGTGCACGTTCAGAAAGAACGGGCTGTCGCCTCGGACTGCCTCGCGATGGAGTCGGCCACCGCCCAGTCCACCCGGTAGAGGGTGTAGTAGGCCGGCGTCGGCCGCGCGATGCCCAGGTTGGGCACGCTGGCGAGACGCAGCGGCCGGAGCGCCGGTGCGAAGCGGCTGCGCTGCCGCAGGTCGTCGGGCCGCGGTCCGCGATCCACGATGTAGGCGGGACGGGCGAAGGCGGCGAAGTCGAACTGGGCGACGGCCTCCTCCGGCGACTCGCGCAGCAGGAAGGGCACCATCTGCGGCGTGACGAGGCCGCCGAGGTCGAGGATGGGCCGGCGGCCGAAGTAGCCGAGCGCGCCGATGTCGGGGGTCGCGACCATGCTGCCCGGCGGCGTGTGCCGCTCGAGCCACCGCCCCATCGGGATCAGGCTCGCCTGCAGGCCGGCGCTGAACGACCGCACCTGCGGCAGCACGGCGCCGCGGTACACGGCGAGGTTCTGGGCGAGCACCAGCGCCGCCAGCGCCGTGGCCAGCACCACCGTGCGGCGCGACGCGCGGGGTGTCGGCGCATGGGCCGCGTCCACCGGCGCGCCCGCCGGCGCCGCCAGGCTCCAGCACTCCCCCGCCCGCCACGCCAGCCAGCTCAGCACCGGCAGGAGCGGCAGCAGGTAGCGCGAGAGCACCGGTACGCCGCGGGCCACGTAGAGCAGCGGCACGGCGACGATCCAGACCCACGGCAGCAGGCGCTGCGCCCGCTGCGTCGTCGGGCGCCACGTCCACACCGACCGCCGGCCGATCACCAGCGCCGCCACCAGCACCGCGGCCATGATGCCGTCGGTGGCGCCGACGATGCGCACCTGCCGCCACAGGTTCTCGAGGTGCGCCACGAGCCCGACGGGCCCCGCCGCCTTGGCCACCAGCGTCTGCGGCAGGAAGGAACCGAAGTAGAACCCGGCGAACAGCAGCCAGGAGCCGTAGATGAGCAGCGGCGGCAGCGCGCCGAACACCAGCCGCCGCAGGCCGGCGCGGCCGTCGGCGTCCACGAGCAGGAACGCGCCCCAGAGCACGAGCAGCAGCGCCGCCTCGGGCCGCGCCAGCGCCGCCAGCGCCCACAGCGCCCCGGTCCGCACCGGCCGCGCGCCCCACTCCTTGCCCTCGGTGAAGGCCACGAAGCCCGCCAGCGTGAGCGCCACCACGAGCGGCGTCTCCATGCCCGACAGCGACCAGCGCAGCATCCAGGCGTGCCCCGCCCACGCCACCGTGGCCGCCGCCCGCACCGCCGGCGTCTTCAGGTTGCGCCGCATGAGCTGCAGGAAGAGCACGACCGACCACAGCGTGGCGAGCGCCCCGAGCACGCGCGCCGTCTGCAGCCCGTCGAAGCCGAGCGCGATGCCGTCGGCCAGCAGCGTGACCCACAGCGGGCTGGTGCAGCCGTAGACGCGCTCGCCGGGATTGAAGACGAGGCCGCGGCCCTCGGCGAGGTTCCGCGCGTACTGCAGGTGGATGAAGGTGTCGTCGGTCACGTAGTCCTGCAGCGGCCACATGAGCGCGGCGGCGAGCAGCAGGCCCGCGACGAGCCCCGCCCGCTCGACCCGCGACAGCGGTCCGACCCGGCCGAAGACGGTGAAGATCACCGCGCGCCCCCTTCCCCGCCGGTCGCGGGGCGCGCCGTCGGACCGCGTTCCGCCAGCCCGTCGAGCAGTCCCGCCAGCCGGCCGGCGAGACGCTCGCGCGAGTGCCCGGCGAGCCAGGCGGGCGGCGGCGCCGGCGGCGCGGCGCGGCCCTCCCGCCAGGCCAGGTAGAGGCTCTCGATCTCCGCGGCCAGCGCCGACCGGTCCCCGGGCGGCACGCGCCGTCCGCCCGCCGCGCTCACCAGGCGGCCGGCCTCGTCGTCCGGCAGGAGGGCCAGGATCGGCCGGCCGGTGTCCAGGTACTCGTAGACCTTGGCCGGGATGGCGGCGTCGCAGCCCACCGGCTTCCACACGACGAGGGCGTCGGCCGCGCGCTGCAGGGCGCGCGCCTCCGCGTGTGTGACCGGGCCCGGGAAGTCCACGATGCCCTTGAGACCGAGCGCCAGCGCCCGGTCGAGGTACTCCTCCTGGTACGCCCCGGCCAGGCGCGCGCGGATGCGGCGGCGCGCCTCGGGGCGGCGCGCCAGCAACTCGTGCAGCGCCTCGAGCAGCGTCTCCACGTCCGGCGTCAGCGTCAGCGTGCCGGTGAAGGCGATGAGGAAGTGCTCCGGGTCGCGCGCCGCCTCCACCCCGCCGGCCCCGGGCTCGAAACCGTTGGGCAGGAACTCCACGCGCCGGCCGGCCGCGGCCGGATCGTCCGCCAGGGCGGCGGCGTGGGTGCGGGAGGTCACCAGCACGAGGTCCGCGGCCGAGAGCACGCCGCGCTCCATGCCGCGCTGCCGCGCCGCGTGCCACCCGGAGGGTGGGCGCCGGCGATGCAGGCCGATCCACGGATCGCGGAAGTCGGCCACCCAGGGCAGCCGGAACCGCCGGGCGAGCGGCCGCGCCGCGAGATGCACGCTGTCGGGCGGCGAGCTCGAGAGCACGACGGACACGTCGCCGCGCGCCAGGCGGGCCGCGGCGACGCGACGCGCCCGCGCCGCCCAGCCCACGTAGGAGTCGGGCAGCAGCCACCAGTCGGCGAGCGAGCGCAGGCCGTGGAAGACCGGCCCGGAGCGCCGGCCGCCCCCACCACCGCCCCCGCGCAGGCGCAGCCATGCCGACAGCGCGCTGCCGCCGCGGACGCGGATCACCTCGGTCTCCGGCGGGACCTGTCGCTCGAGCGTGTCGTCCCTCACCCAGTAGTCCTCCGGCCCCGCGCACACCACCGTGCAATCCCAGCCGTGCTCCGGCAGCCAGCGCGTGAAGCCGAGGACGCGCTGCACTCCACCTCCGCCCAGCGGTGGGTAGAAGTAACATAGCAGAAGCAGGCGCCGCCTCACGGGTGGACCTCGCGCGCGGCC
>JAXDBZ010000159.1:0-9722 GCA_034678345.1 Candidatus Eiseniibacteriota bacterium
GGCCGCGCCCACCTCGATGTCGAACTCGCGCGCGGCGCGCTCGCGCAGGCGTGTCGCCATGCGGCGGCGCAGCGGCTCGTCGTCGAGCAGGCGGTTCACCGCCGCGGCCAGCGCCGCCGGGTCGCGCGGCGGCACGAGGAAGCCGTCCTCGCCGTCGTGCACGTGGTCGGGGATGGCGCCGACCGCGGTGATGACCAGCGGCACGCCGGCAGCCATCGCCTCGGGCACCACCAGCGGGAAGGCCTCGGTCCAGGTGGGCGAGACGTACACGCTGGCCGAGAGCCAGACGCGCGCCTTCTCCAGGCCCTCGCGCGAGCCGAGGAACGTCACCCGCCCGGAGTAGCCGCGGCGCGCCACCTCGGCGCGCAGCACCGGCTCCTGCGCGTCGTTCTCGGCCACCCCGCACAGCAGGAAGCGCGCCTCGGGGTGGCGGGCCAGCACCGCCGGGATGGCGTCGAACAGGTCCCAGATCCCCTTGGGCCGCGACAGCCGGCCCATGAACAGCACGCCGCGCTCGCCGTCGGCCAGCCACGGCGCCGCCGGCGACCTCTCCGCCTCGCGGAACAGCGCCACGTCGGTCACGTTGGGCGACCATTCCACGTCGTCGCGCCGCCAGGCGTCGCGGAAGCCGTCGCGGTAGGTCGGCCCGAGCACGATCACCCGGTGTGCCGCGGCCATGAGCAGGCGCCCGGCGGTGCGGCCGAAGCGCGTGCGGGCCGAGGGGAAGCGGGTGTGCAGGGTGCCGTGGTAGTGGCAGACGACGCGGCACCCGGCGAGGCGCGCCAGCGCCATGAACACCCAGTCGCGCAGGAACGAAACGCTGGGGGCCGCGTGCACGACGACCAGGTCGGGCCGGAATCCCGCCAGCGCGGCGAGCAGCGCCGCCACGTCGCGGAAGAAGCAGGGCACGGTGCGCCAGGTGCGCTTCTCGACCGCCCAGCGCAGCACGCCCTTCGAGGTGTTCACCACCCGCAGCTCGTAGTCGCGGGAGAGGCTCGAACCGGTCAGCATCTCGACCATGAGCTGCACCCCTCCGAGCGGTGGCGGCAGCGGGCCCACGACGAGCACGCGCGGGCGGCGAACGGGGCGGCTGGACTCGGGCATCGCGGCTAGCGGAGGCTCTCCCGGGTGATGGCGGACGGGCCAGGACACTCCATGCTAGCACGGCCGCCGCGCCCCGGTCACCGGGCGGGAGCGCGGCCCCGGCGACCGCCGTGGCGCGCCGTTGCATCGTGCACGGCGGCGGGTGCGGCGCGGGCCGGGCCGCGGCCCGGGCCCTTCGACAGCGCCGCCCGGAGGCTCTACCATGGACGGCCGCGATCGGTTGGGGAGCGTCCCGCGGCGCGGTTCCCGCGCTGGGCGCCGTCCGTCTCGACAGGAGGGAGCGTTGAAGCAGATCCGTCAGAACCTCAGGAACGGCGCGCTCGACATGAGCGACGTGCCCATGCCCCCGGTCGGACCGGTCGAGATCCTGGTGCGGACGCACTACTCCTTCGTCAGCGTCGGCACGGAGAAGATGAAGGTCACCCAGGCCCGCATGAACCTGGCCGAGAAGGCCGCCGAGCGCCCCGACCAGGTCAGGCAGGTGCTCAACACGCTCAAGGAGCAGGGCCTGATGCCCACCGTGCGCAAGGTGCAGGAGCGCCTCAAGGCGCCCACCACGCTGGGCTACAGCCTCGCCGGTACGGTCGTGGACGTGGGCGCGCAGGTGGAGGAGTTCCGGGTCGGCGACCGCGTCGCCTGCATTGGCGAGGGCATCGCCACCCACTCCGAGTACAACGCCATCCCGCGCAACCTGGCGGTGGCGGTGCCGGCCGGGGTCGGCCTCGACCACGCCAGCAGCACCGCGGTCGGCGCCATCGCCCTGCAGGGCGTGCGCCAGGCCCGGCTCGAGCTGGGCGAGACCGTCGCGGTCATCGGCCTCGGCCTGCTCGGGCAGTTCCTCGTGCAGCTCTGCCGCGCCAACGGCTGCCGCGTCGTCGGCGTGGACCCCGACGCCACCAAACGCCAGCTCGCGCTCGAGAACGGCGCCGAGGCGGCCTGTGCGCCCGACCTGGAGGAGGTGCTCGTCCACGCGCTGCGCGCGAGCGGCGGGCAGGGTGTGGACGCGGTGATGGTGACGACCGCGGTCAAGGACGCCGGCCCGATCGAAATGGCGGTTGCCCTGTCGCGCGAGCGCGGCCGGGTCGTCTGCCTCGGCAACACGCACATCGAGCTGGACTGGCGCACCTGGTTCGCCAAGGAGGTGGACTTCCTCTTCAGCCGGGCGATGGGCCCCGGCATCTTCGACATGGACTACTTCCTGCGCGGCAGGGATTACCCGGCCGGCTACGTGCGCTGGTCCGCCAACCGCAACATGGCGGCGTTCCTCGACCTGATCGCGCAGGGGCGCCTCGACCTCGGGCGCCTGATCACGCACCGCTTCCCCTTCGCCGAGGCGAAGACCGTCTTCGACGGCCTCGCCGACGGCACGCTCGCCTCCGCCGTGGGCATCGTGCTCGAGTACCCGCAGGCCGACGCCGCGGTGCCGGTGGCCGAGCCGCGCACCGTGCGCTTCCCGGCCGCGGCCCCGGCCGGTCCGGTGCGGCTCGGCGTCATCGGCGCCGGCAACTACGCCAAGTCCATGATCCTGCCGCACCTGCCCGGGCTCGGCGGCGTCGGGATCGAGGCCTTCTGCACCGCGCGCGGCGCCAACGCCGAGGCGCTGGCGCGCCGCTACGGCGCGCGCTACGCCACCACCGACGCGGCCCAGCTGCTGGCCGACCCGCAGATCGGCGCCGTCATGGTCGCCACCCGGCACGACAGCCACGCGCGCTACGCCGCCGCGGCGCTGCGCGCCGGCAAGCACGTGTACGTCGAGAAGCCGCTGGCGATGAGCGACGAGCAGCTCGCCCCGGTGCTCGAGGCGCTGGCGGCGCGCGGCGAGGGCGGACCGACGCTGTGGCTGGGGCACACCCGCCGCTACGCGCCGCTCAGCCAGCGGGCGCTTGAGCACTTCGCCGGCGTGCCGGTGCGCCAGGTCACCGTCACCGTGCGCTCGGCCGGCGTCCCCGCCGACAGCTGGTACCAGGACCCGGCCGAGGGCGGCGGCGTGCTGTTCGGCGACGCCTGCCACTTCATCGACCTCGCCTGCCACTTCGCGCAGAGCCTGCCGGTCGAGGTGCACGCCGTGGCCACGCCCGATCCCGGTCACCGCGAGGAGAGCTGGGCCATCACCCTGCGCTTCGCCAGCGGCGGCATCGGCGTCGTGCACTACACCTGCGGCAGCCAGGCCGGCTTCGAGCGCGAGTGGGTGGACGTGCTGGGCGGCGGCCGCTCGGCGCGCATCGCCGGCTTCCGCCGCCTCGAGCTGCGCGGCGGCCGCGAGCGCCGCATCGTGAACCTGCAGCCCGACCTCGGGCAGAAGCCGATGCTCGAGCGCATGCTGGCGCAGTTCGCGCGGCGGCCCGGCGCCACGGACGAGACCGAGTCGTTCGTGGTGGCGGCGCAGGCGCTGCTGGCCGCGCAGCGCTCCATCCGCGAGCGCCGCGTGGTCACGATGGCGACGACCTTCCCCTTCGCGCTCGACTGAGGCACGCGGGCGTGGGCGCCGTCCGCCTGGCGTGGCTGTTCGACGTGGACGGCACCCTGCTGCTCACCGAGGGGGCCGCGCGCGAGGCCTTCGCCTGCGCCGTGCGCGACCACCTCGGCGTCGCCGACGACCTGAAGGACATCGGCTTCGCCGGACGCATCGAGCCCCTGATCCTCGCCGACATCCTGCGCAAGCACCGCCGCCGCCTCACGCACGAGGAGGAGGCCCGCTTCTGGGACCTCGTCTTCGGCCACATGCGCCGCCTGCTCGCGCCCGGACGCGGGCGGATGATGACCGGCGTGACCGAGCTGCTCGACGCCATCGCCGCCGAGCCCGACTGGGTGGCGGGCCTGCTCACCGGCAACATGACGGAGATGGCGCGCATCAAGCTCGGCCACTTCGGGCTGGCCGACCGCTTCGCCTTCGGCGGCTACGGCGAGATGGCCGCCGACCGCGACGCGCTGGCCCGCGCGCTGGTGCGCCGGATCGGGCGCGACTACGGCGTGCCGCCCGGGCGGTGCATCGTCGTCGGCGACACCGAGCACGACGTCGCCTGCGCCCGCGCGGCCGGGGCGCGCGTGGTTGCGGTGGCCACCGGCGGCACGCCGGCCACGGAGCTGGCGCAAAGCGAGCCCGACCTGCTGCTGGACGACCTCAGCGATGCCGCCGTCGTGGTGGCCTTCGGCCGCGGGGTCGCGGCGGGGGAGTAAGCGGCGTCGTTCACCAGGAGGCGGGCTTCGCGATCCTGGTTCCGTCCGGCAGCACGACCGGATCCCGCAACTGGTGGTCGGCGTAGCGTTCCTTGCGGATCCGGAAGCACCTGCGGGCCAGCGTGCGAAGCTCGGTCGTCCCCCGCGCGTACGGGAAGCAGCAGTACACGGGCTTCGCCGGGAAGCCGCGTGCGGCCGCGCGAACGGCCGGAGCCAGGTCGCTGTCGGCCGAGACGATTACCGCCGCGTCGCAGCGGTCCTCGCGGAACAGCTCGAGCAGGCGCACCGCGATGGCGACGTCCGTCTCCTTCTCCTCGTGGAACAGGATGCGTTGGCCACAGGCCGGGCACCGGCGCCATTTCTTCTTGAACGTGCCCAGCTCGACTTGGACACCGGAGCCGCGGAGCGCGGCGATGTACGCACGGTGCCGCTCCACGGCGCTGGGCTTGTCCTGCTCGACGTGATCGGCGAGGGCGGAGAAGTAGACCACCTGCTCCAACTCGGCTCCGCCCCCGATCTGGTAGAGGAAGGTCCGGCACAACGCCGTCAGATCGAGCCACTTCGTTCCTGCTCCTCGCAGGTCGGCGCTGGCTCGCTCCAGCGAGTGGTACAGGTTGAAGCCGTCCACCAGGAACGTCACCCTTCCCATCGTTCCCTTCCGCCCGACGTCCCCCGAAAAAGAAACCCCCGGGGTCGCAACCCCGGGGGGGCCAGCGAGCTCCCGCGGGAGCCCAACTGGTGTCGACGACGCGGATTATCGGCAGCCGCCGACAGGCGGTCAAGTGGCCTTCGGCCGCGGGGTCGCGGCGGGGGAGTAGCGAAGCGTCGGGGCGGCCCTGCCCCTTGCGCCCGTGCGCGTTAGCGGCGTCCTGCCGAGTCAGCGCGCGGGGCCCCGGCCGACTGCACGCATGTGCCGCGATTCCGAACGTCCTACAGTTGCCGCACGCTGTTTCCGAACGTATACTACCAGCATGGCCAACCGAGCGAAAAGTCACCAGGAGCTGGACGCTAAGGATCGTCGCATCCTCGGGCTCGTCCAGCGCGACGGCAAGATGAGCCAGGCGCTCATCGCCAAGACCGTCGGGCTGTCCACCGCGGCCGTCAACGAGCGGCTGAAGAAGCTCGAGCAGGCCGGGGTGATCCGCCGCTTCACCGCCCTCGTGGACCCCAAGGCGGTCGGCATGCAGGTCACCGCGTTCATCGAGGTCTTCCTCGAGCACCCGCGGTACGAAGATCCGTTCCTGAAGCGCATCCTCGACCTCGACGAGGTCCAGGAATGCCATCACATCACCGGCGAGTTCTCGGTGCTGCTCAAGGTGCGGCTGAGCGACATGGAGTCGCTGCAGCGGCTGGTCATCAGCCAGCTCAACGGCCTGCAGGGCGTGCGCCAGACGCGGACCGTGATGGTCCTCTCGACGGTGAAGGAAGAGAGCTACGTCGCCACCGGCGCGTAAGGAGAATCCGATGACCCACACGACCCACCGTACGCCGGTCGCGCCGGCCCAGGTGCACGAAATCCTCGGCCGCCACATGCTGGCCGACGGCTTCGACATGGTGCTCGACCTCGACAAGAGCCAGGGCCGCCGCCTGTGGGACGCGCGCAGCGGCCGCTGGATCCTCGACATGTTCTCGTGCTTCGCCACCCTGCCGGTGGGCCTGAACCACCCGCGCATGAAGGACGCCGAGTTCCTGGCGCGGCTGCAGCGCGCGGCGCTGGCCAACCCCACCAACTCGGACATCTACACCGTCGAGATGGCCGAGTTCGTGGAGACGTTCGGCCGTCTCGCCCAGCCCGGCTACCTGCCGCACGCCTTCTTCGTCGCCGGCGGCGCGCTCGGCATCGAGAACGCGCTCAAGACGGCCTTCGACTGGAAGGTGCGCCGCAACTTCCGCAAGGGCGCCAGGGAGGAGCGGGGCCACCAGGTCGTGCACTTCCGCGAGGCCTTCCACGGCCGCACCGGCTACACCCTGTCGCTGACGAACACCGCCGATCCGCGCAAGCACCAGTACTTCACGAAGTTCGACTGGCCGCGCATCGACAATCCCAAGCTGCGCTTCCCGGTGGACGCCGCGGAGACCGCGCGCATCGAGCAGGCCGAGGCCGCGGCGCTGGCGCAGGTGAAGGCCGCGTTCCGCGAGCGCGGCGACGACATCGCCTGCGTGATCATCGAGCCCATCCAGGCCGAGGGCGGCGACAATCACTTCCGCGGCGAGTTCCTGCGCGCGCTGTGCGACCTGACGCACGAGAACGACGCGCTGTTCGCGGTGGACGAGGTGCAGACCGGCGTCGGCCTCACCGGCCGCATGTGGGCGCACGAGCACTTCGGGTTCGAGCCCGACCTGCTCGCCTTCGGCAAGAAGATGCAGGTCTGCGGCATGATGGCCGGCCCGCGCATCGACGAGGAGCCCGAGAACGTGTTCACCGTGTCGAGCCGGCTCAACTCGACCTGGGGCGGCAACCTGGTGGACATGGTGCGGGCCCAGCGCTACCTCGAGATCATCGAGGAGGAGAAGCTGGTCGAGCACGCCGACCGCGTCGGCCAGTACCTGCTGCAGGGCCTCGAGGCGCTGGCCGCCTGGCGCCCCGACCGGCTGTCGAGCGCGCGCGGCCGCGGCCTGATGTGCGCGATCGAGTTCGCCAGCCCCGCGCTGCGCGACGCCGTGCAGGAGCAGGCCTATCGCGACGGCCTGATGATCCTGGGCTGCGGACCGGCGAGCCTGCGCTTCCGCCCGCCGCTCGACACCACCGCCGGCGAGGTGGACGAGGCGCTCGCCATCCTCAAGACGGCGGTCGAGAAGACGCCGAACCCCTAGCCACGGCGACGCGCGCACCCGGCGGCGCGGCGGTGCTCCGGCGCCCCGTGCGGCCGGGTGACGCTCCGAGGAACCCCATACGATGAGCGTCCATTTCTGGCTTCGCGCCGAAGACAAGGCCCTGGAGGAGCGCGCTCCGCTCGTGCCCGCCGACGCCGCCCGGCTGCTGGCGGCGGGGCACGCGGTCACCGTCGAGCCCGACCCGCGCCGGGCCTTCCAGCTGGAGGAGTACCTGCGCGCCGGCTGCCGGACCGCGCCCAGCCACGCCTGGCGGGAGGCCCCCGCCGGCACGGTCGTGCTCGGGCTCAAGGAGCTGGCCGAGGCCTCGTGGCCGCTCGTCCACCGGCACATCTACTTCGCGCACGTCTACAAGTACCAGCAGGGCTGGAAGCAGGTCCTCGGCCGCTTCGGCGAGGGCAAGGGCACCCTGCTCGATCTCGAGTACCTCACCGACGAGTCCGGCCGCCGGGTCGTCGCCTTCGGCCACTGGGCCGGCGTCGTGGGCGCCGCCCTCGGGGTCGAGCTCTGGAGCCACCAGCAGCTCCACCCGGGCGAGCCGCTGCCGGCCGTGCGTTCGTTCCCCAGCCAGAAGGCCATGGCCGAGCACGCCACCGAGTCGCTGCGGCGGGCCATGGCCGCCGGCGCGCCGAAGCCGCGGCCCATCATCGTGGGGGCGAAGGGGCGCTGCGGCACCGGTGCGGCCGAGATGCTCGCGATGTGCGGCCTCGCGGCCACCGAGTGGGACCTGGCCGAGACCTCCCGCGGCGGGCCGTTCGCCGAGATCCTCGACCACGACCTCTTCATCAACGCCGTGTTCGTCTCGTCCCACATCCCGCCCTTCATCACGCGCGAGATGCTGTCCCGGCCGCGGCGGCTCACCGCCCTGGTGGACGTGACCTGCGACATCAGCAACCCGGCGAACACGATCCCCATCTACGACCGCCACACGGACTTCGACGCCCCGGCGCTGCGCATCGCGGAGGCGCCGCCGCTCGACGTGGTGGCCATCGACCACCTGCCCTCGCTGCTGCCCCGCGAGAGCAGCGAGATGTTCTCCTCGCTCCTCGTGCAGCACCTTCTGGACTTCGAGCAGGGCTCCGGCGTGTGGTCCCGGGCCGAGGCCCTCTTCAGGAAGAGACTCCAGGAAGCCTCGGCCGCCTAGGGCGGAACGGGCTCCGGAGACCCCACAGGAGAAGACGATGAAACGAGTTCTGGTTCTGGGTGCCGGGCTGGTCGCGAAGCCGCTGGTTCACTACCTCATGGACAAGGGGCACGAGGTCACGGTCGCCTCGCGCACCGTCGCCAAGGCGGCGAAGCTGGTGGCGGGCCATCGGAACGGCTGGGCGCTCGAGCTGGACGTGAAGGACGAGAAGAAGCTCGCCGCCCTCATCCGCGAGTGCGACCTGGCGATCAGCCTCTTCCCGCCCCAGTTCCATCCGGTCGTGGCGCGGCTCTGCATCGCCGCGCGCAAGAACATGGTGACGACCTCCTACGTCTCCCCGGCCATGCAGGAGCTGGACGGCGCGGCGAAGCGCGCGGGCGTCACGGTGCTGAACGAGATCGGCGTGGACCCCGGCATCGACCACATGTCCGCCATGCGCATCATCGACGGCGTCCGCGCGAAGCGCGGGCAGGTCGTGTCGTTCCGCTCGTACTGCGGCGGGCTCCCCGCCCCCGAGGCCAACGACAACCCGTTCGGCTACAAGTTCTCCTGGGCGCCGCGCGGCGTCCTGATGGCCAGCCGCAACGGCGCGCAGTACCTGCAGGACGGCCGCCGCGTCGAGACACCGCCCGAGCGGCTGTTCCGCGACATGCACCTGCGGCACGTCGAGGGCGCGGGCGACTTCGAGGCCTACCCCAACCGGGACTCGATCAGCTACATCGACATCTACGGGCTCAAGGGCATCAAGACCATGTTCCGCGGCACCTTCCGCAACATGGGCTGGTGCGACACGATGTACAGCTTCCGCAAGCTCGGCCTGCTCGAGCTCGACGAGCGCAACGTCAGGGGCAAGACCTACGCCGGCTTCATGCGGAGCCTGCTCAGGGCCCGCCCCAAGGACGACCTGCGCCAGGCCGTGGCCCGGAAGCTCGGCATCCCGGTGGACTCCCTGCCGGTGAAGAACCTCCAGTGGCTGGGCATGTTCGGCGCGGCCCGCATCAAGGGCACGAAGATGTCCCCGCTGGACGTCCTCGGCACGAAGATGTTCGAGAAGCTCGCCTTCAAGCCGGGCGAGCGCGACCTGCTCGTGCTCTTCCACGACTTCGAGGTGGCCTACCCGAGCGGCCGGCGCGAGCACATCACCTCGACCATGGTGGACTACGGCATCAAGGGGGGCGACTCCTCCATGTCGCGCACGGTCTCGCTGCCGGCGGCCATCGGCGCGCAGTTGATCCTGAGCGGGCGCCTGAAGACCCCGGGCGTGCTACGGCCCATCACCAGGGACATCTACGGACCGGTGCTCGACGAGCTCGCCACGATGAAGATCGAGTGCAAGGAGAAGACCGAGACGTACTGAGGCCCACCCACGCCGGCGGAAGCGGGCGGCATCGTTCACCCTGCGCACGCGCCACGAGACGAGCTCCACGGGGTCTTCCGCTCCGTGGAGCTTTGTTGTTGATATGCT
>JAXDBZ010000160.1:0-6417 GCA_034678345.1 Candidatus Eiseniibacteriota bacterium
CGGGCGGCAGGAGGCCGACCGGCCGACAGGTACCTAGGCGACAAGCGGCGACAGGACGTCGCCGCGAGCCGTGTCCGCGTCGGGGCCGTGCCGCCTCGGTCACAAAGCCGACACCGCCGAGCAGCGCTTCGGCCGCGACTTCATGGAGACGAAGCGGGAGACGCGCGGCAAGCCGCCCCTGCCCGAGCACGCGGCGGAGGTCGTGCCGGTGCTGCGCCGGCTCGGGATGGGGATGGAGGATGCGAGGGAGTGGGCTAGGTGCTGCACCGACATGGCGGAGGCCACGCTCGAGGACCGGGTCCGGCACGCACTCGCGTGCTCCGGGAGGCAGTTGGCGCGTCGCGCGGGGTGAGCGGGCGCCGCCGGACACGGGCCGACCCGTCGCCCGCGCCCACGCACCGGCGAGCGGCATGGGCGCCGCCCTGCACGGGCCCGCTCCTCGCTCGTGCCCCTCCGCCCCCGCCCTGCTATGCTGCGCGCCATGCGCCGCGGCCTACCGGTCCGCATGCTCGCGGGCCTCCTCATCGGCATCGTCCTGGGCGTCGCCGCCAACCTGCTCGCCGGCGACTCGCCGCGGCTCGCCGGTTTCGTCCAGTACGTGACCGAGCCCATCGGGCGGATCTTCCTGCGGCTGCTCTTCATGCTGGTGATCCCGCTCATCGTCTCGGCCCTGGCGCTGGGCGTGGCCGGCCTCGGCGATCTGCGCGCCCTCGGCCGCATCGGTCTCAAGACCCTCGCCTACACCGTCGGCGTCTCGGCCATCGCCGTGCTCATCGGCGTCGGCCTGGTGAACGCGCTGCGCCCCGGCGAGGGCCTCTCCCCCGCGCTCAAGGTCCGGCTCGAGGCGCAGGCCTCGGCCGTGCCGGCGGCCGCGAGCTCGTCCGTTGGCCTCGGCGGCATGGACTTCTTCGTCGCCCTCGTCCCCTCGAACGTGGTCAGGAGCATGGCCGACGGGGACATGCTGGCGGTGATGGTGTTCGCCCTGTTCCTCGGCATCGGCCTGGCGGTCACGCGCACCGACGCCGCCCGCGCCTTCGAGCGCGCGCTCGAGGGCCTCTACGACGTCACCATGCGCCTGCTCGAGATCGTCATCCGCATCGCCCCGGTGGGCGTGGCCTGCCTGCTCTTCACGCTCACCGCCCGGCTCGGCTTCGACGTGCTGCGCCAGCTCGGCGCCTACGTGCTGGTCGTGCTGCTCGCGCTGGCCATCCACCAGTTCGGCGTCTACTCGCTCTCGGTGGCCTGGCTCGGGCGCATGAGCCCGTGGCGCTTCTTCCGCGCCGTGCGCGCGCCGATGCTGACCGCGTTCTCGACTGCCTCGAGCAACGCGACGCTGCCCACGACGCTGCTCGCCGCCGAGGAGGAGCTGAAGCTGCCGCCGCACGTGAGCCGTTTCGTGCTCACCATCGGCTCGACCGCCAACCAGAACGGCACCGCCCTGTTCGAGGGCGTGACCGTGCTGTTCCTGGCGCAGTTCTACGGCGTGCCGCTCACGCTCGCCCAGCAGATCACGGTCGTGCTGATCTGCATCCTCGGCGGCATCGGCACCGCCGGCGTCCCGGCCGGCTCGATCCCCGTGGTGGTCATGATCCTCGGGCTCGTCGGCGTCCCCGCCGAGGGCATCGGCATGATCCTCGGCGTGGACCGCTTTCTCGACATGTGCCGCACCACGCTCAACGTGACCGGCGACCTGGCGGCCGCGGTGGTGGTGTCGCGGGGAGAGACGGGCGCGGCGGGGAGCCCGACGGGCGGGGCGTAGGCGGCTCTACTTCCCCCGCTTCTGCGCGAGGATCCACGGCGCCAGCTCGGGCTCGCCGAAGGCGGTCGCCCAGCAGCCGTGGTTGAGATCCGGGTAGAGCGTCATCCTCGGCTCGGGCAGCCCGGCCGCCTGCTTGCGCCGCGCCAGCTCGGCAACGATGTCGCGCGTGTCCTGCGGGTTCACGACGTCGTCCTGGAGCCCGTGGAACGCCCACACCGGCAGGCGCCAGGCCCGCGTGGCCACGGTATGGGCACGGCCGTAGCCGCACACCGGCACCAGGCACGACCACAGCTGCGGATGCCGCGCGCCGAACACCCACGCGCCGTGCCCGCCCTGCGAGATCCCCGCCAGGGCGACGCGGTCGGGATCGATGCGCCAGGTGTTCTGCGCGCTCTTCAGCAGTCTCAGCACGAAGGCCTCGTGCTCCTCCCACTCCTCGTTCTCGCTCGGCTTCTGCGGGAAGAGCACGACGAACGGCCAGCGCTCGGGATGTTCGAGCAGCGCCGGGCCGATGCCCTGCAGGGTCGGCTTGAGCCCGTCGGTGCCGCTCTCGCCCGAGCCGTGCAGGAAGATCACGCAGGGCCAGGCGCGCGCGGCGTCGTAGCCCGGCGGCAGCCACACGGCGTACGGCAGGCTCTCGCCCCTCACCTCGAGGTGGCGCACCGCGAACGGCGCGGACTGGGCGCGGGCGCGCGGAGCCATCACGCAGGCCAGGCCGACAGCCAGGCAGCAGACCAGGGTCGCGCCGCGCATCTCACTCAGCCTCCGTTGTTCGGGTAGCGGGCCAGAGCCAGCTCGACGATCTCGTTCACCAGATCGGGATACGAGCGGCCGGCCTTCTTCGCCGCCATGGCGAACTCGGCGTCGGGCAGCAGGTAGGGGTTCGGGTTCACCTCGAGCACGTGCAGCGCGCCGTCGGCGGCGAGGCGGAAGTCGATGCGCCCGTAGTCGCACAGCTTGAGCGCCTGGTAGGCCTGCACCGCCGTCGCGCTCAGTTTGGCCTGCAGTTCCTCGTCGAGGTCGGCGGGCACGAACGGCTTGGTCGCCTCGTAGGCCTCGGTGCCCTCCTCCCACTTCACCTCGGTGCCGGCAATCCGGGGCACGCCCTGCGGCAGCTTGGACAGGTCCAGCTCGACCGCCGGCAGCGCCTCGGGCTTCTCGTTGCCCAGCACGCCGACGTAGAGCTCACGGCCCTCGATGTATTCCTCGATGAGCGCCGGCGAGTCGAACTCGGCGTGGATGTAGTCGATGCGCTCCATCAGCTCCTTGATCGAGGTGCACACCGCGCCGAAGTGGATGCCGATCGAGCCGTCCTCCGCCGCCGGCTTGACGATGACCGGGAACTCCATGTCCTGCGCGTGCTCGGTGCGGCCGCGGAAGACGGTGGCGAAGTAGGGCGTGTGGATGCCGTGGAAGGCGAAGATCTTCTTGGCCAGCGCCTTGTCCTGTGCCAGGTGCAGGCCCTGCGAGCCGGCGCCGGTGAAACGCCGGTGCAGCATCTCGAGGAAGCCGGCGACGTCGCTGTCCTGGGTGTCGTCGCCGCCGAAGGACTCGACCAGGTTGAAGATCAGGTCGGTCTCGGAGTGGGCCAGCTCGACCAGGCTCTCGCGCGTGCCGTCGAGCCGCAGGAACACCGGATAGTGCCCGGTCTCCTTGAGGGCGTCGTAGACGGCCTGCACGTCCTCGTCGGGGGTCTTGCGCTTGGGCCGGGTGCCCTCCGCGCGCTCCTCGTCCTCGCCCCACCAGTAGTCGTACAGCACGCCGATCCGCAGCTTCGCCATTGCGCTCCCGCCTTCGCGTGCGACCCCTTCCCGGGGCCCCGCCCCGGCTACTTCTGCTCGAAGCGCCGGCGCGTGAGGTAGTTCATCGCGAGCGTCGTGCCGTAGGCGGTGAGCTCCACGAGGTAGTCGGCCTCGCGGCCGGTCTCCGCGAACAGCTGGAGGTCGCGCGCGGTCCGCACGATCTGCTCGACCAGGGCGCGCACGACCGGGCGCTTCACGCCCGTCCAGTACGTGATCTTGTCGGTCAGGACCTTGCGGTGCCCCTCGACGATCTCCCACGCCGGGCGGATGCCCTTGCGCCGGCGACCCGGCGGGATGAAGAAGTCGCTGAGGTCGGCCTCGAGCGCCACCTTCACCGCCACGCCGTTCTGGCGCATGTGCCGGCGGTAGTACTGCTCCACCGTCAGCTGCAGTTCCCCGGCCGGGACCTCCAGGCCCCCGGTCGTGACCACCGGCTCCTGGGCGCGCACCCGGCGCACCACACGGTCAACATACCGCAACTTGCGGATCGCCGGCCACGACTTATAGCGGGCGCGCCACTGCGAGCGCGGGGTCAGCCATACCGCGAACGTCTCGGCGAAGTCCTCGTCGGGGTGCTTCTGCCCGTACCATCCGGCGATGTGGCGCACGAACTTGCGGCTGAACGGGACCGGCCGGTAGTCGTCGCGATAGCGGCGGTTGAAGGGCCCGAACATGCGGCGCCACTCGGGCGTGATGAAGAGCCGGTAGGCGTAGTTGAAGGCGTGCCCGGCCTCGTGCCGCAGGTACATCAGGATCTCGCGCGCGTCCTCGAGGTCGTTCATCTCGCGCTCGAGGCGCGCCAGCTTCGGGTCGGCGAGGTAGAAGGGGACGCCGATCACCGGCTGGCCGTCGGGACAGCCCCACTCGTCCGAGAGATAGCAGGTGGGACGGAAGTGCTTCAGCCCCTTGCGCGCCAGCTCGCGGTGGAGCTGGTGCACGAAGCGCTCCACCGGCGAGCCCTCGAGCCGCAGCCCGAGCTGGTCGATGCGCTTGCCCAGCAGCTCGCGCACCTCCGGCGGTGTCTTCTCGAAGTCGGTCATGGGGCAGGGATGCTAACGGCCCTCCCCCCCGGCCACAAACGGCGCCCGGGACGGGTCAGGCTCTCGTCAAGCTCGCGGCCCGGGCCCCCGTGGCCACCGCCGGGCGAATCCCCCCGCCTCCGGACTCATCCTAGTGCGGGCAGGGAGGAAGGGCGCCGGCCCCGGCCAACGCAGCCAGCCGACCCAACAGAGGTCGGCGCCCGACTCCCACGCGGCTCCGGACCCGCGCGCAGTCGTTCCCCGGGCGCCGGGCCCATTCCGACCCGAAAGGAGAGCACCCCGTGAAGCGCATGACCGCCGCCATGTTGGTCGCCCTGCTGGGCATGGCGACCGCGGCCTCGGCCGCCCCGCAGGCCTACGACATCGATCCCGTGCACTCGCAGATCGGCTTCTCGATCCGGCACTTCTTCTCCAAGGTGCCCGGTCACTTCAAGGAGTTCAGCGGCACGATCCTCGCCGACGAGAAGAACCCGGTGGCCTCGTCCGTGGAGGTGACCATCCAGACCGCCAGCATCTTCACCGACAACGAGCGGCGCGACACCCACCTGCGCAGCGCCGACTTCTTCGCCGCCGACTCGTTCCCGACCATCACCTTCAAGAGCACGAAGGTCGCCCCGGCGGGCAAGGACCGCTACAAGGTCACGGGGAACCTGACGATGCGCGGGGTAACGAGGACGGTCGTGCTGGACATGGAGTTCCTCGGCAAGGGCGAGGTCTCCATCGGCGGACAGAACATGGGCATCAAGGCCGGATTCGACGCGACCACGACGCTGAACCGCCAGGACTACGGCATCCGCTGGAACAAGACCCTCGACCAGGGCGGCGTGATGCTGGGGGACGACGTGGCGGTGAACCTGCACGTCGAGGCGACCCTGCGGACCGGGAAGTAGCCGCTCCGGCGCGGAAGGAAGCCCCCGGCTCCGGCCGGGGGCTTTCCGCTGCCGCGGGCCGTTTCCGCGGCCGGGCGCGGCGGCGCGGCCCTTGCATGGCCGCGCGTCCGTCGCTTCCTCCTTGCGCGGCGACCCGGCTTCGGCCACCATGCGGCACACATGGACGTCGCCCTCGCCACCCTGACCGGGTCCCACCGGATCACCACCCTCGCCCACCGCGACCACCTCTTCCTCAGCCCGCTCAGCGGCGCCAAGGTGGACCAGGTGCTCTCGATGCTCGAACTCAAGCCGGGCGCGCGCGTGCTCGACGTCGGGTGCGGCAAGGGCGAGATGCTGGTGCGGCTGGCCGAACGCCGCGGCGCGGACGGCGTCGGCGTGGACCCGAACGCGGACCTGCTGGCCGAGGCCCGGGCGCGGGCCGCGGCACGGGCCCCGCAGGGCGACCTCGCGTTCCATGCCGTGCCGGCCTGCGACTTCGACGCCGCACCGGATTCGTTCGACGCGGCGCTCTGCGTCGGCTCCACCGAGGCCTACGGCGGCTACCGCGACACGCTGCGGGCGCTGAGTGGCCTCGTGCGCCCGCACGGCCGGATGCTCGTCGGCGAGCGGTTCTGGCGCCGCCGGCCCCACCCCGATTACCTCGCCGCCCTGGGGCTCGGCCCCGACGACCTGCTCGACCACCCGCGCAACGTGCGCGCCGGCGAGGAGGCCGGTCTGGTCCCCATCTGCACGGCCGTGGCCACCGAGGAGGAGTGGGACCACTACGAGCGCCTGCGCTGCCGCGCGCTGGAGGACTACGCGCGGCAGCACCCCGAGGACCCGGAGGCCGAGGCCATCTGGCAGCAGGCCCGCCGCCACGCCGAGGCCTACGAGCACTGGGGCCGCGACACGCTCGGCTTCGGCCTCTACGTGTTCCAGAGGAAGTA
>JAXDBZ010000161.1:0-4118 GCA_034678345.1 Candidatus Eiseniibacteriota bacterium
GGCCGCCCTGCCGCTCGAGGCACGCCACTTCTACCGCCAGGGCCTCCTGTTCCACGAGAACGGCCAGGAGGACGACGCCGTGCGCTACGTCCGCGGCGCCGCCGAGCTCGATCCGGCCTTCGTCGCGCCGCACCTCACGCTCGCCTCCTGGCTGCTCCTGCGCGAACCGAGCCAGGCGCTCCTCCAGTACGCGACCGTCATCGAGCTGGCCCGCGACGACTTCCTCTTCCAGCTGGCGCTCGCCGGCAACACCCTGCACCTCGCGCTGCTGGCGCTCTTCTTCGGCCTCCTCGCGGCCGGCCTGATTCTCGTCGCCCTGCACAACCAGGAGCTGCGCCACGCCCTCGCCGAGCGCGTCGGGCGCGGCGGCGACGTGTCCACCGCGCGCTGGTGGGCCTGGGGCCTCTTGCTCCTGCCCTTCGTCTGCGGCCTCGGGCTGGCGCTGCCCACCGTGATCCTGCTGGCGCTGGTGCGCCCGTCCCTGCGCGGCGCGGAGCGTGCCGTCATGATCGGGCTGTTCGCCGTCGTCCTCGCCATGCCGTGGGCGGCCGGCTCCCTCGAGCGTCTCGCCATCCCGCTGGGCGAGGCGGGGAGGCCCTTCCACGGGGTCCCGCTCGTCGCCACGGAGACGCCCGCGCCGGAGCGCGCCGCGCGGCTGACGGACCTGGCCGCGCGCGAGCCATCCAACCCCTTCCTGCAGTTCGCCTCCGCCTGGACGGCGCGGCGCGGCGGCGACCTGGCGGCCGCCGAGACCGGCTACCGCCGCGCGCTCGAGCTCTGGCCCGACGACGACCGCGTCCTCAACAACCTCGGCAATGTCCTGGCCATGCAGGGCCGCCAGGACGAGGCGCTCGAGCTCTACCAGCATGCCGGGCGCGTGAACCCGGGCAACGCGGCCCCGCCGTTCAACGCGTCCCAGATCTACACCCAGCGCTTCGACTACCATGCCGCCACGGACGCGCTCTCGCGCGCCTCGGCGCTCAACTTCGATCTGGTGAAGTCGTACCAGACCCAGGCGACCGACGACGGCGTGCTGCCCCTGGTCGATCAGTGGATCGCGCCGCGCTCCTTCTGGGCCGCCCTGCCGCTGCGCCCCGCGCCCGCCTCGGGCCGCGAGGCGCACCCGTCGCCGTGGCGCTGGTGCGTCGAGTGCTCCGGCTGGGGCTTCGGCCTCGCCGCCACGCTGCTCACGGCGCTGGCTCTCGTCCTCGGCGGCCGCATGAACCAGGCGCTCCCGCTCCGCGCCTGCAGCAACTGCGGCGCCGTCATCTGCCGCCGCTGCGCCCGCCGTCGGCGCGAGACCGCTCTCTGCCCCGACTGCGCCGCCGCGGAGGCCCGCGCCGACGCCCCCGACTTCGCCCGCGTGCTGCTCCACAAGCGCCGCCGCGAGGTCCGCGCCCGCCGGCGGTACGTCGAGACCGCCGTCGCCCTGCTCGTTCCCGGCTACGGCCTGCTCTCCTACCGCCGCGTGGTGCCGGCCCTGCTCCTGCTGTGCGCCGCCGGCGCGCTCGCCGCCGTCACGTTCGGCGAGGCGTCACCCTTCTGGCACGAGGCGCGCCCGAGCGTTCCGGCCCGCGGCCTGCCCCTGCTCCTGCTGGCGGGCGCCTGGATCGGGCTCTTCGCCGCCTCCTTCCTCGGCTACCTCGCCCCGCGGGCCCGGGCCGAGGTCGAGGAGGCCGCCGCGGCGGCTCCCGTCCGTGGCCGCATCCGTCTCTCGAACCGCGACCGCTCGGTCCTGGCGGCATAGGAACGGCCATGGCGCTCCAGGGGAACCTCCGCGACTTCTCCGCCACCGAGATCCTGCAGCTGCTCGGCAGCCAGCGGAAGACCGGCTGCCTCATGCTCGAGCAGTCCGGCAGGACGATGACCGTGTACGTGCTGGAGGGTCGCGTGGTCTCCACGCGCACCCCGGGCCTCGCCAAGGACGATCCCCTCCTGGGGTTCCTCTGCACCGTCCACCGCCTCTCCGACGAGCAGTACCGCGGCATCCAGACGATCCAGCGCGAATCGGGCCGCGACCTCGAGGACCTGCTCCTGAACGGACGCTACCTCGAGGCCGAGGAACTGGCCGGTTACCTGGAGCGCCAGATCCTCGACGACATGATGGCGCTGGCCCGCTGGGAGGACGGCACCTACCGTTTCGACCCGCAGCGGCGCTGGACGCAGCCCCCGCTGGTGCGCCTCAGCGTCGAGGGGGTGCTCATGGAGGTGGCGCGCCGCGCCGACGAGCGCCGGCGCTTCCTCGCCACCTTCCCCGACGAGCACCGCATCCTCGGCGTGCGCGACCTGCCCGACCCCGACGTCGAGCTGAGCGAGGAGGAGCGCGAGCTCTTCGGCATCGTGGACGGCCGCCACACGCTGGCCGAGATCGCCGGCGCCGCCCCGCTCTCCGAGTACGAGACCTACGAGGCGCTGCAGAGCATGGTGGAGGCCGGCTGGCTCGAGGTGACGGGCCACCGCCCGCCCGGCACGGCGCCCGCCCCGAAGGGCCCGGTCCTGGCCGCCACGGCGGGGCCGACGCGCCCGAGCTGGCAGCGCGAGCTGGTCACCGCGGCGCTCCTGGTGCTGGGGATCGCGCTGCTGCGCGTGGGGGCCCACGTCCTGGCTCCGCCGGCGCCGGCCGGCACGCCGAACGTCTTCGCCGCCGCCCGGCTGCGCGACGTGCGCATGGCGCTCGACCTCTACCATCGGGAGCATGGCGCCTACCCGCCGCGCCTCGAGGACCTGGCCGACGCGCGCTGGCTCGCCCCCGACCGCCTGCGGCTCCGTGGCTACGAGATCCTCTACCGCAGCCACGACGCGGGCGCGGCCTACGACCTCCGGGTCGAGGCCCGCTGAGCGGGCCCGCGCCGCCGCATCGTCAGTCCGTCGCCTCGCCCACGGCGAGGATCCACTCCACCGCCGCGGCCAGGTCGTCGCACACATGGTCGGGCACGCTCGCCGGGCCCATGGCCGCCAGCCGCGCCTCCTCCTCCCGACCGTAGCCGGTGCGCACCAGCACGCCGCGGCCCCCGGCCCGGCGTCCGGTCTCGACGTCGATCAGCTTGTCCCCCACCATCACCGAGCCGCGGAGGCGCAACCCGTGGTCGGCCGCCGCCCGTTCCAGCAGCCGGGTGCCCGGCTTGCGGCAGCCGCAGCCTTCGTCCGGGCGGTGGGGACAGAAGTACACGCCGTCCAGCTCCACCCCCCGGGCGCGCAGCGCCACCCGCAGGCCCGCCATGAGCTCGTGGGCCCGCGCCGGCGAGAACAGCCCCCGTCCCACGCCGGACTGGTTCGAGACCACCACCAGCGCCCAGCCCGCGGCCTGCAGTTGCCGCAGCCCCTCCGCCGCACCGGGCAGCACGTCGAGCCCGCCGACCTCGGCCAAATAGCCCCGCTCGACGACGATCGTGCCATCGCGGTCGAGGAAGACCGCGGCCCGCGGCGCCCCTCCGCGCTGCCGCGCCAGGGCCCGCTCGCACAGCCGCTCGAGCGCCTCGGTGTCCGGATGCGCCGCATCCGCGCTCGGCGGCGGCGCCACCGCCGGCCAGAGACCGACACGCTCCCCGTCCAGTCCCCGGGTGCCGTGTACGGTCGCCGCATCCGCCTCCCCGATCATCCCCCAGGCGTGCAGCGTGCCCCAGGCGAACTCCGCGAGCGGCCCCCAGCGCCGCAGCGCCTCGCCGTCCAGGCCGAGCACCAGGCAGCGCGCCCCGACCAGCCAGCCGGCGGCGGCGGCGGCCAGCGGGACCGGGCCACCCACGACCACATCCGCGTGGTGCCGGGCGATGGCCAGTCCCCCGCCCGCGGGGGTCCACGCCGCCGGAGCCGGGCTCGCGAAGAGCCCCTCCGCGTCGCCGGCCCACCGCACCTCGTGCCCGCGCAGCGCCAGTCCGGCCGCGGCCAGTGCCATCCGCTCCGCCCGCCCGCGGAGCGAGTCGCCGTGGACCAGGATCCTCATGCCGCCTCCGTTGCCGCCAGGAGGTCCTCGCAGGCGTCCAGTACGTCCCGCACCGTCACCGCCTCCAGGCAGACATAGCCGATGCGGCAGTCGCGTCGGAAGCACGGCGCGCACACGGGCGGACGCTGCAGCACGCGCACCCGCGGGCCCAGCGGCGCCGTCCACGCGCTGCTGGTCG
>JAXDBZ010000162.1:0-13399 GCA_034678345.1 Candidatus Eiseniibacteriota bacterium
GGGGCGCGCGAACTCTCGGCCCTCGGCCAGTCGGTCATGGACGGCATCGCGCGCCTGCCGAAGCCGGTCATCGCGGCGGTCAACGGCTACGCATTGGGCGGGGGGCTGGAGCTGGCCCTCTGCTGCCACTTCCGCATCGCCAGCCGCAACGCCCGCCTGGGCGTGCCGGAGGTAACGCTGGGCGTCATCCCGGGCTACGCGGCGACGCAACGCCTGCCGCGCCTGGTCGGGCTCGGCCGCGCGCTGGAGATGATTCTGACCGGCAACCCCCTCACCGCCGACGAGGCGCTGCAGGCCGGGCTCGTCAATCGCGTGGTCGACCCGGAGGCGCTGTTGCCGACGGCCCTCGAGATCGCCGGTGCCATCGCCAAGCGCGGACCGGTGGCGGTCCGCTTCGCCCTCGAAGCCGTGCAGCGGGGCCTCGACGGCACGCTGGAGGAAGGCTCCTGGCTCGAGCAAGCGCTCTTCGGCCTGCTCTGGACGACCGAGGACATGCGGGAAGGCACGAGCGCCTTCCTGCAAAAGCGCGCGCCCGATTTCAAGGGGCGCTGAGGCGCAGAGATGCCCGGGGTGCGCGAGAGTGGCGGAACTGGTAGACGCGCTGGATTTAGGATCCAGTGATGCCTCATCGTGGGGGTTCGAATCCCCCCTCTCGCAGAATCCCCGGCCCATCGTTCCATCACGTGACGGAAGCGAGACCCGACGCATGAATCTCTCGGTACGTTCGACAGGTACCTGGCAGCACACGCTGGACATCGAGGTCCCGGTGGAGGAGGTGGACCGCCGGCTGGAGGAGGTGGCGCGCCAACTGCAGCGCCGCGCCAGCCTGCCCGGATTCCGCAAGGGACGGGTGCCGCTGGACATGGTGCGACAGCAGTTCGCCGAGGCGGTGGAGCAGGAGTTCCTCGAGAGCTTCGTGCCCCGCATCACCGGCGAGGCCATCGAGCAGTCGAAGCTCGTGCCCATCGTCACCCCGGTGGTGCGCAACCTGCGCTTCACGCCCGGCCAGCCGCTGCGCTTCGAGGCGGTCGTCGAGGTGCGTCCCGAGGTCGAGGCGAAGGACTACCTCGGCATCCCGGTGCGGCGCCACGCGCACCCGGTGGACGACGCGGCGGTGGACGCGGTGCTGCAGCAGCTGCGCGAGGACTCGGCCGTGTTCGGCGATCTGGCGCGTCCGGCCGCGCGGGGCGACGTCGTGCTGCTGGACTCGGTCCGGCTGGACGCCAACGGCCGCCGCATGAGCGGCACGCGGGCCAAGAACCGGCGCATCGAGCTGGGCGCGCCGGGCGTGGCGCCCGAGCTCGAGAACGGGCTGCTGGGGGCCGAGGCGGGGCAGGAGCGGACCCTCGAGGTCCACTATCCCGACGATCATCCGGCCCCGGAGCTGGCCGGCAAGAGCGCCCGCTACCTGGTGAGCGTCCGCAAAATCCAGGAGAAGAAGCTGCGCGAACTGGACGATAACCTCGCTCGTGAGGTCTTCGGGCTCCAGTCGCTCGAGGAGCTGCGCTCGCGCGTGCGTCTGAACCTGGAAGGGGAGGAGCGCATGCGGGCGCAGCGTGAGGTGGACGCGGCCGTCGCGACCGAGCTCATCCGCCGCAATCCCCTGGATCTGCCCGAGGCGCTGACGCGGCGCACGCTCGAGCGGGTCATCGAGGAGGCGACGGGCGGCCGCGAGGTCCCCGCGGACCTGCACACGCAGCTCGAAGAGCGGTACCGTCCGGGCGTGGAGCACTCGCTGAAGCGGGAGGTCCTGCTGGACGCGGTGGCCCGCCAGGAGAAGATCGAGGTGGGCGACGAGGAGGTGGCCGGGGAGATCCAGCGCATGACGCAGGCGGACCCACGGCAGGCGGCCCGCGTGCGGGCGCGCTACCAGTCCGCCGAGCGCCGGGAGGCGCTGCGGGATTCGTTGCGGGAACGCAAGGCGCTGGACCTGCTGATCGAGAAGGCCGAGATCGTGGACGAGCCGGCGGGTCCGCCGCTCATCGTCCCGGCCGGCCGCTGAGGCGGGACCGAACAGGGAGGACGCGGGGCATGGGACTGGTTCCCATCGTGGTGGAACAGACGGGACGCGGCGAGCGGGCCTACGACATCTACTCGCGGCTGCTCAAGGACCGCATCATCTTCATCGGCACGCCCATCGACGACATGGTCGCCAACCTGGTGATCGCCCAGATGATCTTCCTCGAGGGCGAGGACCCGGACCGCGACATCAACCTGTACATCCACAGCCCGGGCGGCTACGTCTCGGCCGGCCTGGCCATCTACGACACGATGCAGTTCGTGAAGCCGGCGGTGGCCACGCTGTGCATGGGGCAGGCCGCCAGCATGGCGGCGGTGCTGCTGGCGGCGGGCTCGAAGGGTAAGCGCTCGGCGCTTCCCAACGCGCGCATCATGATCCACCAGCCGCTGGGCGGCACCCAGGGGCAGACCACCGACATCGAGATCTACACGAAGGAGATGGTCAAGATGCGTGACCAGCTCAACGTCATCCTGGCCAAGCACACCGGCCGGAGCGTCGAGCAGATCACGAAGGACACCGACCGCAACTACTTCATGTCGCCCGAGGAGTCGAAGGAGTACGGGCTGATCGACGAGATCATCGAGAAGCGTCGTTAGGAAGACGGGAGCCCGATGAAGAAACGCATCGCCACCCCCCATCCCATCCGCTGCTCGTTCTGCGGGCGCGGCCAGGACGAGGTCGCCCGCCTCGTCTCCGGGCCGTCGGTGTACATCTGCAGCGAGTGCGTGAAGCTCTGCAACGACATCCTCGAGGGGGAGCTCGAGCGCGAGCAGCCGACCCAGGCCGGACAGCTGCCCAAGCCCACCGAGATCAAGAAGATGCTCGACGAGTACGTGGTGGGCCAGCACCAGGCGAAGAAGACGCTGGCGGTAGCGGTCTACAACCACTACAAGCGCATCTACTCGCCGGTGCAGCACGGCGACGTCGAGCTGGAGAAGTCGAACATCCTGCTCATCGGCCCGACCGGCGTGGGCAAGACCCTGCTGGCCCGCACCCTGGCGCGGTTCCTCAAGGTGCCGTTCGCCATCGTGGACGCGACCTGCCTGACCGAGGCGGGTTACGTCGGCGAGGACGTCGAGAACATCCTCGTGCGGCTGCTGCAGTCGGCCGACTTCAACCTGGTGAACGCCGAGCACGGCATCGTCTACATCGACGAGATCGACAAGATCTCCCGCAAGAGCGAGAACCCGAGCATCACCCGCGACGTCTCCGGGGAGGGCGTGCAGCAGGCGCTGCTCAAGATCCTCGAGGGCACGGTCGCCAACGTGCCGCCGCAGGGCGGGCGCAAGCACCCGCAGCAGAAGTACATCGAGGTCAACACCAAGGACATCCTGTTCATCTGCGGCGGGGCCTTCGACGGGCTGGACAAGATCATCGAGCGCCGCGTCGGGCAGAAGGTGCTGGGTTTCGGCGCCGAGATCCGCAGCAAGCAGGAGCGCATGGCCGGCGAGCTCATGCGGCTGGTCGAGCCCGAGGACCTGCTGCGCTACGGGCTCATCCCCGAGCTGGTGGGCCGCCTGCCGGTGGTGGGCGTGCTCGAGTCGCTCGACGAGGACTCCCTGGTCTCGATCCTCACCGAGCCGAAGAACGCCATCACCAAGCAGTACCAGCGTTTCTTCGAGATGGAGGGAGTCAAGCTGGACTTCACCGAGGACGCCCTGCGCGCCATCGCCCAACTCGCCATCAAGCGGGGCACGGGCGCCCGCGGCCTGCGGGCGGTCATCGAGGAGTCCATGCTGGAGGTGATGTACGACATCCCCTCGCGCGCCGACGTCATCGGCTGCACCATCTCGCGCGAGTGCATCCAGGGCGGAGCGCCGCCGCTGCTGACCTACCGGGGCGAGCGGGAGAAGCGCCGCAAGGAAGCCTCGTAGCCGCGCCCGGGACGCCGAACGCCCGGGTCGGGATCCGCCGGCCCGGGCGTTCCCGTGCCCGGCGTGCATCCACGGGGCGCACGCGGTAATCTCCCGGCGCACGAGCGTGGCGCGGGAGCGCCGTCCTCCCGCACGCGCAAGGATGCGCCGCGGTACCCGAACCCAGACGAGGAGCCCTCGTGTCACCCAGTCGCCCACGCACGCCCCGCCGCCCGTCCGCCCGGGCGAAGTCCGCCCCGGAACCCGCCGCGAAGTCGCGCGGCCTCGTCGTCGTCCGCGGCGAGGACCGCTTCGAGGTGCGCGAGCGGCTGCCCATGATGCCGCTGCGCGACCTCGTCGTGTTCCCCGGCATGACGATCCCGCTGCTGGTGGGCCGGCTGCCCTCCATCAACGCGATCGAGAAGGCCATGGCGCAGGACCGCATGCTCTTCGTCACCGCGCAGACGCGCAGCGAGGTGGCCGACCCCACGCACGAGGAACTGCACGCGGTGGGGGCGCTGGTGCGGATCCTGCAGCTCTTTCGCCTGCCCGACGGCACCATGCGCGTGCTGGTCGAGGGGCTGGCGCGCTGCCGCGTCACCCGCTTCCTGTGGGCGACCGACTACTTCACGGTGAAGTGGGCGCTGGTGCCCGAGGCCGCGGCCGCCGGCCCAGAACTCGAGGCGGCGCAGCGGCACGTGCTCGGGCAGTTCACCGAATACGTGCACCTGAACCGGCGCATCCCCGACGAGGTGCTCACCACCGCGGCGGCGGTCTCCGACCCGGCCGCCTTCAGCCACACCCTGGCGGCGCACCTGCTGGTCAAGGTGCCGCAGAAGCAGCAGCTGCTCGAGGCCGCCGGTCCGACCGAGCGGCTGCGCCTGCTGGGCGAGGTGCTCGAGGGCGAGCTGGAGATCCTCAAGCTCGAGCGCAAGATCGAGGGCCAGGTCCGCTCCCAGGTCCACCGCAATCAGAAGGAGTTCTACCTCCAGGAGCAGCTCAAGGCGATCCGCAAGGAGCTCGGCCACCAGAACGAGTTTGCCAGCGAGATCGACGAGCTCGGCGCCGCGCTCCGCAAGGCGCGGCTGCCGCGCGAGGTGCTGGCCAAGGCGATGAAGGAGCTGGACCGGCTCTCGAAGATGAGCTTCATGTCGCCCGAGGCCACGGTGGTGCGCAACTACCTGGACTGGCTGGCGGCGCTGCCCTGGAACCGCTCGTCGCGGGACCAGGGCGACATGGCGAAGGTGGAGGCCATCCTCGACGAGGACCACTACGGTCTGGCGAAGGTCAAGGAGCGCATCGTCGAGTACCTGGCCGTGCTCAAGCTGACCGGGAAGAACAAGGGGCCCATCCTGTGCCTGGTGGGCCCGCCCGGCGTGGGCAAGACCTCGCTCGGCCGCTCGATCGCGCGGGCGCTGGGGCGGCGCTTCGTGCGCGTGGCGCTGGGCGGCGTGCGCGACGAGGCCGAGATCCGCGGGCACCGCCGCACCTACATCGGCTCGCTGCCGGGGCGGATCATCCAGAGCATCCGCCGCGCCGGCACGCGTAACCCGGTCTTCCTGCTCGACGAGATCGACAAGCTCGGTGCCGACTTCCGCGGCGATCCGGCCTCGGCGCTGCTCGAGGTGCTGGACCCCGAACAGAACCACACGTTCAACGATCACTTCCTCGAGGTGGACTTCGACCTGTCGCAGGTGATGTTCCTCTGCACCGCGAACACGCAGCAGTCCATCCCGCCGGCGCTGGTGGACCGCATGGAGACGCTGCGGCTGCCCAGCTACCACGAGAACGAGAAGGTGCAGATCGCCCGGCGTTTCCTCATCCCCAAGCAGGTCAAGGCCGCCGGGCTGGCGCCCGACGACCTGCACATCGCCGCGCCCGCGCTGAACGCCCTCATCCGCAGCTACACGCGCGAGGCCGGGGTGCGCAACCTGGAGCGCGAGATTGCCGGCCTGTGCCGCAAGGCGGCGCGGCGCAAGGCGGCCGGCAAGCTCGACGGCCCGCTGAACGTCACGCTGGCGAACCTGCACCGCTTCGTGGGCCCGCCGCGCTACATCGACCTCGCGGTCGAGCGCGTGGACCGCGTCGGCATCGCCAACGGCCTCGCCTGGACCGAGGCGGGCGGTGACGTGCTCACCATCGAGGTCAGCATCCTGCCCGGCAAGGGGGACCTGCAGCTCACCGGCAAGCTGGGCGAGGTCATGCGCGAGTCGGCTCACGCGGCGCTGACCTGGATCCGCTCGCGCGCCGAGCGGCTGGGCCTCGACCGGCACTTCTACCGGGAGATCGACGTGCACGTGCACGTGCCCGAGGGGGCCACACCCAAGGACGGGCCGTCGGCGGGCATCGCCATCGCCCTGGCGATGGTGAGCGCCCTGACCGGCGTCCCGACGCGGCACGAGATCGCCATGACCGGCGAGCTGACGCTGCGGGGCAGCATCATCGCCGTGGGCGGCATCACCGAGAAGACCCTGGCCGCGCGCCGCGCCGGGCTCGAGACGGTCCTGCTGCCGCGGCCCAACGAGAAGGACCTCACCGAACTGCCCGAGGACGTGCGCGAGGCCCTCGAGTTCGTGCCCGTGGACGGCATGGAGCAGGTCCTCGAGCGCGCCCTCGAACGGCCGGTCGGGACGCGGCCGGCGGCGGTGCCCGCGCCCGAACCGGCGGCCGCGACCCCGGACGCGGACCCGCCCGAGTACGCCCACTGATGCCCTGCACGGTCGTCGTCGGCGCGCAGTGGGGGGACGAGGGCAAGGGCAAGATCGTGGACGCCCTGAGCGCCGCGGCCGACGTGGTCGCGCGCTACCAGGGTGGCCCCAACGCCGGCCACACCGTCGTGCGCGACGGCCAGGACGTGGTCCTGCATCTCGTGCCCTCCGGGGTGATGCACGAGCACTGTCGCTGCCTGATTGGCAACGGCACGGTCGTGGACCTGCCCCGCCTGCGCGAGGAGGTCGCACGGCTCGAGGCCCTCGGCCTCGACGTCCGCCTGCGGCTCGGCGTGAGCCCGGCCGCGCACCTGATCCTGCCCGCGCACCGCGCCGCCGAGGCGGCGGCGGAGCGTGGGCCCGAGCCGATCGGCACGACCGGTCGCGGCATCGGCTTCGCCTACCGCGACAAGGCCGCGCGCACCGGGCTGCGGGTCGGCGACCTGTTCGAGCCGGGGCGCTTCGCCGCCCTCGTGGACCGCGGTCTCGAGCGCCTGCGCCGGGAGTTCCCGGAGGCGGCCGAGCTGCGGGGGATGAGCGGCCGGGCGCTGCTCGAGGAATGGCGCGCCGACATCGCCTGGCTGGAGCCGCTGGTGTGCGACGTCCCGCTCGAGCTGCACGAGGCGCTGGCATCCGGGAAGAACGTGCTGCTCGAGGGGGCGCAGGGCACGTTGCTCGACCTCGACCACGGCACCTACCCCTACGTGACCTCGTCCAGCGCCGGCGCGGCCGGTGCGCCGCCGGGCGTCGGGCTCGGCCCGCGGGTGGTGGACCACGTGATCGGCGTGACGAAGGCGTACACGACCCGCGTCGGGCTGGGGCCGTTCCCCGGTGAGATGCCCGAGGCCGAGGCGGCCCGCCTGCGCGAGGCGGGCGAGGAGTACGGCGCCACCACCGGACGGCCGCGGCGCTGCGGCTGGCTCGACCTGCCCGCGCTGCGCTACGCGGCCCGCGTCAACGGGCTGGACGCCCTCGTCGCCACCAAGCTGGACGTGCTGGACGGGTTCGGGGAGATCCGCGCCGTGAGCGCGTACGAGCGGGACGGCCGGCCCGTGCGGGGCTTCCCGGCCGCGGCGCACGAACTCGAGCGCTGCCAGCCCGTCTGGCGGAGCTTCCCCGGCTGGCGGGCGCCGACGACCGGCGTCCGGCGCTGGTCCGACCTGCCCGCTCCCGCCCGGGCGTACCTGGAGTGGGTGGAGCGGGAGAGCGGCGTGCGCATCGCCTCGGTCTCGGTGGGGCCGGGCCGGGAGGCCGAGGTCTCGCGGTAGGGGCGTGTCTCCGGTCCGATACAGCCGAGTCCGCTGTTGATTCGCGTCCGGACGGGACGTAGCCTGTAGGGCAGTTCCTCCCCCTGTTCCGCGCCGGCTCACGCCCGCCGCGGGACCGAGCCCCCCGATCGAGGGAACGGGCGGCCGCCCGGCTCGCATCCTTGTTGCCGGCAACGTCGCTGCCGACCGGCCCCTGTCGGTGGACGTCCCCGAGCGCGTCCGCCCCGAGACGACTTTGGATCACCCGAACGGCTCCTTCGTGGCGATTCACCGTGGCGGCCGCGCATCCGTGCGCGGCTGGCTGCTCGTGCTCGCCGCCCTCGGCCTGCTGGCCGGCTCCGCCCGCGCCGACGGCGTGCACGTCGCCCTGCTGCCCGACACGACGATGAACGTCGCGCCGGGCGACACGATCCTCCTCGAGCTGTTCGTCACCGAGGCCGGCGCCGCGTTCAACGCCTACGAGGCGGTCATCGCCTACGACACGACGGCGCTCGTCGTCCTGCCGACGTCCCCCACTTCGCTGCAGGAGGGCATGCTCATGAAGGGCGCCTGCGGCTCCACCTTCCACATTTTCAAGCCGGTGGCCGACTCGCTGTCCATCGCGCACTCCCTGATGTGCGCGGGGATCTCTCTCACCGGCCCGGGCCAGCTGTACAAGCTGCGCTTCCGGGCGCGCGAGGTGGTCACCGGGACATGGGTCCGCATCCGCCGCATCCAGTTCTACAACGCCGGCCCGAAGGTGGACCCGGCCTACCCGGTGGACGCCCTGATCGTCATCGGCGGGGCGCTGGGCGTGCCGGTGGTCACCGGGGTGGGGCCGCGGCTGAGCCTCACGGCGCGGCCGAACCCGTGCCGCGGCGGCACGACGTTCGTCGTCGATTCGGACCGGGCGGGGGAGCAACGGCTGGAGGTCTTCGACATCGCCGGACGCGCCGTGCGCACGCTCGCGCGCGGCCGGTACGCGGCCGGCCCGCGCCAGGTGGCCTGGGACGGCAGGGACAGCCTGAACCGCGGGGTGCCGCCCGGCGTCTATCCGGTGGTTTTCACGGCGTGTGGGCGACAGGTGCGGACCCGGGTGACCGTCGTCCGCTGAGGAGCAGATCGCAGGGAGCGCGGCGGGAGTCGCGCAGGAACGAGCAGGAGGTGTCAGAGCCGACATCGCTCCACGATTCAAAGCGACAGGAAGCACGACTCCGTGGTCGTCGGACCGGGCCGGCCGCCCGATTTCCCCCGGATCGCACGCACCACCGTCCAGACGCGGAGCACGAGTCCCACCCCTCGGGCGCGCGCACGCCCGGCCTCCCGGCCGGCGCCACGGCCTGCGAAAGGACGAGTCCCATGAGGAAGACGCTGCTTCTCACCCTCACCGCCATGCTGGGCCTGGCCCTGTGCGCCGCGGCGGCGACGCCCGCTCGGGTCGCGCCGACGGACCCCGGGCCGCCCGTGGACGGGTCGGTGGCGCTCCCGCGCCCCGCGGCCGTGGCCGGAATCGCCGGCGCGACCGACGTGAAGAACCTGACCACCGGCCTGTTCTTCGGCACCATCCAGGCGGCGATCGACGATGCCGGCACCGCGGCCGGCGACATCCTCGAGGTCCAGGTGGCCTCCCATGCCGAAGGGATCTGCACCGTGAGCAAGGCGGTGACGATCCGCGGCGGCGGGGGCGGGGCCATCATCACCTCGACGACGGACACCGGCACCGCGGGCGACGCCCGGGGCTGGTTCCTGATCACCGCCTCCGGCGTGACGTTCCAGGACCTGACCTTCGACGGCAGCGCCAACCTCATTGCGCAGGCGCTCCGCTTCAAGGGCACCGGGGCGGTGGACGGCTGCACCTTCCAGCACATCAAGCGCACGATCGCCGAGTACACGGGCATCGGCGTCGTCGGCTACGGGAACCTCACCGTCAGCGACTGCGCCTTCTCCGACTGCGGCCGCATCGGCGTCGTCCTCTTCGGCACCGGCGTGACGGCCGGCGTGGTGAGCGGCTGCACGTACACCGGCAAGGGCGACGGCGACTGGCTGGACTACGGCGTCGAGCTGGGCGGTGGCGCGGTGGCCACGCTCACGGACAACACCATCACCGCCTGCACCGGCGTCGCGCTGGTGGACGGGTCGGGCTCGGCTGGCATGCTGCTCACGACCTACTTCGGCGCCGGCACCACCGGCACGCTGGGCGGGAACTTCGTGACCGGCAACAGCGTCGGCATCTACGTCGGCTACGACGCCGCCGACGTCTCGACCGTGACCGCTCACGGCAACGACCTCTCCGGCAATCCCGACGCCGCCGTGGCCAACGTCTCGGGCACCGTGACGGTGGACGCCTCCGCGAACTGGTGGGGCGTGAACACCGCGGCCGGGGTGGCCGCGGTCCTCTACGGCACCGTGGACTACACGCCGTGGTTCCACAGCGGCACGGACATCGGCGGCGCGGCGGGCTTCCAGGGCGACTACTCGGTCCTCGACCTGGACGACGACAGCCCGCAGAGCGGGACGACGGGCCGCATCCAGGAGGCCATCGGCCTGGTGAGCGGCAGCACAGTCTACGTGGCGCCGGGGCTCTACGACGAGCGCATCAACATCAACAAGGCGATGGCGCTGCTCGGGGCCACGAACGGAGTGAGCAAGCGCGGCTACGCGGTGCCGCCCGGCTACGCCTACGACACGGCGACCGAGAGCGTCATCCGGCCGAGCACGGCCCTCGAGGCGCCGGTCGTGAGGATCTCGGCCGACGCGGTCGTATTCGACGGCTTCGTGGTGGCGAACGAGGTCTGCCAGACGAGCGGCGTGTACCAGGACCTGGTCGAGCTGGACCAGCACCTGGCCGCGACGACCGGCGTGCAGGTGCTCAACTGCGTGCTCGGACCCAACACGAACACGGCGTCGCAGGACGGCACCATGGGCCGCAGCGGCGTCACGGTCCCCGGTCCCCACTCGCAGCCGGTCAAGCTCATCGTGATGCACAACAAGGTCTTCGACTCGAAGGGCAACGGCTGCGGCATCATGTTGGTCGGGCCCTACGGGCCGACCTACCACGGTGGCACGAGCTACACGAACCTCTTCGCCGGCACGGTGATCGAGGACAACGACATCCTCGGCAACCACCGCACGGGTATCGAGCTGGCCGGCGGCATCCAGGGCGGTACGGCCTGGGATGACCACGTCATCATCCGTGGCAACCTGATCGCGCAGAACGGTTGGTTCGCGCTCGCCGACAAGGACAACCTCAAGTACGGGCACGGCGTCATGTTCATCCGTGGCGGCGGTGACAAGGCCAACGCCGACGGAGCCGGCTCGCGCTTCGTCCGCCTCGAGGACAACGTCGTCCGTGACAACGAGAAGAGCGGCCTGTACGTCGGTCCCAAGAACCGCGACCTGTTCGGGACCGGGAATGTCATCGAGGACAACGGCCTCGGGACCGGCGGCTACAGCCTCTGGGACGGCCTGCGTGTGGACCTGGATGAGCTGTACTACGGCGGGACCGCGCTGGCGGTGTACGACCACCTGACCAACGTGTCGTTCAAGCTGGGCAGCTTCGACGGGAACGGGGCCCTGGGTCTCGACGTCATGCAGACGCCGACACTCGGCCCAGTTAACGCCGGCACCGACTGGTGGGGGATCGTGACGCCCGCCGGGGTGGCGGCGCTGGTGAGCGCCAACGTGGACTACACGCCGTGGCTGGCCAGCGGCGACGCCTCGGGTGATCCGGGCTTCCAGGCCGACCTCTCGGCCCTGTGGGTGGACGACGCGGGCGCCCAGACCGGGGCCACCGGCCGCATCCAGGAGGCCATCGGCCTGGTGAGCGGCAGCACGGTCTACGTGGCGCCGGGCAGCTACGCCGAGAACGTGATCGTCAACAAGAAGATCGTGCTGCAGGGGTCGGGCGACGGCAGCGACCCGCTCGTGGACACGATCCTGCTGCCGGCGGCAGGCACGACGGGCATCACCATCCAGGCCGGCGGGACGGGGCCCACGGACCGTTGCGTGATCCGCGACCTGCGCATCTCGGGCGGCGCGTTCGGGATGTACACGCTCAGCACGCTGGGCTACCTGACGCTGCAGAACCTGACGGCCACGGGGGCGTCCACGCGGGGTTTCGAGATCAACAACCCGGCGGTCCTCAACGACGTGATGCTGGCGGACGTGGACCTCGTCGGCAACGTCGGCGACGGCATGCGCGTGCGCGGTCGTCTCGACGGCCTGACCGTGACGAACGGCCACTTCGACGGGAACATGTACGGCATCGAGTCGTACACGGCGGTCGGGGAGGGCAACAACTTCCTCCACGTCGCGTTCACGGGCACGACGTTCGACAACAACTCGTCGAAGGGCATGTACTTCGAGAAGCTCAGCGACGCCGTGTTCGACGGGATCTCGGTGGCCAACAGCGGCACCGCCGGGGCGTGGGCCGCCGGCATCGACATGAACCTCAAGTTCGCGGCCTACCAGAACATCGAGATCCGCAACTCGACCTTCACGAACTGCGGCACGGGTGACGTCACGAACGGCGTCGGCATCGCGATCAAGGCGCGGGACGACGGCAGCACCTATGGGGCCAATCCCGCGACGCTCACGAACGTGGACCTGACCGGCAACACGATCACCGGCTGCCAGAACGGCATCCGCTTCGGCGAGCCGGGCAAGAACAACGCCGGTCCGACCGTCGTGGACGTGCACGAGTGCGGGATCTCGGGCAGCGTCGCGATGGGCCTGATCAACGCGTCCCTCAACCTGCCCAGCGCCACCTGCAACTGGTGGGGGAGCGCGCTGGGGCCGGACGTCCCGCCGGGCAACCCCAGCCCGGGCGACGGCATCTCGGGGCTGGCGACGTGGGCGCCGTGGTGGACGACCGCGGCCGGTCCATGCGACGGGTTCGTCCCGCACGTGGATCCGGTGACGGCGGGGCTGTGCATCTCCACCGCGCATCCGTGCGTCACGGTGCCGGTGACGTTCACCCGCGCCGACGCGACGCCGGCCCGGGGCATCAGCGTGACCTTCCAGCTGGGCGGGGGGCTGACGCTCTGTGAGACGCCGGCGCTGAGCATCCTGCAGGGGAGCTGGCTGGCGGGCTACGACACCCAGTACGGGATCATCGACAACGGCGGTGGCTCCTACACGGTGGACCAGGCGATCAACGGCACGACCTGCGGGGTGACGACCGGCGGGCAGCTCTTCACGCTGGCCCTGACCGCGACGGGCGACGGCACCGGTACGGTGACCATCAGCGGTGTGCAGGTGCGCGACTGTGACAACGCGGACCTCCCCGGTGCCCCGGGAGCGGTGGGCGAGATCACCATCAACAACTCGCCTGCGGTGGCGATCGCGGCCCTGGCGGCGGCGCAGGTGAGGGCGTCGAACGACGGGGACGGGACGACGGAGATCGCGGTGACGTGGCCGGCGGTGGAGGCAGGCGCCACGGTGCACGTCTACCGGGCCGACTACGGCTTCTACCCCGAGTACGACGACCTGGGCGGCGCGGTGCCGGCGGTGCCGGTGGCCTACCCGCCGGCGGCGCCGTGGGTGCTGGCCGGGAGCGTCAGCAGCGGCACG
>JAXDBZ010000163.1:0-7548 GCA_034678345.1 Candidatus Eiseniibacteriota bacterium
GGCCCGCGGCCGGAGGACCGGCCGGCCACACCGCCGCCGCGGCCCTCGCTGCGCCTCGCGCCGCGCTCCAGCGCCCGTCCCTGGTAGAGGCCCATCAGCGCCCCCCCGCCTTCCCGCCCAGCCGCTCGAGCAGCCGGTCGCCGAGCTTCCACACGTCGCCGGCACCCAGGGTGAGCACCAGGTCCCCCGGGCGGACCTCGCGCGCGACGGCCTCCACGGCGGCGGCGCCGTCGCCGACGTAGACGAGCTGCCGCTGCCCCAGCGCCTCGGCGCTCTCGACGATGGTGCGCGCCGTCACGCCCGGCACCGGCGTCTCGCCGGCGGCATAGATGTCGAGCACGAAGACCCGGTCGGCGCCGGCGAAGCAGGCGCCGAACTCGCGGTGCAGGAGCGCGGTGCGCGTGTAGCGGTGCGGCTGGAACACCACCAGCACGCGCCGGCCCAGCGTGCGCGCCGCCGCCAGCGTGGCCGCCACCTCGGTCGGATGGTGCCCGTAGTCGTCCACCACCCGCACGCCGCCCGCCTCGCCGCGCGTCTCGAAGCGCCGGCCGACGCCGTGGAAGTCCTCGAGCGCACCGGCGACGTGCGGGAAGGCCACCTCGATCTCCAGGCCGACGGCCACCGCCGCGAGGGCGTTCCGCACGCTGTGCATCCCGGGCAGGCGCAGGCGCACCTCGCCCAGCTCCCGGCCCTCGGACACCACGCGGAAGCTCGAGCCCTCCGGGCCCAGGTGCACGTCCTCCGCGCGCAGCGTCGCCTCGGGTCCGGTGCCGTAGAGCAGGTGCCGCTTCGTCACGTGCGGCAGGATGCCCCGCACCTGCGGATCGTCCGCGCACAGGATGCTCACGCCGTAGAAGGGCACGCGGTTGGCGAAGTAGATGAACGCCTGGCGCAGCTCCTCGAGCGAGCCGTAGTGGTCGAGGTGCTCGCGATCGATGTTCGTGATGACGACGACGGCGGGCGAGAGGCGCAGGAAGGAGCCGTCGCTCTCGTCCGCCTCCGCCACCAGGAACTGCCCCCGCCCGAGCCGCGCGTTCGAGCCGATGGACTGGAGCCGCCCCCCCACCACGATCGTCGGGTCGAGCCCCCCGCGCGCCAGGACCGCGGCGGTCAGCGAGGTCGTCGTGGTCTTGCCGTGCGACCCGGCCACGGCGACGCCGTACTTCATGCGCATGAGCTCGGCCAGCATGTCGGCGCGCGGGATCACCGGGATGCCCAGGGCGCGGGCCGCCGCGACCTCGGGGTTGTCCGGGCGGACGGCGGTCGAGAAGACGACCACCTGGGCGCCCTCGACGTTCGCCGCCTCGTGGCCGAGGAAGATGCGGCCGCCCAGCGCCGAGAGACGCTCGGTGACCTCGCCGCCGCGCAGGTCGCTGCCGGAGACCTGGTAGCCGAGATTGAGCAGGACCTCGGCGATGCCGGACATCCCGACCCCGCCGATGCCCACGAAGTGGATGCGATGCGTGCGCCCGTACATCAGTCCCCCGTCTCGCCGGCCGAGGCCGCGCCGCGCGCCGCGTCGCGTCCCCGGGACCAGCGCTCCAGGCTCCTCACGATGCGCTCCGCCGCGTCGGGGCGGGCGAAGGTGCGCGCGTTCGCCGACATGCGCGACAGCGCCTGCCGGTCGGACAGCCAGTGGGCGATCTCCTTCGCCAGGCGCTCGCCGTTCAGCTCCCGGTCGGGGATCATGGCGGCCGCGCCGCGGTCCACCAGGTTGGCGGCGTTCACCACCTGGTGGTCGTGCGCCGCGTGCGGATAGGGCACCAGGATCGAGGGCGTGCCGCAGGCGGCGATCTCCGCCAGGGTCATGGCGCCCGAGCGGCACACGACCAGGTCGGCGGCGGCGTAGGCCTGGTGGATGCGCCGCAGGTAGGGCAGCACGCGGGCCGGCAGCTGCTCGCGTTCGACCACGTCCTTCGCCCACTCGAAGTCCTCGCGCCCGGTCTGCAGGATGAACTGCACGCCGACCCGTCCCTTGAGGCGGCGCATGGCATCGATGGCCGCCTCGTTGATGCGGTGCGCACCGCGGCTGCCGCCGAAGACGAACACCGTCGGCTGTCCGGGCGCGAGCGAGAACTCCCGCAGGGCGCTGGCCCGGTCGCCGCTCAGGATGTGGGCGCGGATCGGGTTGCCGGTGACCTTGAGGTGGTCGCGGCGGCGGAAGTGCGATCGCGCCTCGACGAACGACAGGTGCACCTCGTCGGCGATCTGCGCGAGCCAGCGGTTGGCCAGCCCCGGCACGCTGTTCTGCTCCTGCAGCACCACCGGGCGGCGCAGCAGCCAGGCGGCGAACGCGACCGGACCGCTCACGTAGCCGCCGGTGCCCAGCACCACGTCCGGCCGCTCGCGCGCCACCGTGCCGAGGGCCTGGACGAGGCCGACCGCGTTGTCGAACAGGGCGGCGGGCCAGCGCCACCAGGCACGCCGCGGCAGGCCGCGGCTGCGGGTGAAGACGATGCGGAAGCCGGCCTCGGGCACGGCCTGCGACTCGATGCCGCGGCGGGTGCCGACGAAGACGACCTCCGCCTGCGGCAGGCGGCGCGCCAGCTCCTCGGCCACGGCGATGCCGGGATAGACGTGTCCGCCGGTGCCGCCGCCGGCGATGAGCACCTTCATGACTGCCCCCGCGACCACCGCTGCCGCGTGAGGGCGTCGGCGGAGGCGTTGACGGCGCTGATGCGGTAGAGCAGCCCCGCCGCCGCGAGGTTGGCGATCAGGGCCGTGCCGCCGTAGGACACGAACGGCAACGGCAGGCCGGTGGTCGGGGCCAGCCCCGTGGCCACCGCCAGATTGGCGAGCGCGTAGAGTCCGATCTGCAAGGTGAGCCCCCCCGCCAGCAGGAAGTGGAAGGGGTCGGTGGCGCGCGCCACCACGCGCATGCAGCGCCACAGCAGCAGCGCCAGCAGCACGAACAGCGCGCTGGCGCCGACGAACCCCAGTTCCTCCGCCAGGATGGAGAAGATGAAGTCGGTGTGGGCCTCGGGCAGGAAGAGGTACTTCTGCAGGCCCCCTCCCAGACCGCGCCCGAACCAGCCGCCGGAGCCGATGGCGATCAGCGACTGGTCGAGCTGCCAGCCCGAACCGCGCTGATCCAGGGTCCCGGTGAAGACGAAACGCACGTAGGTGGCGACGCGCTGCATCTGGTAGGGATGCAGCTGCAGCATCACCGCCGCGGTCGCGAGGCCCGCGCCGACCGGCACCGCCAGGTGGAGCAGCGGAGCCTCCGCCAGGTAGAGCATCAGGAAGCCGGTGGCGAACAGCAGGCCGGCGCTGCTCAGGTTCGGCTGCAGCAGGATGAGTCCGGCGACGGCTCCGACGATGGCGAGCGGCGGCAGCAGCCCGCGCACGAAGCCGCGCTCGGCCGGCGGGTGCCGCTTGAGCCACCAGGCGAGGAAGACCACCGCCCCCAGCCGGCCCAGGTCGGTGGGCTGGATGCTGAGGAAGCCGTAGCGCAGCCACCGGGTCGCGCCGTTCGAGACGTGGCCGAGGCCCATGACCACGAGCAGCAGGGCCACCGTCAGGCCGAGCAGCACCGGCGCGGCCCGCTCGAGCCGGCGCAGGTCCACCCAGCGGGCGCAGGCCAGGAGCACGACGACCCCGAGGCCCGCCCGGACGAACTGCCGGACGAGGAAGTAGTTGGGATCCTGGTAGCGCGTGATGCCGAGGATGGCGCTCGAGGAGTAGACCATGACGACGCCGAGCGCGGTGAGCAGCAGCGGCAGCACGATCAGCCAGCGGTCGCCCCGGTTCACGCGCCCTCCTCCCGCGCCGCCAGGCGCGCCACCTCTTCCTTGAAGCGGCGCCCGCGGTCCTCGAAGTCCGCGAACATGTCGAACGAGGCGCAGCCGGGCGAGAGCAGGACCAGCGCCGGACCGCCGGGGGCCCGGCGCGCGGCGGCGAAGGCCGTCTCCACCGCCTCCGCCAGCGACCCGGCCCGCAGGACCGGCACCTCCGGCCAGTGCGAGGCGATGCGGTCCGCCCCCTCGCCGAGCAGCACCACCGCCAGCGCCCGCTCGCGAACCAGCGGGGCGAGCGGGGCGAAGTCCTGGCCCTTGTCCCGTCCGCCGGCGATGAGCACGACCGGGCTCTCGAAGCTCTGCAGCGCGACCTCGAGCGAGCCGGTGTTCGTGGCCTTCGAGTCGTTCACGAAGGCCACGCCGGCCACCGTGGCGACCGGCTCGAGACGGTGCTCGAGGCCACCGTACTCGCGCAGCACGGCGCGCATCGCGTCGGGAGCCGGCTCGAGCGGCATCACCGTGGTCACCGCCGCCAGCGCGTTCATCACGTTGTGCCGGCCGCGCAGCCGCAGCTCGCGCGTCTCCATGAGCTCCTCGACGCCGCCGCGCCAGCCGAGGCGGATGCGGCCGTCCACCGCCGCCGCCCCGTCCTCGACGGCGCGGGCGGCGGAGAACTCGAGCCAGGTGCCGCGCCCGGTGCGCCGCGCCATCACCTCCGGGTCGTCGGCGTTCCACACCGCGTAATCGGTCTCGTCCTGGCGCGCGAACAGGCTCTGCTTGGCCGCCCCGTAGCCGGCGAAGTCGCCGTGCCGCTCGAGGTGGTCGGGGGTCAGGTTGAGCCAGGTGGCGACGAAGGGCTTGAGCCGGTCCACGGTCTCGAGCTGGAAGGACGACACCTCGACCACCAGCAGCCCGGTGGGCGGCACGCTCTCGGCCACCTCGCACAGCGCGCGGCCGATGTTGCCGCAGACCTCGGCCTGGCGGCCGGCCCCACGCAGCAGCGCCCCGGCCAGGTGCGTGGTCGTGCTCTTGCCGTTCGTCCCGGTCACGCACAGGAACGGGGCCCGCGCCGCCAGGTAGCCGATCTCCAGCTCGGAGAGCACCGGCAGCCCCGCCGCCCGCGCCGCGACCGCCAGCGGGTGCGTGGTCGGGATGCCGGGGCTCCACACCACGAAGTCGCGGCCCTCGAGCGTCCGCGGGTCATCCGCGTCCCACGAGGCGCACGCGCCCTGGCGCACCAGCTCCCGCCCGTGCTCCGCGCCGTCCGCGCCGCCGAACCGCGCGTCGGCCAGGCGCACGTCGAGACCGTGGCGGGCCAGCAGGCGGGCGGCGGCGAGGCCGGAGCGGGCCGCCCCCACCACCAGGGGGCGCGAGCCGGGGAGCGGATGGCGGGCGTCGATCGTCACTGGAGTTTGAAGGTCGAGAGGGAGAGCAGCGCCAGCAGCACGCCGACGATGTAGAAGCGCAGGACGACGCGGGACTCGGCCCAGCCCCCGAGCTCGAAGTGGTGGTGCAGCGGCGCCATGCGGAAGACGCGCCTGCCCCAGAGCCGGAACGACACCACCTGGATCATCACCGAGAGGGCCTCCGCCACGAACACGCCGCCGACCAGCACCAGCCAGAATTCGCGCTTGATGAGCACCGCGACCACGCCCAGCGCGCCGCCGAGGGCGAGCGAGCCGGTGTCGCCCATGAACACGTCCGCCGGGTGACAGTTGTACCAGAGGAAGCCGAGCGCCGCCCCCAGCACCGCGGCGCAGAATACCGCGAGCTCGCCGCTGTAGGGCAGCGTGGTGATGTTCAGGTAGGCGCTGATCCGGGCGTGGCCGGTCACGTAGCACATGCCGGCGAAGGCGAGCGCGGCCACGGCCACGAGCCCGGTGGCCAGCCCGTCGAGCCCGTCGGTCAGGTTCACCGCGTTCGACGAGGCGGTGATGACGAGGATGACGAACGGCACGAACAGGAGGCCGAAGTCCAGGTAGCGGAACTTCAGGAACGGGATGTGCGTGGTCGTCGCGGAGAGCCCCGGCTCGGGCCACACCACCAGCACCAGGCCGACGATCAGACCGAGCAGCACCTGCCCGGCCAGCTTGTAGCGCCCGAGCAGGCCCTTGGGGAACCCCTTCACCACCCGCAGGTAGTCGTCGAGGAAGCCCAGCGCCCCCAGCCACACGGTCGCCAGCAGGGCGAGCCACATCGGGCGCGAGTGGAAGTTCCCCCACAGCAGCGTCGGCACGACGATGGCGGCGACGACCAGCAGGCCGCCCATGGTCGGCGTGCCGGCCTTGCTCAGGTGCGCCTGCGGTCCCTCGGCGCGGATCCTCTGGCCGAGCTTGACGCGCCGCAGCCAGGCGATCATCGCCGGACCGAGGAAGTAGCACAGCAGCAGCGCGGTGACCGCGGCGTAGGCGGAGCGCAGCGTGATGTAGCGGAAGACGTTCAGGAACCCGAACCCGGGCAGGTCGCGGAGGGGATAGATCCACTCGTAGAACATCAGCCCTCCTCCCCCGCGCCGGCGAGCACGCCCGCGAGCGCCACGCCGTGCGAGGCCTTGCGCAGCACGACCACGCCGGGGCCCCGCTCGGCCCGCTGGGCCGCCGCCAGCGCCGGCTTGCCGTCGAAGTGGCGCGCGGTCGTGCCGGCCCGCTTCGCCCCCGAGGCGTAGTCGGCGGCGTGCGCGCCCACGACCCACAGCTCCACGTCCTTCACCTGCGCCCCGACCTCGCGGTGGAGCGTCGCCGCGCGCGCGCCCAGCTCGAGCATGTCGCCGAGCACCGCGATGCGGCGGCGCGCGCCCGGCCAGCCGGCCAGGGTGGCGAGCGCCGCCCGCGCCGAGTCGGGGTTGGCGTTGTAGCAGTCCACCAGCACCGTGCCGCCGTGCGCCTGGCGCACCTCCATCCGTCCCGGCAGGCCGCGCACCGCGGCGAGCGCGGCCACGACCACCGCCGGGTCGAGCCCCAGCTCGCGCGCCACCGCCAGGGCGGCCAGCGCGTTCGGCACCTGGTGCGCGCCCACCAGCCGCAGCGCGAGCGGCGGGAAGCCGGCGACCTCGATGCGGCTGCCCTCCGGGCCGAGGTCGGTGACGCTCTCCGGGTGCACGTCGGCCGAGCGGGCGAGCCCGTAGGTGACGAGGCGCGCGCGCACGCCCTCCAGCGCCGCCAGCAGGCGCGGCGAGTCGGCGCCGGCGAACAGCGGCCGGCCGGCCGCGAGCGCCCGCCCCAGGTTCGCCTTCTCCCGCGCCACCGTCTCGAGCGTGCCGAAACCCTCGAGGTGGGCGCGGCCGACGTTCGTGATCACGGCGGCGTCGGGCGCGGCCAGCGCCGCCAGCGCCGCGATCTCGCCGGGGTGGTTCGTGCCGATCTCGACCACCGCGTTGCGGTGCTCCGGACGCAGCCGCAGCAGCGTCAGCGGCGTGCCCCACTGGTTGTTCAGGTTGCCCTCGGTGCGCAGCGTGGGCCCGGTGGTCGCCAGCGCCGCGGCCACCAGCTCGCGCGTCGTGGTCTTGCCGGCGCTGCCGGTGATGCAGAGCAGCAGCCCGCTCCAGCCCCGCCGGTGGCCGTGCGCCAGGCTCGCGAGCGCCGCGGTCACGTCCTCGACCAGCACGAGCGGCCCCGGCTCGCGGCCGCGCCACGCCTCGTAGCGCGACCGCGCGCACAGCGCCGCGGCGGCGCCGCGCCGGAAGGCCTCGGCCAGGAAGTCGTGCCCGTCGGCGCGGCTGCCGGGCAGCGGCACGAACAGCATGCCGGGCGCCAGCGCCCGCGTGTCGATCCCGGCGCCCTCGACCGGGGCGGCCAGGAACGCCTCGCGCCCC
>JAXDBZ010000164.1:0-24873 GCA_034678345.1 Candidatus Eiseniibacteriota bacterium
CGGGAGCCGTCAGCAGGTCGCGGTACAGGCCGACCCTCGTCGCCAGCGCCCGGGCGCCCGGCAGTCCGGCGACGAGGCACTCCCCGCGGCTCACCGCGAAGAGGTACGAGGTGTCCTGGCCGCAGAACGCGTCCAGCAGCACCTCGTCGGCCGCCAGCGTCTCGCGCTGGATGCGGTCCAGAGCGACCGGCGGCTCGCCCCGCGGCGCGTCGCCCGCCAGCGTGCGCCCCGGGTCCAGCATCCGTTCGCGCAGGGTGCGTGCCTTGAAGCGCTGGACCTGGTCGAAGGCCCGGCGCGCGCGCTCGCCGCGCGGAAGCGTGCGCGGGTACTCGAGCAGGAGCCCCACCAGCTCGGTGTACAACTCGCGCGCCTGGGTTCCGCGGGCCTCGCGCCACTCCGGATCCTGCGGCACCCGGCGCTCCTGTTCCCAGATGACGGCGGCGCGTTCCAGCGCCGCCAGCGCGCTGTCGGGCTGCCCGAGCGCTCGCCGGCAGCGGGCGAGTGACGTCAGCGGCCCGACCCGCCGTCCCGCCACGCCGAGCTCCGCCAGGTCCCGCTCCGCGCGCGCCAGGCGGTCGAGCGCCGCGCGCGGCCTGCCCAGGGCCAGCAGGAGCCGCCCGCGCCGGGCCTCGACCGTGGACGCCACAACGGCGGGCAGTCGCGTCCCGCGACGCGTCGCCTCGGCAGTACCCGCCTCACGCTCCAGCGCCGCCAGCGCGGCGGCGGGCCCGGACTCGCGCTCGACCACGTCGGCCAGCCCCAGGATGGCATCGCCCCGCGCCGGGGACTCCATCGCCGGACCCAGCGCCAGGGCGCGCCGGTAGAGCTCTCCCGCCTCCCGTGAACGACCCTGGTCCAGGCGCGTGGTGGCCAGCCGAGCGAGCGCCTTGCCCTCGAGGTCGGCGAAGCCGCCCTGTCGGCAGGCCGCCAGGACGGTCTCCAGCGTCGCGGCCGCCTCGTCGAGACGGCGCAGGTGGCGCTGCGCGAGGGCCAGGTTCATCGCCGGCGTGATCCAGCCGCGCGCCCCCTCCGCGCGCTCCAACTCGTGGGCCCGCTCGAAGTGCCCGACGGCCCGGCCGGGATCGCCCAGCATGAACTCGAGCGAGCCGAGGTTGTTCTGCGCCTTCGCCTCGTGCCAGCGGATGCCGAGGCGACGCGCCTCGCCGTCCACCCGCGCGAAGCACGCCCGCGCCCGCTCGAACTCCCCCAGGTCCGACCAGGCGCGGCCCAGCCCCGTGAGGGCCACGAACAGCGTCCCGCGGTCGGGCGTGTCGCCGAGCAGCCGCACGGCGCGCACGTAGCCGTCGCGCGCGGCCGCGGGGTCGCCCGCGATGAGCGCCTGGTACGCGAGCCCCATGTGGGCGATGCCCCGTCCGGCGGTGTCTCCGAGGGCGGCGGCCAGCGCGAGGAACTCGCGCCAGCGACGGGCGGCCTCGTGCTGCCGGCCCAGTTCGCCGAGGGTGACCGCCAGCCATCGTGTGCCCGCGGCGAGGGTGGTGCTGTCGTGGACCGCGCGGGCCTGCGCGATGGCCTCGCGCAGCAGCGGCTCGGCGCGCCGGGCGCCGCCGTACACCACCCACATCGTCCCCTCGACGCGGGCCAGCGCGGCGATCTCCGCGCGGTCGCCGCGGGACCGTGCGCTGCGGAGCCGCCCGCCCATGAGAGCGTGGGCGCTGTCCCGTCGGCCCACCCGGTTCAGGCTGTCGGCCACGCGCGCCGCCGCCCGCCAGGGTTCGGAGAGGCGGACATCCGGCCGCGGCTGCCGCGGGACCGCTCCGGCGACGGCACCGGCGGCGAGGAGGAGCGCCGCGCACGCTGTCGAGCACGCGCTCCACGGGCGGAAGCGAAGGGCCATCGCGGTCACCCTGCGGCTCGGACCGACTTCGACTGCCACGGTCGCGAGGCAAGCGTACGCCCCGCCGTGGACCCCCGCCAGAGGGAACGTGCCGGCCCGCCCCGTCCTTCCGCTCCGGTCCGGGCTGTGGCAAGCTGCCGCCAGTCCCGCCGGAGCGGCCCTGCCCTCTGCACCCACGTCTCGCGTGGGTACCGGGGTGCCCCCGGCGAGCCGGATACCAGGGAGGAGCGGACATGGCCACGCCCAGCCGGACCGTCCCGGGCTTCGTCAACGCCCACACCCACATCTACAGCGCGCTCGCGCCCTACGGAATGCCGCCGCCGGCGGTGCCGCCCGAGGACTTCGTGCAGATCCTCGAGCGCGTCTGGTGGCGGCTCGACCGGGCGCTGGACGAGCGCTCGCTGCGGGTCTCGGCGCGGCTCTACGCCGCCGAGTCGCTGCTCTACGGCACGACCTCGCTGGTGGACCACCAGGAGTCGCCCGACTTCATCGAGGGCTCGCTTGACGTGCTGGCCGACGCCTGCCAGGAGATGGGCATCCGCGCCGTGCTCGGCTACGGCGCGACCGACCGCAACGGCGGGCGCGAGGAGGGCCGGCGCGGCCTGGCCGAGTGCCGCCGTTTCCTGCGCGCGAACCGTCGCCCGCTGGTGCGCGGCACGGTGGCGCTGCACGCCTCCTTCACCTGCTCGGACGAGACCCTGCGCGAGTCGGGCGAGCTGGCCCGCGAGCTGGGCACCGTCATGCACGTGCACATGGCCGAGGACCGCGCCGACGTCGAGGACGCGCGCCGGCGCGGCTACGAGGGACCGCTCGAGCGCCTGCTCACCACCGAGGCGCTGCCGCCGGGTTCGATCATGGCGCATGGCGTCCACCTCAACCCCTCGCAGGTGCGCATGGCCGGGGCGCAGGGGCTGTGGCTGGTGCAGAACCCGCGCTCGAACGAAGGCAACCGCGTCGGCTACGCCTCGTCGCTGTGGGCGAGTCCCCGGGTCGCGCTCGGCACCGATGGCTGGGAGGCCGACATGCCGAAGGAGGCCGCGGCGCTGGCGCGGCTGAGTGCGGGCGGCATCCCCGAGGAGGTCGAGGCGGCGGCGAAGCGACCGGAGAACGGCCGGACGCTGGTGGCGGAGCGGTTCGCCGACGCGGCGGCCGGGACGGGGCCCGACGGCGACGTGGTCACGCTGGACGAGGCCGGGAAGGTCGAGCGCGTGGTGGTGGCCGGCAAGGCCGTCGTCGAGGGAGGCCGGCTGGTCCACGCCGACATCGAGGAGTTGCGCGCGAAGGCCCGCGAGGAGGCGCCGAGGCTCTGGCAGCGCATGGCCGCGCTGTAGCCGTCACGCGCGTCGGGCAATGAGCGAGCCTCCGGGTGGGAACCCGGAGGCTCGCGGCGTGTGGAGGGTGGCGTCAGACCACCAGCAACGCGTCCAGCCAGCCGAGCAGGTCCTTCACCGGCTGCGCCCGGTCCGGGTCGTTGAACAGCTCGTGGTAGGCGCCGGCGTAGGTCATGAGCCGCACCATGCCGTGCGGCGCCGCGACGTTGAATTCGAGCGCACCCTTGGGGTCCACGACCCGGTCGGCCATGCCCTGCAGCAGCAGCGCCGGCACCGCCAGACGCCGCGCCTCGCGCAGCACGCGCTGCCGCGCCTCGGTGAACGAGAAGTAGAGCCGCGGGCTGATCCGATCGTGCACCAGCGGGTCCTTCCGGCGCAGCGCCAGCACCTCGGGGTCGCGCGACATCCCCGGCTCGTCGAGGCCGTGCCGAAACCCCGCCGCCGGCGCCGTCACGCGCGCCGCGTGGCTGAGCGCCAACTTCCACCACGGCGGCATGCCGGCGCGCAGGCCGGGCGAGGCGGCCACCACCCCCACCAGCGCGCGCGGGTGCGCCAGCGCGAAGTCGAGCGCCAGCACGCCGCCCAGGCTGTGTCCGAGCAGGACGGTCGGCAGCTCCATGGGCTGGCCCGGCATGCCCCGCAGCACGGTGAACATGGAGGGCACGATCTGGTCGCGCAGCCGCTCCCACGACGGCACGTCGCCGCGCGGGCCCGGGGCCTCGCCGTGGCCGGGCAGGTCGAGCGCCACCACGCTGCAGCGCGCCTGCACCAGATCGGCGGCCAGCGCCGCGTAGCGGCCGCTGTGCTCGCCCAGCCCGTGGGCGATGGCCACCAGCGCCCTCGGGCGGTCCGTGCACCAGACGCGGCCGGGCAGCATGAGGCCGCGCTCGAGCCGCACCTCCACGGCGGTGGCGGGGATGCAGCCGACGCCCGGGTTCACGGGCGCGGCGCTCGCATGGACGGGACCTGGTCGGGGACCATCATGTGGGCCGCATCCTATCCCCATCCGCGCGGCCCCGCCAGCTTTTCAAGCCGTGCCCGCCGGGGTAGTCTCGCCGGTCCGAGTCCCCGACGTCGTCCCTCCGCCCCGACCGGGAGCGCCATGCCGACCGACCGACCCGAAGAGCCGCCGCGTCCCCCACGCATCATCGTGCCCGGCGCGGAGAGCGAGCCCCCCGCGGGCGCGCCGCGCATCGTGCTGCCGCCCGGCGCCTCGGTCGAGGCGTCCGACGACCTGCCCGAGTACCCGCGCCTGCGCCCGCTCGTCATCGTGCCGGTCGTGGACCAGGAGCGCGAGTTGCTGCTGGTCAGCGACCCGCTCGGCGTGATCCAGGACCAGCCGGTGCTCGGGATGGGGGCACTCCCCCTGCTGCAACTGCTCGACGGCAGCGCCTCCATCAACGACATCACCGCCGCGGTCATGCGCGACAGCAAGGACCTGCGCGTCGGCAACATGGTGCGCGACTTCATCCGCCAGCTCGACGAGCTGCTCCTGCTGGACTCGCCGCGCTTCCAGCGCGCCTACCAGGCGCTGCGCGACGCCTACCACCCGCTCGAGATCCGCCACGCCGCGCTCGAGGGCCACGCCTACCCGGCCACCGCGCCCGAGCTGAAGGCGTTCCTCGACGAGAACTTCCTGCAGGCGGTGGCGCTGCGCGACGCGGCGGGGGAGAAGGTGGCGGCACCGGACGCGGTGCCGCGCGCCCTGCTGGCACCGCACCTCGATCCGCGGCGCGCCGGCGTGACCATCGCCCGCGCCTACCTCGAGGTCGGCCCCGAGCCGAAGGAGCCGCTCCGCGTGGTCGTGCTCGGCACCGGCCACACGATGCTCGGCGAGCGGTTCGCGCTCACGCGCAAGCACTTCCAGACGGCGCTCGGCAGGCTCGAGTGCGACACCGCCTTCGTGGACACGCTGGCCGCGTCCCTCGGCGAGGACGCCTACCACGGCGAGCTGGCCCACCGCGACGAGCACTCGATCGAGTTCCAGGTGCTCTACCTGCAGCGGCGGCTCGCCGGCCGCGCGGTGAAGATCGTCCCCATCCTCTGCGGCGGCTTCCACGACCTGTGCGACCAGGGCGTCTCGCCGCGCGAGGACGAGGCGACCGAGCGGTTCGTCGCCGCGCTGCGGGCCACGGAGAAGTGGCACGGCGGCACGACGCTGTACGTCGGGGCGATCGATCTGTCGCACGTCGGCCCGCGCTTCGACCCGCGCGAGGGCCGGCTCGACGACCGTGCCCGCAAGGAGGTCGAGGAGAAGGACCGTGCCGCCCTCGACGCCGCGGTGCGCGGCGACGCCGACGGCTGGTTCGCGGCCATCGCCGGGCACGACGACTCCACCCGCATCTGCGGCTTCGGGCCCACCTACCTGCTGCTGCGCGCGGGGGGTGGCGAGGACGGGCTCGGCCCGGGACGCCTCCTGCGCTACCAGCAGTCGGACGAGCCGGACGGCTCGATGGTCAGCACGGCCGCCGTCGTCTGGCCCTAGGGGGCAACTGCCCCTGAGTCCGAGGGCGCCCCCGGACTCAGGGCCGGGGCCACGGCAGCAGCCGCGGCACGCGCTGGCGATACTCCCGGTACGCCTCGCCAAAGTGGGCCTCGAGCAGGGGCTCCTCGTAGCGGGTATGCGAGTAGGCCAGCGGGATCATCAGCGCTGCCAGCACGAGCGTGACCAGGCTGTTCCAGGCCAGCGCCGCCCCGAGCAGCATGGCCAGCATGCCCGAGTAGATCGGGTGGCGCGTGACCGCGTAGGGCCCGTCGGTCGTCAGCTCATGTCCTACCTTGACGCCGAAGGTCCCCGTGAACCATTGCCCCAGCCGGACCTTCCCCCACAGTGCGAGCGCGAAGCCGAGGACCACGAGCATCGTGCCGGCCAGCGCGAGCGATTCCTCGGACGCGGGCAGCGCCAGCGGCCGGTCCCAGCGGAGCCAGAACACAGCCAACGCCCAGAAGACGACCAGATCCACCTCGATGCTGAACAGCACGAGCCGCTCTCGCAGTCGGTTCGCCAGGTACTTCTGCCCGAGTGTGCGGAACGGCACGTCGGCGACGACGAGGACGAACGAGCCCAGCGTCACGAGGCAGGCAAGACGCAGCATCTCGGTCATGGGAGTCTCCGGTGGGAGCGACGAGTCCCGGCGGCAGGATAGCGCGGGCGGCGGCCGGCCGGCTCCACCTGAGCGCCGTGGTCCTGCTCACCCCGTACCTGACCCCGGAGAACGCGGCGGAACTGTCGGCGGCGGCGGTGCACAAGAGCAAGGCCCAGATCGAGCAGCTGCTGGCGGAGCGCTTCCCGCAGCCGGACCTGCCGACGATGATCGCCCCACTGGCGGCACCGGCCAATTCTCGACTGGTTCCGGAACCAGTAAAGTTGCGTCCCGCTAAACACGACGCCCCGGTTCCGCCCGCCCCGCCGGCCAAGGTCGCCCCGCTGGCTCCCCAGCACTACGCCGTCCAGTTCACCGTGACCAGGCCACCCGTGACGATCTGCTCTACGCGCAGGCGCTGCTCGGGCACGTCGTGCCCAACGGCGATGTGGCCCAGGTCTTCGCCCGGGCCCTCAAGGCCCTCATCGCCAAGTTGGAGCAGCAGAAGTTCGCGAAGACCGACCGTCCCCAGCCCTGCCGGCGCAGCGACGACGCCCGCCAGATCCCGGCCGAGGTGAAGCGCGAAGTCTGGGAGCGGGATGACGGCCAGTGCACGTTCGTGGGCGGGAACGGGCACCAGTGCGAGTCGCGCACCCGGCTCGAGTTCGACCACGTCGAGCCAGTGGCGCAGGGTGGCCACGCCACGGGGGCGGCCTGCGCCTGCGCTGCCGGGCGCACAACCAGTATGAGGCCGAGCGCAAGTTCGGCCGCGACTTCATGAGCACGAAGCGCCAGACCGGCGGGAAGCAGCCGTTGCCCGAGCACGCGGCGGAGGTCATGCCGGTGCTGCGCCGGCTGGGGATACAGGTGCAGGAGGCGCGGGAATGGGCGGCGTGCTGCGCCGACATGCCCGAGGCGAGCTTGGAGGACCGGGTTCGGCACGCGCTCAAGTGCGCGGGGAGACAACTCGCGCGACACGTCGCCTGAGCGGGCCAGCCCACGCCGCGAACGCAGTCTTCTCGATTGCCCCGGCTCGCCGGCGCTTGCTACTTTCCCCAGGCACGCCCCCCATCGCCCGAACGGAGGCCACATGGCCGCTACGACTCCCGCCACGAGCGACCGCGTGCGACCACAACATCTGGCGGTCCTCGCCCTCGTCGCGCTTCTGCTCGTCCCCGCGTCGTGCTCCAAGAAGTCGCCGCAGGAGCCGATCGTGGTTCCCGACACGCCCACCTGCACGAAGCCGCCGTCGGGGCGCGTGGACGCGCGCACCCCCGAGTCCGTGGTGGCCGACTGGGGGACGCCGGTCCGGTTGGGAGACGCCATCAACAGCCCCTGCCCGCAGGACGCCAGCGAGATCTCGCGCGACGGGCTCACGCTCTACTTCATGTTCACCACCGACCTGATGGACAGCCTGCCGGCGGGTGAGATCCTGCACCGCCCGAACGGCACGTACGCGGCGGGGCGCCTGGGCGGACCGGGCGAGTTCGACACGCCCCGCTACATCGACCTCGGGCAGGGCACCGACGCCTCGCTCGACGGCGCGCCGAGCTTCACCGCCGACGGCGGGATCGTCTACTTCCATTCGGCCCGCGGCGCCAACACCGGCAACCAGCAGGTCCCGCCCGTCGCCGACATCCTCGACCTCTACGTGGCGGACATCTCGGGTGGCGTGCCCGGCCCGGGGACGAACCTGGGCACGCCGGTGAACTCCACCGCGCTCGACGGCGAGCCCGCCATCCACCCCGACGGCGTGACGCTCTACTTCGCCTCGACCCGCTCGGGGGCCACACACATCTGGTCCACGGTGCGTAGCGGTGCGGCCTGGAGCGCCCCGGTGATGCTGCCCTGGCCGGTGAACTCCGCCGCCACCGACAACCAGCCGGCCTTCACCGCCGACGGCGACACGCTCTACTTCGTCTCCACGCGCAACCCGCTCATCGGCTCGGCCATCTTCCGGGTGCATCGCGACTCGCCGGTGGACCCGTGGACGGGACCCGAGCTCGTGATGCGGGGCATCGTCGGCGAACCGTCGCTGACCGCCGACGGGCGCCTGCTCTACTTCGTCCACGTCCGCAGCGACGCGGGCGGCAACTTCGATACGGACGTCTGGTACTCGGCCCGCACGCCCTGAGCCGCGCCGGCGGCCGCCGCCCGGCCCGGCCGTTGCGCCGCCCCGCGGCGCGGACTACTCTGGCGCCATGACCAGGGCCGAGGCGAAGAAGCGCATCGCCGAGCTGTCCGCCGAGATCCGCGAGCACGACCACCGCTACTACGTGCTCGACCGGCCCACCATCTCGGACGCGGCCTACGACCGGCTCTTCCGCGAGCTGCAGGACCTCGAGGCCGCCCACCCCGACCTGCGCACGCCCGACTCCCCCACCCAGCGCGTCGGCGGCGGCCTGCGCACCGCCTTCCAGAAGGTCCGCCACCACGAGCCCATGCTCTCCATCGACTCGCTCATGGCGGCCGAGGAGGTGCTGGAGTTCGACGCCCGGGTTCGCAAGGGACTCGAAGTCGAGCGCGTAACCTACATGGCGGAGCCAAAGTTCGACGGCCTGTCGGTCGAGCTGGTGTACGAGGACGGCGTGTTCGTGCGCGGTTCGACCCGCGGCGACGGCGAGACGGGCGAGGACATCACGCCCAACCTGCGCACCATCCGCGCCCTGCCGTTGCGCCTCGAGGACGGCGGACCGGCGGCCCGCGGCACGCTGGCCGTGCGCGGCGAGGCGCTCATGACCCTGCGCGAGTTCGAATCGCTCAACCGGCGCCTGATCGAGCAGGGCGAGGAGCCCTTCGCCAACCCGCGCAACGCCGCCGCCGGCACGGTGCGCCAGCTCGACCCGAAGATCACCGCCTCGCGCCGGCTCGACCTCTACGCCTACGAGGTGATGGCCGCCGCGGCGCTGAAGCTCCCGACCCAGCGCGCCGTGCTCGACGCGCTGCGTGGCTGGGGCTTCCACGTCGAGCGGGACGTGCGGCTCTGCGAGGGCATCGAGGAGGCGCTGGCCTACCACGACGCGCTGGCGGAGAGGCGCGAGCGGCTCCCCTACGAGATCGACGGCGTGGTCGTCAAGGTGGACCGCCGCGGCTGGCAGGAGCTGCTGGGCATGCGCGCGCGCTCGCCGCGTTGGGCGGCGGCCTACAAGTTCCCGCCGCGCATCGAGGTCACGAAGGTGCTGGACATCGTGGTGCAGGTCGGGCGCACCGGCAAGCTCACGCCGGTGGCCGTGCTGCAGCCGGTGGACGTCTCGGGCGTGACCGTCTCGCGCGCGACGCTGCACAACGAGGACGAGGCGCTGCGCAAGGACGTGCGCGTCGGCGACACCGTGCGGGTGCGGCGCGCCGGCGACGTCATCCCCGAGGTGGTCGAGGTGCTGAAGGAGAAGCGCCCGCGCGGCGCGCGCGCCTTCGCCATGCCCGCGGCCTGCCCGGTCTGCGGCGCACCGGTCGAGCGCGAGGGCGCGGCTCACGTCTGCACGAACGGGCTCTCCTGCCCGGCCCAGCTCGAGGGCCGCGTCATCCACTTCGCTGCCCGCGGCGCCATGGACATCACCGGCCTGGGCGACAAGACGGTGCGCCAGCTCCTGTCGCGCGGACTGGTGAAGGACCTCGCCGACCTGTACGCCCTCACCCCCATCGACTTCGCCGGGCTCGAGGGCTTCGCCGAGAAGTCCATCGAGAACATGATGGCCGCGCTGGAGGCCAGCAAGCGGCCGCGGCTCGACCGCTTCCTGTTCGCGCTCGGCATCGAGCACGTCGGCGAGACCGTGGCCCGGCTGCTCGCCGACCACTTCGGCGCGCTGGCGCCCTTGATGGAGGCGACGGCGGGCGACCTGCAACAGATCCACGGCATCGGCCCCGAGGTCGCCGAGTCGCTGGCCCACTTCTTCGCCGGCAAGCGCAACCGGAAGGTGCTCGAGCGCCTGCAGAGGTCGGGCGTGAAGCCGGCGCACGAGGCGCGCGCCAGGGGCCCGCAGCCGCTGGCCGGGCAGGTCGTGGTCTTCACCGGCGGGCTCGAGAGCATGACCCGACCCGAGGCGCAGAAGCGCGCCGAGGAGGCCGGGGCGCGCATCGCCTCGACCATCTCGAAGCGCGTCACGCTGGTCGTCGCCGGCCCCGGGGCGGGCGGCAAGCTGGACGAGGCGCGCAAGCTGAAGCTCGAGATCGTGGACGAGGCCGAATTCCTGAAGCGCGTCGGAGGGAAGTGACCATGCCGGTGCGCACGAACGCCGACGTCGGGCGCGTCCTCGCCACACTGGCGACGATGCTCGAGCTGGACGGGGCCAACACCTTCCGCGTGCGCGCTTACCGCGAGGCGGCCCGAGTCGTGGACGCGCACCCCGAGCCGCTGGCGAGGCTGGCGGACGAGGTCGGCGGACTCGAGGAGTTGCCCGGTATCGGCCGGGACCTGGCGCAGAAGATCCGCGACGTGCTCGCCACCGGCACCACGGCGCTCTACGACGAGATGCTGGAGAAGTACCCGCTCGAGCTGGTGCGGCTGACCGAGCTGCAGGGATTGGGCGCGAAGCGCGTGCGCGCGCTCTTCGACGCGCTCGGCATCCGCGACCGCGCCGGGCTCGAGGCGGCGGCCAGGGCCGGGAAGCTGCGCGACCTGCCGGGCTTCGGCGAGAAGACCGAGCAAAACGTCCTGCGTGCCCTCGAGGTGGCCGGGCAGTCCTCCGGGCGCATGCTGCTGGCGCAGGCCTGGGCGGTGGCGCACGAGCTGGCCGAAGCGCTGCGCGCCGTGCCCGGCGTGAAGCGCGTCGAGCTGGCCGGCTCGTTCCGGCGCCGCCGCGACACGGTGGGCGACCTCGATCTGCTCGCCACCGGCGGCGAGCCCGCGCGCGTCATGTCGGCCTTCGCCGGCCACGAGCGAGTGGCCGAGGTTCTGGCCCGCGGGGAGACGAAGTCCTCGGTGCGGCTCACCGACGGCCTGCAGGTGGACCTGCGGCTGGTGCCGCCCGAGTCGTTCGGCGCGGCGCTGCTCTACTTCACCGGCAGCAAGGCGCACAACATCGAGCTGCGGCGGGTGGCCAACGACCAGGGGCTGACGCTCAACGAGTACGGCCTGGCGCGCGAGGGGCCCGCCCATGCGAAGGGCGAGGTCGTCGCGAGCCGAACGGAAGAGGAGATCTACCGCGCGCTCGGGCTCGACTGGATCCCGCCCGAGCTGCGCGAGGCCCAGGGCGAGATCGAGCTGGCGCGCGCCGGCCGGCTGCCGAAGCTGATCGAGGAGCGCGACCTGCGTGGCGACCTGCACATGCACACCTCGCGCAGCGACGGGCGCCACTCGCTGGCCGAGATGGTGCGCGCGGCCCGCGACCGCGGCTACGCCTACGTCGGCATCACCGAGCACTCGAAGGCTCTGGCCATGACCGGCGGCTTCGACGAGGCACGGATCGAGCGCTCGGTGCGCGAGATGGCCGCCGTGCGGCGCGAGGTGCCGGGCATCGAGGTGCTGCACGGCATCGAGGTGGACATCCTCGCCGACGGCGCGCTCGACCTGGCCGACGAGGCGCTCGACCGGCTGGACTGGGTCGTCGCCTCGCTGCACTCGCGCCTGGCCCAACCGCCGGCCGAGGCCACGGCGCGCGTGCTGCGGGCGCTCGAGCACCCGGCGGTCTGCGCCCTGGGGCACCCGACCGGGCGCATGATCGGCACGCGCCCGGCCTCGCCCTTCGACATGGAGAAGGTCATCGCGCGCGCGGCCGAGCTGGGCGTGGCGCTCGAGATCAACAGCCAGCCGGACCGGCTCGACCTGTCGGACGTCCACGCGCGGCTGGCGAAGGAGAAGGGCGCCGTCATGGTCATCGACAGCGACGCCCACAGCGTCGCCACGCTGGACCTCGTGCGCTACGGGGTCTTCGTGGCGCGGCGTGCCGGGCTCGAGAAGAAGGACGTGCTGAACACGCTGCCCCACGAGCGCCTGCGCAGGGCGCTGCGCAAGGGCGGAGCCGGGGTGGCTGCGAGCTCTCCGGAGAGCGGCGGGGCTCGCGCGGAGCTGATGGAGGGCGGCGGGGCTCGCAAGAAGCCGCGCGAGGGCGGCGGGGCTCGCGCGAACCGGAAGGCGGCTGACGGCACCATGCGCTCGCCTTCCGATTCGCGTCGTCGCCCCGCCGCGAGCACGAGCGCAAGCCCCGCCGCCCGATCTGCCACGGGCAAGCCGAAGTCCGCCCCACGGAAGGCAAAGCCCAGGTGACCGGGCCCCACGCCGGCCGGCGACTCGCCGTGCTCGCGCTCTTCGCGGCGGCGATGGGCTGGCTCGAAGCGGTGGTGGTCGTCTACATCCGCGCCCTGCTCGGCGTGGCGCATGGTCCCGCCGCCCCGCGGCCCGACGAGCTGACGCGCCGGCTGGCGTCCCTGCCATGGCTCATCGGCACCGAGCAGGGCCGCGAGGTCGCGACGCTCGTCATGCTCGTCACCGTCGGCTGGCTGGCCGCACCGCGCTTCCGCGAGCGCCTCGGCGCCTTCCTCGTCGCCTTCGGCGTCTGGGACATCGCGTATTACGTCGCGCTCTTCGCCCTGCTACGCTGGCCGCCGAGCCTTGCGACGCCCGACCTGCTCTTCCTGATCCCGCCCGGCCCCTGGTGGATGCAGCCGGTCTGGGTTCCGGTCGTCATCTCCTGCCTGATGATCGCCGGCGGCGCCCGGCTCTTCACGGGACCGGCCCGCCGCGTCCGCTAGCGTCCGCCGGCGCTGACGCGCTCGTCGCCCGCATCGCCCCGCGCGTCGGGCATTCGCGCCTCGCGCGGGTCCGGACCGTGGCACACCGGCCGTTCCGCGCCTATCATGCGGCACTAGCCCATCCCATCCCCCCTCGGCTCATAGGAGACCCGCCATGCGACGCTTCCTCGCCGTCCTCCCCTTGCTCGCGCTCCTGCTCGTGGCGCTCCCGGCCGTCGCCGGGCCGGCCACGTCGGCGCTCTCGTTCGCCGACATGGACACCACGGCCGCTCCGTGCCGCGACTTCTACCGCTACGCCAACGGCGGCTGGCTCGACCGCACGACCATGCCGGCGGCCTACTCGCGCTACGGCGGCTTCGACGAGCTGGGCGATCGCAACCTCGAGCAGGTGCACGGCCTGCTCGAGGACATCGTGCGGCGCGCCGCCGGCTCGAAGCGGGGCAACCTCGGGCTGCTCGCGACCTTCTACGGCTCGGGCATGGACTCGGGCCACGTCGAGATGATCGGCGACGAGCCCATCCGGCCGCTGCTCGCGCGCGTCGCGGCGCTGCGCAGCACGAAGGCGCTGGGCGCGGAGGTCGCGAAGCTCCATGCCGACGGCGTACCGGCGCTGTTCTTCTTCACCGGCATGGCCGACCCCGGCAACAGCGCCATGGTCATCGGCACGTTCGGCCAGGGTGGCCTCTCCCTGCCCGACCGCGACTACTACTTCAAGGCCGACTCGGCCTCGCAGCACGTGCGCCGGGAGTTCGCCGAGCACGTCACGCGGGCGCTGCGGCTGATCGGGGCGGGCCCCGAGGACGCGGCCGCGCAGGCGCAGACCGTGCTGCACATCGAGACCGCCCTGGCGCGGGCCTCGATGACGCGCGTGCAGCAGCGCGACCCGAAGGCGGTCTACCACAAGATGCCGCTCGCCGAGCTGGCGCGGCTCTGCCCCGGCTTCGACTGGAGCGCCTACCTGCTGACCGCCGGCGTGCCGGCGGTGCAGGAGGTGAACGTGCGCCAGCCGGACTTCTTCGCCGCGCTCGACAGCGCGCTGGCCGCCGTGCCGCTCGCCGACTGGCAGACCTACCTGCGCTGGCAGGTCGTGCGTGCCGCCATGCCGGCGCTGTCCTCACCCTTCGTGCAGGAGGGCTTCCGCTTCGAGCAGGTGCTCACCGGGGCGAAGCAGATGCAGCCGCGCTGGCGCCGCTGCCTCGAGGCCACCGACCGCGGGCTCGGCGAGGCGCTGGGCCGCGAATACGTGAAGGCGTACTTCACGCCCGCGACCAAGGCCCGCGTGCTCGAGCTGGTGGCGAACCTGAAGGCCGCCTTCCGCGACCACATCGAGGGCCTCGAGTGGATGAGCGATGCCACCAAGGCGAAGGCCCTGGCCAAGCTCGACGCCATGGGCGTGAAGATCGGCTGGCCCGACCGGTGGCGCGACTACTCGGCCCTGCGCCTCGAGGACGACTCATACTTCGCGAACCTCGTGCGCGTGAACCGCTTCGACCGCGCCTGGCGGCTGGGCAAGATCGGCAAGCCCGTGGACCGGACCGAGTTCAGCATGACGCCGCCCACCGTGAACGCGCGCTACAGCCCCTCGCTCAACGACATCCTCTTCCCCGCCGGCATCCTGCAGCCGCCCTTCTTCGACCCGCAGGCGGACGACGCCGTGAACTACGGCGCCATCGGCGTGGTCATCGGCCACGAGATGACGCACGGCTTCGACGACAGCGGGCGCAAGTACGACGCCGACGGCAACCTGACCGACTGGTGGACGGCGGAGGACGCGCGCAAGTACCAGGCGCAGGTGGACCGCATCGTGGCGCAGTACAACGCCTACACCGTGCTCGACACCGTGCACGTGAACGGGAAGCTCACCACCGGCGAGAACGTCTCGGACCTGGGCGGACTGACGCTGAGCTACTCGGCCCTGCAGAAGGCCCTGGCCGGCAAGCGCCGGCCCGCCATCGACGGCTTCACCCCCGAGCAGCGCTTCTTCCTCTCCTACGCGCGCCTGTGGCGCCAGCTCGTGCGCCCGGCCGAGGCGGTGCGGCGCATCAACACCGACCCGCACTCGCCCGGCATCTGGCGCGTGATGGGCCCGCTGGCGAACCTGCCCGAGTTCGAGCGGGCCTTCGGCTGCGCCGGCGAGGGCACGCTGATGCGCCCGACCGCCGAGCGCGTGAAGATCTGGTAGCGGTCCTCCGGGCCCGAACGGGCGGGGCCGGTCCGAGTGGACCGGCCCCGCTTCGTCGCCCGCCCGGCGTCAGCCGCCGAGGAACTCGAAGCGGCGCTGTCCGCAGCAGGGGCAGTCCGGGTCGCGCGGCGGCAACTCGACGCGGCGCAACGTCAGGTCCCAGACATCCGCGCTCACCATCACCGGCGGCCGGGGGACCTCGCGCGTGACGAGCCAGCGCAGCGCCTGCGCCACCTCGAGCGCGGCGGTCAGGTGCGCGGCCGGGCCGAGCACGCCGACGGTCACGCAGGTCGGCGCGTCCTCGGGCGCGGGCAGCTCGGGCTGCAGGCAGCGCAGGCACGGCGTCGCCCCCGGCACGATGGTCGTGCTCACGCCGTAGGCGCCGAGCACGGCGCCGTGGATCCACGGCAGCCCGGCGCGCACGCACGCGTCGTTGAGCAGGTAGCGGTTCGGGAAGCTGTCGAGGCCGTCCACGACCAGGTCCATGCCCGCGATCACCGTGGCGACGCTGGCGGGCCCGATCGTCCCCACGAAGGGCTCCACGAGCACCCGCGGGTCGATCGCGGCCAGGTGCCGCGCCGCGGCCACCGCCTTGGGCGCCCGCGCGCGCGCGTCCGCCTCGTCGTAGAGCGCGGTGCGGTGCAGGTTCGTCCACTCGACCACGTCGCGGTCCACGAGCCGCAGGAAGCCGACGCCGGCCCGCGCCAGCAACTCGGCCGCTTCGGCGCCGAGCCCGCCGCAGCCCGCCACCAGCACGCGCGCCGCGCGCAAGCGCTCCTGCCCCGCGTCACCGATCGGCGGGAAGGCGACCTGTCGCGCGTAGCGATCCTCGGCCACGGCCCCTCCTACCCGCCCCCGATGAGGTGGATGACCTCGACCACGTCGCCGTCGCGCAGCACTGTGGTCGGCACCTGCTCGCGCTTCACCACCTGCCGGTTCACGAGGATGACGCGCAGGGGGAAGCTGAACGACTTCTCGCGCAGCAGCCCCTCGACCGTCAGTCCCTCCCCGCACTCGTGCGGGTCGCCGTTCACCGTGAGCTTCATGCCTACTCGGTCACGCCGTGGGCCGCCAGCAGCTCGATCACGCCCGGCACCTTGTCGATCCCCAGGGCCCGCGCCTTGGCCAGCGTCGGGATGCCGTCGCTCGTCCAGCCGCGCCGCTTGTACACCGCGTCGAGCAGCTTCTGGTAGCGGTCCTCGCGCCAGCGCCGCAGCGCCGCACGCTTCTCCTCCAGCGTCAGCTCTGCCGGGTCCTCGCCGACCTCCTCCTTCAACTGCTTGTCGTAGCGTTCCTGGCGCGAGAGGTACTCGGCCTCGGTCACCGGCCCCATCGCCCGGTAGGGGATGGCGTCGTGCGCGCGGCGGCCGAAGCCCATCTTGAGGTTGAAGATGCGCTGGAAGTTGTACACGCGCTCGCTGGCGGTGATGAGGTCCTCGGGCTTCACCTCCCGCCCGGTCATGCCGGCCACGAACTCGCAGTAGCCGCGCACGTGCGCCGGCACCTTGGCCGGCGCGCCGGAGGTGGCGTTGTCCTCGGGCTCGACGTCGTTCCACAGCAGCTTGCACAGCCCGTTCAGCCCGAACCAGGTGCGCCACATCGGGAAGTAGTGCAGGGCCTCGGCCTTGTCCTCGAAGGTCGGGATCTGCTTGTTCACCATGTCCATGAAGATGAGCCAGGCTTCGTCGTGCTGCGGGCCCTTGAGGGCGATGCCGTAGCCGCCCTGCTGCGCGAGCGATTCCTTGCACACGTACTCGGAGTACTCGAGCCCCTTGGCCTCCATGCCGATGTCCTGCAGGAACGCGGGGTCGGCGCCGAAGCGCTCGGCGAAGATCTGCTTCATGCGCCGTATGCCCTGCCCGGCGATCAGGCCGAAGCCCTCGCCGCGCGCCATCTGGTGCAGCACCTCGAGCACGCCATCGATGCTGCCCGGCGCCAGGTCGAGCCCGCCGGTGCGCTCGCGGTCCAGGATGCCCGCCTCCCAGCACTCCGTGACGAAGGCCATCAGCGTGCCGAACGAGATGGTGTCGAGACCGTAGTGGTCGCAGTAGTAGTTGATCTCGATGATGGCCCACGGCTCGAAGATCCCGACATTGCTGCCGCAGCCGGCAACGGTCTCGTACTCGGGACCGTCCACCAGCACCGCCTTGCCCTTGTCCGGCCCGGTGCGCAGCACGTGACCCTCGACCGCCTTGGCGCAGGCCATGTCGCAGCCCAAGGCGCAGCCGTCGGCCACGCCCTGCGTGAACACCACCCTGAACTTGTCCGAGGTGATCTGCGGCGTCTTCGGGTCGGCGCCGTAACGGTAGTTGTAGCAGGGCAGCAGGTCATAGTCGTTCATGATCTCGGTCAGGTGCGCCGTGCCGACCTCGCGCATGCGGCACTGGTGCTTGTCGAGCATCACGACCTCGCGCGTCAGCTCGAAGCCCGCGCGGCGGACGCGGTCCGCGTCGGCCGGGTGGTTCGGGTCCTCGCTCGAGCGGATGGCACCGGTCGGGCAGATGCTGGCGCAGGCCATGCAACCCACGCAGGTGGCGGGTTGCTGGCCGTACGGCATGGCGACGCGGCGCGACTCGCCGCGGCCTTCGAAGGCCAGCACGTTGTGCCAGACTCCCTCGTGGCAGAGGCGCACGCACAGGCCGCACAGGATGCACGCGTGCGGGTCCTCGTTGCGGCGCGGGTGCGCGAAGCGCGGGCCGTCGAGCCCGGCCTCGCGCGCCAGGTCCCGCACGACTTTCACGTTCGGCCAGCGCGCCTGCATCATCTCGAGCACCAGCCGGCGGGTGCGCAGCGCGCGCTCGCTGCGGGTCGATACCTCGCAGGCCCGCTGCAGCGGGTAGTTGCAGGCGGTGACGATGCGGCGGCGGCGCCCCTCGGCGAGCTCGACGCTGCAGACGCGGCAGACGCCGTAGGGCTCCACCAGCGGGCTGTTGCACAGCGCCGGGATCTCGATGCCGACCTGCTTCGCCGCGGCCAGGATGGTCGTCCCCGGCGCCACCTGCACCGGCCGTCCGTCGATCGTGACCTGGATCATGTCGTTTCCCTTGGGGGCGCTCATCGGACCACCACCGCGTCGTCCTTGCAGACGTCCATACAGGTGCCGCACTGGATGCATTTGCTCTGCTCGATGACGTGCAGCTTGCGCCGCTCGCCGGTGATGGCGTCGGTCGGGCAGACCTTGGCGCACGAGGTGCAGCCCGTGCAGTTGTCCGTGATCTCGTAGCGGATGAGGGCCTTGCACACCCCGGCCGGACAGCGCCGGTCGCGGATGTGGGCCTCGTACTCGTCGCGGAAGTAGCGCACGGTCGAGAGCACCGGGTTCGCCGCGGTCTGGCCCAGCCCGCACAGCGAGCCGTCGCTCAGCACCGCGCCCAGGTCCTCGAGCAGCTCGAGGTCGCCGTCGCGCCCCTTCCCCGCCGTGATGCGCGTGAGGACCTCGCGCAGGTTCACCAGCCCCTCGCGGCAGGGCGTGCACTTGCCTCACGACTCGTCGCAGAGGAAGTCCACGAAGTAACGGGCGACGTCCACCATGCAGGTGTGGTCGTCCATCACGATCATGCCGCCCGAGCCCATCATCGAGCCCTTCTCGACCAGCGTGTCGAAGTCCACCGGCAGGTCGAGCTCGGACTCGGGCAGGCAGCCGCCCGACGGCCCGCCGGTCTGCACCGCCTTGAACTTCCGGCCGTTGGGGATGCCGCCGCCGATGTCGAAGACGATCTCGCGCAGGGTGATGCCCATTGGCACCTCGACCAGGCCGGAGTTGCGCACGTTGCCGACCAGCGAGAACACCTTGGTGCCGCTGCTGCCGCCCCAGGGCGACTGCGACACGTCGCCGGTGCCGATGCCGGCGAACCACGCGGCGCCGTTCCGCACGATCTGCGGCACGTTGGCCCAGGTCTCGACGTTGTTGAGCACCGTCGGGCGGTCGCGGAAGCCGTGCTCGACGGTGTGCACGTACTTGGCGCGCGGCTCGCCGGCGCGGCCCTCCATCGAGGCCATGAGCGCGGTGGACTCGCCGCACACGAAGGCGCCGGCGCCGCGGTGGATGGTGATGTCGAACCTCATGCCGGTGCCGAGGATGTCCTCGCCCAGCACGCTCCACTCGCGCGCCTGGGCGATGGCCCGGTTCAGCCGCTGCATCGCCAGCGGGTACTCGTGGCGGATGTAGACGAAGCCCTCGGTGGCCCCCAGCGCCCGCGCGCCGATCAGCATGCCCTCGATCACCGCGTGCGGGTCGGCCTCGACGATGCTGCGGTCCATGAACGCGCCGGGGTCGCCCTCGTCGCCGTTGCAGACCACGACCGGCTCCAGCCCGCGCTCGCGCGCGGCCTTCCGGCAGCTCTCCCACTTCACGCCGGTCGGGAAGCCGCCGCCGCCACGGCCGCGCAGCCCGGAGCGGATCATGAGCTTCACCAGCTCGTCGCCGCTCGTGCCGGCGCGCAGCACGTCGCGCAGCGCCCGGTAGGCGCCGGCGCGGATGGCATCCTCGATGTCCTCGGGGTCGATCTTGCCGCGGTTGCGCAGGGCGATGCACTGCTGCTTGGCGAAGAACTCGATGTCCTTCTCGAACGGCACGGCCTTCTCGTCCGCGCCGTGGAACAGGTACTCGGTCAGCGGCTGCTTCTTCACGAAGTGCGACTCGATCAGCTCGGGCACGGCCTCGGGCTTCAAGCGCTCGTAGAAGACGCCCTCGGGCTGCACCACGCAGATGGGGCCGTGGGCGCAGAAGCCGTTGCAGCCGGTGGCCACGACCTGGATCTCGTCCTGCAGGCCGTGGCGCTCGAGCTCCTTGCGGAAGGCGTCGCGCAGCGGCAGCGACTTGGCCGAGACGCAGCCGGTGCCGGCGCACACCATGAGCATGGACTTCCAGCGGCCGTGCTTCTCCTCGGCGGCCCGGGCGACCTCGTCGAGGTTGGTGAGCGTGAGGCGGGTCATTCGGCCGCCTCCTTTTTCGCGCCGGGTTGCTGGGCGATGGCCGAGCCGGTGGCGCGGTGCCGCCGCATGAGCTTGCCGACCTTGGAGGAGTCCACGCCGCCCACCAGCTCGGCGCCGAAGGTGACGACCGGCGCCAGCCCGCAGCAGCCGAGGCAGCGCACGCCCTCGAGGCTGTACTTGAGGTCGGGCGTGGTCTCGCCCGGCTTCACGCCCAGCTCACGTCCGAAGGCGTCGAGCACGCGCGCCGCGCCCTGCACGTGGCAGGCGGTGCCGGTGCACACCTGGATGGTGGTCTCGCCGCGCGGCTTCAGGGAGAAGGCCTTGAAGAAGGTGGCGATGTGGTAGAGCCGCCCCATGTCCGCCCCGGTGCGCTCGCTGATGCGCTCGAGCGCCGCCTTGGGCAGGTGGCGGTAGTGCTTCTGCACGTCCTGCAGCATCTCGACGGTGAACTCGGGGTCGGCCTTCCAGCGGTCCACGATGGCGTCCACCTCGAGCACGTCCGGAACGATCACCGACGGCATGGCGCCACCTCCCCTCAGGGTTCCCGGACCGACATGGTCCAGCGCGGACGGTTCTTCTCGCAGCGGGCGACGATCGCCTTGAGCTGCTTGTTCATCATCACCGTGCCCAGCCCACCACGGCCCGCCTGCTTGAGGCGCGGCTCGTGCCGCTTCCAGTCGTAGAACGAGATGTTGATGCAGCCGATGAGCGTGTGCAGCGCGCCCCGCCCCGCCGAGACGACCGAGAGGTTCTGTAGGTCGTCGGGGGTGCGCGCGTACATGGCGTGCAGCTGGCTCGCCACGTCGTAGGAGTCGAGCGCCTCGTGCGGCGCTGTCTCGAGGCGCACCTGGTGGGCGTCGCCGTCGATGACCAGCAGGACCCACTCCGCCGCCTTGCCCCTCACCTCGAGGGCGTCGAAGCCGGCGAACTTGAGCAGGGGGCCGAAGTGCCCGCCGACGTTGCTGTCCATGACCGAGCCGGTGGTGGGCGAGATGCCGGTGACCAGGCACTTGCCCGAGCCCGAGAAGTACGGGGTCCCCGCCAGCGGGCCAGCCGAGAAATAGAGCCCGTTGCGCGGGTCGTCCCAGGCGATCGGGCCGGGCACCGACTGCCACATCAGGTAGAGGTCGAAGCCCTTGCCGCCGGTGAAGATGTCCTTCATGTACTGCGTCACCGGGCGGATCTCGATCCGGTTCTCGCTCAGGTCCACGTGGAGGGTGCGGTTGGCGTAACCGCGCTCCACTTCGACGGGTGGGTAGTCGAGCGTGGCGAGGACGCGGTGGGCGGCTCGCATCTGCTCGAGTGTGGTGGTGGCCATGGTCTCTCCCCTGCGTCCACGGTGGGTCGGGCAACAGCGTCGAGCAGTATCGCACAACCGGGGCGGGTTTTCAGCGGCGGGCGCGGCCCGCGGGGGCCGGCATCGGGCGGGCCCGGGCGCGCGCGGGGACGCGTGCCGGGGCACGGGGACTGGGCTAGAATGCGGCACCACCCCGGAGGGAAGACCTTGGCGGACATCCGTTCCGAAGCGCCCGGCGGGCGCCCCGTGCCGCGTCCGCGTGGCGTGCGCTCGTTCCGCGGCGAGCGCGCCGTGCAGATCGCGGCGCGCACGGTCCACATCGCCGCGATGGGCCTCGTGCTGGGCGGCGTGGCTTACGCGGTCCCCCAGCAGCGGCTCGGCCTGCCGGTGGCCCTCACGATCGTGAGCGGGCTCATCCTGTTCGGCGTGGACCTGTGGAAGGGCGGTGCCTACCTCGTGCAGGGCAACGGCGTGGCGGTGCTGGTCAAGCTCGCGCTGCTGGGCGTGGGGCAGTTCGCGCCCGGCCAGCGGCTGGGCTGGTACCTCGCCGCCACCGTGGTCGCCTCGGTGGGCTCGCACATGCCGCACGCGTGGCGGCACTGGTCGTTCGTGCACGGCCGCGTGCTGGAGGACCGCCGGTGATCTCCTACCGCGAGGCGCTCGCGCGCGTGCTCGAGGGAGCCGGGCCCCTGCCGGCCCGCACGGTGCCCCTGGCCGAGGCGCTCGGTCTGGTGGCCGCCGCGGACGTGACCGCGCGCGAGGCCGTGCCGCCCTTCGCCAACTCGGGCATGGACGGCTTCGCCGTGCGCGCCGCCGACGTCGTCCCCGCGACCGACGCCGACCCGGTGCGCCTGCGCGTCACCGACGACCTGCCGGCCGGCCGGCTGCCCGAGCGCGCCGTCGAGCCGGGCACCGCGTCGCGCATCATGACCGGCGCGCCGATGCCCCCCGGCGCCGACGCCGTCGTGCCGGTGGAGTCCACCGGGTCCGACGGGGACGCGGTGCTGGTCCGGTGCCCTGTCGCGGCCGGCGCCAACGTGCGGCCCGCGGGCGAGGACCTCGTCCCCGGCGCCCGCGTGGTCGCCTGGGGAGACGAACTGCGGCCGGCCGAGATCGGCCTGCTGGCGGTGGCCGGCTGCCCGACCGTGTCCGTGCACCCGAGGCCGCGGCTCGCCATCGTCACCACCGGCGACGAGCTGGTGGACGTGGCCGACGAACTCGCGCCGGGCCGCATCCGCGACGCCAACGTGCACCTGGTGAGCGCGCAGGCGGTGGCCTTCGGCGCGGTGCCGGTGACCTTCGCCCGCGTGCCCGACCGGCTCGAGGACGTGACCGCCGCGCTGCGGCGGGCGGTCGCCGCGTCCGAGGTGGTCGTGACCACGGGCGGCATCTCGATGGGGGTGTACGACTGCGTGAAGGAGGCGCTCGAGTCGCTGGGTGCAGAGCGCCGCTTCTGGCGCGTGGCGCAGAAGCCGGGCAAGCCGCTAGGCCTGTGGCGGCTCGATGGCAAGCCGGTCTTCGGCATGCCCGGCAATCCCGTCTCGGCAGCGGTCGTCATGGAGGAGTACGTGCGCCCGCTGCTGCGCCGCCTGATGGGCCACCCGTGGCTGTTCCGTCCCGCGCGCGAGGCGGCGCTGGACTCGGCCTGGTCGCGCCGCGAGGGCGACGGGCGCCTGCACATCCTGCGCGTGCACGTGCGCGAGGAGGCCGGCGCGCTGCGGGCGAGCGTCTGCGGCCCCCAGGGCTCGGGGATCGTGTCGTCGCTGGCGCACGCTAACGCCCTGGCGCTCTTGCCACCCGAAGTCGCCGCCGTGCCCGCGGGCGGTCGCGTGACCGTCCATCTCACCGACGAGCCGGAGGAGCGTTGAAGCACGCAGCCGTCCGTCGTCGCGCGCCGGCGCCACGATGCCGCGCCGCCCATGCCGCGGTGCCGGGGTCCGCGCGGCGGGCATCCACTCCGGAAGGAAGGATCATCGCGTGATCGTCGTGACGGGGGCCGCGGGGTTCATCGGCAGCGCGCTGGTGTGGCGGCTGAACCAGCGCGGCGAGCGCGACATCCTGTGCGTGGACACGCATGACACGGACGCCGGCGACGCCAACCTGGCTCCCCTGCGCTACGCGGAGTACCTGCGGCACGACGTGTTCCTCGCCGGGATGCGGGAGGGCCGCTGGCGCGGCGCGCTGCGTGGCATCCTGCACATGGGGGCGTGCAGCAGCACGACGGAGACCGACTGGAACTACCTCAAGGCCAACAACCTCGAGTACTCGCGCGACCTGTGCGCCGCCGCGCTCGAGCAGGGCGTGCGCTTCGTGCACGCCAGCAGCGCCGCCACCTACGGCGACGGCTCGCGCGGCTACTCGGACGACCACGCGGCGCTCGAGACACTGGAGCCGCTCAACCTCTACGGCCGCTCGAAGCAGGAGTTCGACCTGTGGGCGCTCCGCACCGGCGCGCTCGGGCGCATGGTGGCGCTCAAGTACTTCAACGTGTACGGACCGAACGAGTGGCACAAGGGCGGCATGCGCTCGATGGTCTGCAAGGGCTACGAGCAGATCCACGACACCGGGCGCGTGCGGCTGTTCAAGAGCGACCGGCCCGAGTACGCCGACGGCGGCCAACAGCGCGACTTCGTCTACGTGAAGGACGCGGTCGAGATGACGCTCTGGTTCCTCGACCACCCGGAGCACAACGGGGTGTTCAACGTCGGCACGGGCGAGGCCAACGACTGGAACCGGCTGCTCGGCGCGGTCTTCGCCGCGCTGGGGCGGGAGAGCGCCATCGAGTACATCCCCATGCCGGCCGAGCTGAAGGGGCGTTACCAGTACTTCACGCGCGCCGAGATGGCGAAGCTCCGCGCCACCGGTTACGCCCGGCCGGACACGCGGCTCGAGGACGCGGTCGCCGACTACGTGCGCAACCACCTGGTGACCGGGAAGCACCTGGGCGGGTAGAGGCCGTTCCCTCCGCACCGCCCGGACGCGTGCAACCGGGGACATGGTCCACAAGACAGACCGGGGACATGGGTAACACGGTTCATCGTCGGTAGGGACGCCGGCGGCGCTGCGGCTGCGCGCCGCCGGGGAGTGGGAGTAACCGCCCGAACTGGCGCCAGCCACGCTCGATGCCGCGACGTGGATCGAGGAGCCCGAGCGGGATCCAACCGTAGTGGACACGCCAGAGGCCATCGCTCAGCGGCTCCAGGCCCACCCGCTCGCCCGCCACGCAGATGCTCACGTACCACTGGGTGGAGCTGAACGAGATCACGCCGTTCGGATACGCCAGACGGGTCTCGAAGTGTGGCGGATACCGCATGTGGGGCAGGTAGCTCGGGTAGGCACGGAGTGACGGCCGGTAGAACGAGGTCGGAACCTGCTGGCCGAGCGCTTCCCGCAGCCGGACCTGCCGACGCTCATCGCGCCCGTCACTGCGCCAGCCTGTCCCACTCAACTGGCCCCGGGGCCAGTAAAGTTGCGTCCTACTGAACACCCAGCTCCGGCGCCCC
>JAXDBZ010000165.1:0-3421 GCA_034678345.1 Candidatus Eiseniibacteriota bacterium
TGCCCGTGCGGCAGCGGCAAGAAGTACAAGAAGTGCCACATGCTCATCGACGAGGGGCGCTCGTGAACGACGAACGCTCGACCGAGCGCGTGCGGCGCGTGCTCGCCCGGCTGGCCGAGCACCTCGAGCGCCACGCCGAGGGCGACCCGGCGGCCCTGGACGAGATGGGCGCGGCGCTGCAGGAACCGGAGTTCGGCGCCGATGACCTGCTGGCCGCGGCGTGGGTGCTGCGCTCGCTCGAGCGCGTGCCGTGGCAGGGCGAGTCGGCGGCAGGCGAATGGCTGCCGGCCGGCGGCGTCACCCCGGCAGGGCGCGTGGCGAGCGCCGAGGAACGCGAGTCGCTGGGGACGGAGGCCTGGGGTTACCTGCTCGACCTGCGCCGCCGCGGGCTGCTGGATGCCGCGCAGTTCGAGCGGGTCGTGGACATCCTCGCCGGCACGGGCCTGCGCCCGGTGAGCCTGGCGCTGGCGCGCGAGGCGGCGGCCAGCGTGGTGCTGGAACTGGACCCCGGCAGCGAGGGAGAGGAACTGCATGGCGACCACGACGTCGCGCACTAGGAAGCCGGCCGTGCGCCGGAGCGGCGCGAAGACGGCGCGGCCGAAGCGGGCGGCCGCGACCGGCCGGCCCCGCGCGAAGCGGGCGGCCGCGGCCCCGTCCGTCGCGCCCGGCGGCGCGAAGGCGCTCGTGGTGGTCGAGTCGCCGACCAAGAGCCGCACCATCACGAAGTTCCTCGGGCGCGGCTTCACCGTGCTGGCGTCGAACGGGCACGTCATGGACCTGCCCAGGCGCGAGCTGGGCGTGGACCTCGAGAACGACTTCGAGCCCACCTACGTGCCGGTGCCCACGAAGGCCAAGGCGCTGGCGAAGATCCGCGCCGCCGCCCGCGCCGCCGAGCACATCTACCTCGCGCCGGACCCCGATCGCGAGGGCGAGGCCATCGCCTGGCATCTCGCCACCGCCCTGCAGGCGGTGGGCCGGCCGGTCGAGCGGCTGACCTTCAACGAGATCACGGAGCGCGCCGTGCAGCAGGCGCTGCGCGAGCCGCGCGCGCTCGACATGAACCTGGTGAACGCCCAGCAGGCCCGCCGCGTGCTGGACCGGCTGGTGGGCTACAAGGTCAGCCCGTTCCTGTGGAAGCGCTTCTACTTCGGCCTCAGCGCCGGGCGCGTGCAGAGCGTGGCGCTGCGCCTGGTCTGCGAGCGCGAGGAGGAGATCCGCGCTTTCGTGCCCGAGGAGTACTGGACGCTCGAGGCCGACCTGGAGACGGCGACGGGCGAGCGCTTCACGGCGCGCCTGGTGCGGGTGGGGGAGGAGGAACTGCCGCAGGGGCAGCTGCGCGGTGCCGACGCGGGGGCGCGGGCGCGGGCGCTGGCCGACGAACTGGCCGGCGCGCCGGCGCGGATCGCCGCGGTCGAGACGAAGCCGAAGCCGGTGTATCCCAAGCCGCCCTTCATCACCAGCACCCTGCAGCAGACGGCCTTCAACCGCCTCGGCTTCTCCGCGCAGCGCACGATGAAGGTCGCGCAGCAGCTCTACGAGGGCGTGCAGGGCGTGGGCCTCATCACCTACATGCGCACCGATTCGCCGCGCCTGGCGGGCGAGGCCATCGGCGAGATCCGCGGCTGGCTGGGGCGGACCCTGGGGGCCGACTACGTGCCCGGCGAGCCGCGGCAGTTCCGCGGCAAGAAGGGCGCCCAGGACGCGCACGAGGCCATCCGCCCGACCTCGGCGGAGCGCACGCCCGACTCGGTGCGCGGGCTGCTGAGCGAGGAGCAGCACCGGCTCTACGACCTCATCTGGAAGCGGGCGGTGGCCTCGCAGGCGGCGGCCGCCGAGTACCTGGCCACGACCGCGGAGATCGAGTCGGGCCGCCTGGGACTGCGCGCCAGCGGGCGCGTGCTCAGGTTCGCGGGCTTCCAGAAGCTCTACGGCCTCGACGAGGAGGACGAGGAGAACGGTTCGAGCCTGCCCCCGCTCTCGACCGGGATGACGCTCGCCGTGGCGAGGGAGCCGGCCGTCCCCGACGCCGGGCCGGTGCGGCCGGAGCAGCACTTCACCCAGCCGCCGCCGCGCTACACCGAGGCCTCGCTGGTGCGGGCGCTGGAGGAGCAGGACATCGGCCGCCCCAGCACCTACGCCACCATCGTCGGCACCATCACCTCGCGCGAGTATGTCGAACGCGACCGCGGCCGGCTCACCCCGACCGACCTGGGGATGGCGGTGAACCGCGCCCTGGTGGGGAGCTTCCCCGACATCTTCAACGTGGACTTCACCTCGCGCATGGAGGACGAGCTGGACGAGGTGGAGGAGGGCCGCCAGGAGTGGCACCAGGTGGTGCGCGAGGTGTGGAATCCGCTGTCGAAGGACCTGGAGGCCTCCGGCAAGGCCCCCTCGGGCGGCGGCGAGGTGACCGACAAGGAGTGCCCGAAGTGCGGCAAGCGGCTGCGCATGCGCTTCAACCGCCGCGGGGCGTATTACGCCTGCACGGGCTATCCGCACTGCAAGTACACCGAGCCGGTCGAGCCGCCGGAGCCGCCGATGCCCGTCGCCGGCACCTGCCCGAAGTGCGGTGCCGGGCTGGTGCTGCGCACCGGGCCGTTCGGGCGCTACGTCTCCTGCGCCACCCGGCCGGCCTGTGACTTCACCCGGCCCCACACCATCGGCATCCGCTGCCCGGAGTGCGGCACGGGCGAGCTGGCGGAGAAGCTGAGCAAGCGCGGCAAGACGTTCTACAGCTGCACGAACTACCCGGAGTGCCGGTTCGCGGTCTTCGACCCGCCGGTCGCGCAGCCGTGCCCGCTCTGCGGCGCGCCGTTCCTGGTGGAGAAGACCGGTCGCCGGGGCACCACGCGCCGCTGCGTGAAGCCCGGCTGCGGTTACCGGACCGGGCCCGAGCCCGCCGGTGCGTGACGCGCTCGAGGCCTTCCTGAGCGAGCTGGGGGCGCAGCGGCGCGCCTCGCGCCACACGGTGGTGGCCTACCGGCGCGACATCACCCGCGTGCTCGACCTGGTCGCCGGCCCGGGCCGCCCGGTGCCGCCGGGCCGCTGGGACCGCGAGCTGCTCGAGCGGGCGCTGCACGGGCTCTTCCGCACCCACCATGCCCCCGCGAGCGCGGCCCGCGCGCTGGCGGCGTGGCGCAGCTTCTCGCGCTTCTGCCTGCGCCGGGGCGTGATCGCCAGCGACCCGGCGCGCACGCTGGGCTCGCCGCGCCTGCCGCGGCGCCTGCCGCGCACCCTGCCCTCGCACGACCTGGAGCGGGCGCTCGACCGGCTGGCCGCGGCCGACGATCGCAGCGCGGCGCGGGACCGGGCGCTGCTCGAACTGGCGTACTCGTCGGGGCTGCGGCTCGCCGAGCTGGTGGGCCTCGACCGCGGCGACGTGGACGCCGGCGCGGGGCTGGTGCGGGTGCGGGGCAAGGGG
>JAXDBZ010000166.1:0-4326 GCA_034678345.1 Candidatus Eiseniibacteriota bacterium
CGCGAGGCCGGCCAGGGTCAGGGCACCCGCGAGTCCCCACAACGGCCACGATCTCATCGCGATCCCTCCGTCACGGGCGGTGGCACCGCCGGCCGCGCCCCGCGGCCCGCCGGCCCCCGCGCGCCGGACGATAGCGCCATCCCGCGCGGAAGTCATGAGCCGGCCGACGAGCGCGGCCTAAGCGGTCTCCGGCACCCGCACGATGACCAGCGTGATGTCGTCCTGCGGCTCGGTGCCGTCGAGGAAGTCGTGCAGGGTGCCGAGCAGCCGGTCCGCGACCTCGCGGGCGGTCAGGCCCGCGGGCATCGCCGCCACCGCCTCGTACAGGCGGTCCTCGGCGAACATGTCGCCGGCGGCGTTCGCGGCCTCGCTCACACCGTCGGTGTAGAGCACGAGCAGGTCGCCGGGCTCGAGGGCCAGCCGCTCCTCCTCGAAGCCGACGCCCTCGAGGATGCCGAGCAGCAGGCCGCCCCGCTCGAGCAGCCGGCGCCGGCCGTCGCGGCGTTGCAGCACGGGCCAGTTGTGCCCGGCGTTCGAGAACACGAGCTCGAGCCGCTCGGCGTCGAGGCGGGCGAGGAAGAAGCTGGCGAACTGCTGGATGGCGGTGCTGCGGTACATGAGCTGGTTGATGTTGCGCAGGATCTCGGCCGGGGCGGCGACGTTGCCCGCCTGGGTGCGCAGCGCCGCCTGGAGCATGGACGAGAGCAGCGCGGCCGGAACGCCCTTGCCGGAGACGTCGGCGATGGCCACGAACCACGAGCCGTCGCCCGCCGGCACCACGTCGTAGAGGTCGCCGCCCACGTGCTTCGAGGGGATGGTCAGCGCGTGGACCTCGCAGCGCGGCAGGTGCGGGAACGTCGAGAGCAGCGAGTGGCTCTGGATCTGGCGCGCCAGATTGAGCTCCTCCTCGAACCGCGCCACGGCGACGCGGTCGCGCAGCAGCAGCGCGTTCTGCAGGGAGACCGAGACCTGACCGGCCAGCGCGTCGAGCAGGGCCACGTCCTCGGCGCTGAGCGCCGTGCCCGCCAGCTTGTCGCCCAGCAGCAGCGCCCCGACCAGGTCGCCGTGCCAGCGCAGCGGCACGACCAGCGCCGCGCCGAGCCCGGCGAGGAAGCGCCGGTCGGCGGCCTCGAGGCCGGGCACGGGATCGGCCACCCGGAAGCTGCCCTCGTCGGGCGGCACGCGCGCGAGCAGGCCGGCCAGGCGGCCGAGCGCCGCCGCATCCGGCGTCGCGCCGGCCCCGCTGCGGGCGATCGGGGCGTTGCGCCCGAAGACGACGATGTGTCCGGCCCGCAACAGCATCGCCTCGGCCAGGGTGGTGATGGTCCGGCCCAGCAGGGCGTCGAGTTCGATCGTGGTCTGCAGCTCCCCGCCCAGGCGGCGGACGACGTTGCGGTAGTCGGCCGGGTCGCGCTGGAAGGAGCGGTCGAGCCAGTTCTCCAGCCACGCCACGCCCGGCTGCGACAGGGCCAGCGCCACGACCAGCAGCACCGACTCGAAGATGCGGATGTCGCCCCCCACCACGCCGCTCAGGGCCCGGGTGAGCGGTGGGGCGACCACCTGGTAGCCGCCCACCAGCGCCGCGGCCGCCGCGGCGTAGAGGATGCCGCGGCGCGCCAGCACGCGCGCGTCGAGGAACTTGTCGCGCACGACGGCGTAGGCGATCGATCCCGGCCCGAGGGTAAGCGAGGCGAAGACCAGGCTGGCGCGCAGCGCCTCGCCCATCTCCCAGCCGAGCAGCGTGGGGATCGTGCTCGCCAGGCTGTAGAGCACCAGGCAGGCCGACAGCCCCGCCGCCACCACGCCGACCTGGCGGCGCAGGCGCGGCACGCGGGCGCGCCGGTACGAGTCGAACAGCAGCGCGATGGTGGCCAGGCCGAAGCCGAGGTTGACGAGGGAGAACAGCGTGCGGTGCACGTACAGGAAGAAGCGGACCAGCAGGCCGGCGAGCGTGGCCAGCGCGCCCAGGTAGGGCGGCGCCACGTCGGCCGCCGCTCCGGCGTGCCAGGACGAGGCCACCAGCACGAACAGCGCGTGGAAGACGTGCGGGACGAAGAGCAGCGGGGTCACGCCGAGGCGCAGGCGCCCCAGCCGCAGCAGGGGGCGCCGCATGAAGCCGCGCTCCTCCGGGAACAGGCTGGCGAACAGGAACAGCGTGGGGAAGAACAGCTCCCAGACATAGGAGAGGTCGCGCAGCGCCACCGGCGCCCCGCCGGTCTGCGACGCCATGAACGAGAGAGCCGCGAACACCGCGCCCAGGCTGCCGAAGAAGAGCATGAGGGCGACGACGCGGTTCAGGCGCTGGCCCGGGTTCTCCCGCAGGATGACGAACCCGAACAGGAAGATGAGCCCGCCCAGCGACAGGTTCAGGGTGGACAGGAGCAGGAACGCGTTCATCGGACTCCCGCCCCCGGCCGGTGCCGGGGGCCGCGATGCGGCATCCTACCTACGCGCCGCGCGCCCGCGGGTTGCGCGACGCCGGCGCCGCGGCGCCTCGTAGCGGGCGGCGACCGTACTGGCGATCCCGCCCCGCACGTTGAACCGGCCGATCACGGCCAGCTTGCGGGGCCGCAGCGCCCGCACCAGGTCGTCGAGGATGCGGTTGGTGACCTGCTCGAAGTAGTGGCCCTCGTCGCGGAACGACCACAGGTACAGCTTGAGGGACTTGAGCTCCACGCACAGCCGGTCGGGCGTATAGGCGATCAGGATGGTGCCGAAGTCGGGCTGCCCGGTCACCGGGCACAGCGCGGTGTACTCGGGGCACTCGTGGCGGATGACGTAGTCCCGGCCCGGGCTGGGGTTGGGGAACACGTCGAGCTGGCGCTTGGGTCGGGTCGGCATGTCTCCTCCTCCGCCCCGCAGTCTGGCGGGCCGATCCCCGCGCGGTCAAGTCCGCCGCGGGCGCGCCGCCCGGGCGCGTGCTATCGTCGCCGCCCTCATGACGCGCGTCTATCTCGAGACCTACGGCTGCCAGATGAACGAGGCCGACAGCGAGCTGATGGCCGGCGTGCTGGCCCGCGCCGGCTTCGAGCGGGTCGAGGATCCGGCGGAGGCCGACGTGCTGCTGCTCAACACCTGTGCCGTGCGCGAACACGCCGAGCGGCGGGTGCTGGGGCGGATCACCGACCTGGCCCGCCACAAGCGGCAGCGCCCCGGCGTGCTGCTCGGCGTGACCGGCTGCATGGCCCAGCACCTGCGCGGCCGCCTGCTGGCCCATTCGCGCTGGCTCGACCTGGTGATCGGGCCGGACTCCTACCGCGACCTGCCGGCCCTGCTCGAGCAGGCCGGCCGCTCGCCGGTGGCGCACGCCGAACCCGATCCGGCCGAGACCTACGGCGACCTCGAGCCGCTGCGCGCGCCCGGGGTCCGGGCCTGGGTGCCGGTGCAGCGCGGCTGCGACAGGTACTGCGCCTACTGCGTCGTCCCCTACGCCCGCGGCCGCGAGCGCAGCCTGCCGTACGACGACGTGCTGCGCACCGTGCGCGCCGCGGTGGCGGCGGGTCACCGCGAGGTCTTCCTGCTCGGGCAGACCGTGAACTCCTGGCACGACGCCGGGCGCGACTTCGCCGACCTGCTGCGCGCCGTGCGGGGCGTCGAGGGACTGCTGCGCGTGCGCTTCATGTCCCCCCACCCGGCCAACGTGACCCCACGCCTGATCGAGGTGATGGCCGAGGGTGGGCCGGTCTGCCCGCAGCTGCACCTGCCGCTGCAGTCGGCCTCCGACGCGGTGCTGGAGGCGATGGGCCGCGGCCACACGCTGGCCCGCTACGCGGAGGTGGTCGCCGGCCTGCGCGCCGCCGTGCCCGACCTGGCCCTGACGACCGACGTCATCGTCGGCTTCCCGGGCGAGACCGTGGCGGACTTCCAGCGCACCGTGGACTACCTCCGCGCGACGCGCTTCGACGGGGCCTTCCTCTTCAAGTACTCGGCGCGACCGGGGACGCGCGGCGCCGCGCTGCCCGAGACGGTGGAGGAGGCGGAGAAGGACCGCCGTCTGGCGCTGCTCATCGATCTGCAGCACGGCCTCTCGGCCGCCGCCAACCAGCGCTGGGTCGGGCGGGAGGTGGAGGCGCTGGTGGAGGGAACGGCGCGGCGCGACTCCACCCAGCTCTACGCCCGCACGCGCCAATTCAAAGCCATCGTCTTCCCCGACGACGGCACGCCGGCCGGCGCGCTGCGCCGGCTGCGGGTCACCGGGGCCACGCCGGTCACGCTCTACGGCGCGCCGGCCTGAGCGGCCTCAGTCCCCGGTCCCCCGCCGCAGCAGGTCCCAGGCCGCCAGGCCCGCTCCGACCGTGCCCGCCTTCCCCCCCAGCGCTGCGCCCA
>JAXDBZ010000167.1:0-5838 GCA_034678345.1 Candidatus Eiseniibacteriota bacterium
GGAGTTGGACGCGCTGCGCCAGGAGGTGGCCGAGCTCGCGGCCACGCGCCAGCGCCTGAGCCGGCTCTACTTCGCCCAGGTGGAGGAGAACCGCCAGCGGGCCGGGCGTCTGCACCGCATGCTCGAGAGCTCCGCGCGCATCAGCGCCGGGCTCGACGCCGATGCCCTCCTCGCCCGCGCGGCCGAAGCGGTGAGCGAGAGCCTGGGCTTCCGCGTCGTGATCGTGTGGGTGCGCGAGCCCGAGTCGGACCGGATGCGGGCCCGCGGCTTCGTCGGCCTGGACGAGGCGGGCCGCGCCTCGCTGGCCGCCGCCGAGGTGACGGTGGAGGAGCTGCGCTCGTGGCTGGGGGAGGAGTTCCGCGTCAGCCGCTCGTACTTCATCGGCCACCAGCACGAGTTCAGCGGTCGGCTCCCGGCCGCCTACCAGCGCGACCTGGGTCCGCGCGAGGAGTGGGAGTGGCACACGCGCGACGCGCTGATCGTGCCGCTGCGCCGCCACGACGACGAGCTGGTGGGCTACGTCTCGGTGGACGATCCGGCGGACCGGCTCGTCCCCTCCACCGAGACCATCGAGCTGCTCGAGCTGCTCGGCCGACACGTGGTCGTGGCCCTGGAGAACGCGCGGCTCTACCGGGAGCTGGAGCAGCAGACCCGGCAGCTGCAAGAGTCGGGCGAGCGCGTCCGTGAGCTGTACGCCATCAAGGGCAACTTCCTCTCGACCATCTCCCACGAGCTGCGCACCCCGATCACGGCCATCCGGGCGTTCCTCGACACGCTGCTGTCGGCCTCCGTCGGCGAGATCCCGGCCGACCGGCTGCACCACTTCCTCGGGGTCATGAACGAGGAGACGCAGCGGCTGACCCGTCTGGTCGAGTCCATGCTCGACCTGAACCGGCTCGACTCGGCGGAGGTGCGGCTGGAGCGCTGCCCGACCGACATCGCGGACATCGTCCAGGACACCGTCCACCTGCTGGGGCCGGTGGCCGAGACCGGGCAGGTGAGCCTCAAGCTGGTGTGCGATTGCGCCGATACCCGCCTGGAGGCGGACCCGGACCAGATGCAGCAGCTGGTGCTGCATCTGGGGAGCAACGCGGTCAAGTTCACCCCGGCGGGGGGGAGCGTGACCGTGTTCCTCAGCGGGACGCCCGACGAGATCGCGCTGCGGGTGGAGGACACCGGCATCGGGATCCCGGAGACGGCGCTCGACAAGGTGTTCGAGCGCTTCTACCAGGTGGACTCGTCCCTGGTCCGCCGCTTCGGCGGGGCGGGCCTGGGACTGGCGGTCTGCAAGTCCATCGTCGAGTGGCACGGGGGGCGCATCACCGCCGAGAGCGCTCCCGGCCGCGGCTCGTGCTTCACCGTGGTGCTCCCACGGCGCGGCGGGCCGCGGGTGGCGTTGGCGGATGCCCCGGCGCCGGAGGCGTCGGCGGACCTGTTGAGGCTGGCGATCGAGATGGTGGCCGAGGTCATGGACGCGCGCGTGGTCTCCCTGCTGGCCCCCGGGCCGGACGGGGCGCTGCGCGTGCGCGCGGCGATCGGTCTCGACGAGGGCACGATGCGCGAGGTCCGCGTGCCGGTCGGCACCGGCGTGGTCGGCTGGGTGGCCGAGCACCGGCGGCCGGTGTGCGTCGCCGACGCCGGCCAGCCCGGCGAGGTGGCGGCTTCGGGGCGCAAGCACTACCGCACCCGCACCTTCCTGTCGGTGCCGCTGCAGGACGGCGACACGCTGCTCGGTGTGCTCAACGTGACCGATCCGGTCTCGGGCGCGCCCTTCACCCCGCGCGACGGCAAGGTGCTCGTGCAGCTGGCCGAGCGCATGGGCCTGACCTGGGCCGCCCTGCGCCGCGACGGCGACGAGGCCGGGCCGGGCACCCGCGACGCCACCGGCCGCGCCTACCACCGCATGCTGTGCCACTTCGAGCGCCGGCGCTTCGAGGCGCCGGACCGCGTCCGGCTGGCCCGCGCCCTGGCGCACGAGCTCGGGCTCGACGAGGCCGAGGTCGCCACCGTGGCCTTCGCCGCCGGCGTGCACGATCTCGGCATGACCCGGCTGCCCGGCGGCCTGCGCGAGAGCGCGGAGCCGTTCTCGGCCGACGAGCGCGAGCTGATGGAGCGCCACGTCGAGCTGGGGGCGGACCTGCTCCGGCCGCTGGAGGGATTCGACGCGGTGCGCGAGGTCGTGCTGTCGCACCACGAGTGGTGGAACGGTACCGGCTATCCGCGCGCGCTGCGCGGCGAGGAGATCCCCGTCGGGGCCCGCATCCTGACGGTCGTGGACGCCTGGGAGAGCATGACGGTGGGGCGACCCCACCGGCCGGCGCGCCACGAGGGCGACGCACGCTTCGAGCTGCGTCGCCGAGCGGGGGAGCAGTTCGATCCACGCGTGGTCGAGGCCTTCGAACGCGTGCTGGATGCCGCACGGCCGAGGTCCGCGCCGGAGCGGCAGCCGAACTCGGACGACGCGAACGCCATCGCAAGGAGGTGATCGTCATGGCGAAGGGGAAGATCCTGGTCGTGGACGACGAGATCTACATCGTGCACATCCTGGACTTCAGTCTGGGCATGGAGGGCTACGAGGTGCTGACCGCGCTCGACGGCGAGCAGGCGCTGGAGAAGGCGCGCGCCGAGCATCCCGACCTGATCGTGCTCGACATCATGATGCCGAAGCTCGACGGCTACGAGACCTGCAAGATGCTCAAGGCCGAGCCGGGGACGAAGGACATCCCGGTGATCCTGCTCTCGGCCAAGGGCCGTAACGTGGACCAGAAGATCGGCTTCGAGGTCGGGGCCGACGACTACATCACCAAGCCGTTCAGCCCGCGCAAGCTGGTCGAGCGCATCAACGCGCTGCTCGGCCAGGCCAGCCCGCACCGCATGCAGGCCTGATCCCCGGTCCGGAGCTCCGCTTCGTGGACCGGGGTCGGGCCGCGGGCGTGCGCGTCGCCGCCCGAGGCCCGGACCGGGGCCCTGCCCCACGCTTCCCGTGGGTGCCGCCGGCGCGGCCGCCGTGTCGGCCGCCGGGGCGGCCCATCCCTTCCCCCACCGAGGATCCCCTCGGCCTTGCGCGACGCGGTGAGCGGACGCATCCTGCGCGTGCACCCGATCCCACGCTCGCCGTGGTGCCCACGCCCCGACCGCCGGATACCCGCCCATGCCCTTCGCCCACGTCGCGTTGCCGCTCCCGTTGCGGCAGCTCTTCGTCTATCGCGTCCCCGAGGAGCACGCCACGACGGCCGTGCCCGGCGCGCAGGTCAGCGTGCCGTTCCGCGGCCGCACCGTCCGCGGCGTCGTCGTGCGGCTCGCCGACACCTGCGAGCGGGAGCGCGTCCGCGCCGTCGCCGGCGTGCTGCCGGGCCCGCCGCTCCCGCCGCACCTGCTCGAGCTGACCGCCTGGATCGCGGAGTACTACCTCGCCCCGCCCGGCGAGGTGCTGGCGGCCGCGCTGCCGGGCGGGCTGGAGGGGTTCGCGCGCAGCCGGGCCCGCCGCGCCGCCGCCGAGGAGCCGGTGATGACCCTGCCGCTGCCGGAGCGGGTGCGGCTCACCGGCGGCCAGGCCGAGGCGGTGCGCGCGGTGGCGGAGGCGGTGGCGCGCGGCGGCTTCGCCCCGCTGCTGCTGCACGGCGTGACCGCGAGCGGCAAGACCGAGGTGTACCTGCGCGCCGCGCACGCCGCGCGCGAGGCGGGCGGCCAGGCGCTGGTCCTGGTGCCCGAGGTGGCGCTGGGCTCGCAGGTGGTGGCGGCCTTCCGGCGCCGCTTCTCGGCGCGGGTCGGCGTGCTGCACTCCTACCTCTCCGTGGGCGAGCGCCGCCGCAACTGGGAGCTGGCGCGCCGCGGCGCGCTCGACGTGGTGGTGGGCGCGCGCTCGGCGGTGTTCGCGCCGCTGCCCGACCTTCGGCTCATCGTCGTGGACGAGGAGCACGAGCCGGCCTACAAGCAGAGCGAGATGCTGCGCTACCACGGCCGCGACGTCGCCGTGCGCCGCGCGCAGCTGCTCGGCATCCCGGTGGTGCTGGGTTCGGCCACGCCCAGCCTCGAGTCGCTGGCCAACGCGGCCCGGCGCAAGTACCGGCGGCTGCGCCTGCCGGTCCGGGTGGACGCGCGGCCGCTGCCGGCGATGCGGGTCGTGGACCTGCGCCGCGAGGGCGCGGGCGACGCGCTGCTGTCGCGGCCGCTGCGCCAGGCCCTGGCGGAGCGGCTCGAGCGCCGCGAGCAGGCCGTGCTGTTCCTGAACCGCCGCGGGCATTCGCACTACACCCAGTGCCGGGCCTGCGGCTTCACCCCCCAGTGCCCGAACTGCGACATCTCGCTCACCCTGCATCTCGCGCCCGACCGGTGGCGCTGCCACTACTGCGGCCACGCCCAGCCGGCCTCGACACGCTGTCCCGCGTGCCAGGCCGCCATGCTCCGCTTCGGCGGCGCCGGCACGCAGCGCGCGGAGCGCGAGATCGCGGCGGCCTTCCCGGCGGCGCGGCTGCTGCGGCTCGACACCGACGTGGCGCGCGCGCCGGGCACCACGCCGGCGGTGCTGGGCGCCTTCGCGCGCGGCGAGGCGGACGTGCTGCTGGGCACGCAGATGATCGCCAAGGGTCTCGATTTCCCGCGGGTCACGCTGGTCGGCGTGCTCGACGCCGACGTGGCGCTGCACCTGCCCGACTTCCGCGCCGCCGAGCGGACCTTCCAGCTGCTCGTGCAGGTGGCGGGGCGCGCCGGGCGCGGCCGCGTGGCCGGGGAGGTGTTCGTGCAGACCTGCACGCCGGAGCACCCCGCGGTGGTGGCGGCCGCGCTGCACGACGAGCGGCTCTTCCTCGAACACGAGCTGCGGCAGCGCCGCGAGGCGGGCTACCCGCCCTTCACCCGGCTGGCGACCGTGCTCTTCTCGGGACCGGACGCGGGCGAGGTCGAGGTGGCGGCGGACCGGGTGCGCGCGGCGCTCGAGGCGCCGGCGGCGGCCGAGGGCGTCGAGGTGCTGGGTCCGGCGCCGCAGGCGCTGGCCCGGCTGCGCGGGCGGCACCGCTGGCACCTGCTGCTCAAGGCGAAGGACGCGGCGCGCCTGCGGGCCGTGGCCCGGCGGGCGCTCGAGGAGGCGGAGGCGTCGCGGCTCACCTCCGTGACGGTCATGGCCGACGTGGATCCGGTCGAGGTCCTCTGAGCGGACTCAGCCGCGGGCGGCGCGGAATGCGACACCCCTGTGGCGCGTATGCGACTGGAGCCGGATGGGCTCGGCCACGGGGCCCCCGGGGCCGTCCCCCGCCGGAGGTCCGGAACGGCGGACCGCCTTGACGGATTTGCTTTTGCGCTCCTAGAGTCCGCCCCATCGTCCACCTGTCACCGTCCCTGGGAACTGGCACGGTTCCCGCGAGCGAAAGTCCCTCATGAACCATCGAAACGGCAGCAGCCGGGCGGCCGCCCCGGGGACCGAGAACGCGACGCCCGCCGGGAACGGGGCCGACCGGGTCACCTTCGAGCAGGTCCGGGACAACCCCCGGGTGAAGGCCTTCATCCGCAGCGCCGACAGCGCGCTGGAGGTGATCGGCTACACCGAGCACGGCGAGCGGCACGTCGGCCTGGTGGCGCACATCGCCTACAACACGCTCAAGCGCCTGGGCCACCCCGAGCGGGAGGCGGAGCTGGCGGCGATCGCCGGCTACCTGCACGACATCGGCAACGCGGTGAACCGCGAGGTGCACGCCGAGACCGGCGCGGTCATGGCCATGCGCATCCTCACCGACATGGGCATGCCGGACGACGAGATCGCCAAGGTGATGGGGGCGATCGGCAACCACCACGAGACCGACGGCTCGGCCATCAGCCCGGTGGCGGCGGCGGTCATCCTCGGCG
>JAXDBZ010000168.1:0-7124 GCA_034678345.1 Candidatus Eiseniibacteriota bacterium
CGCCGAGCGCGTCCAGTTCGGCGCGGGCGGTCGCGCGCGCGGTGGCGCCGACGTGCAGGCGCGGCGTCGCCGCGGGCGCGGGCCAGCCGAGCGCGGCGAGCGAGGCCAGGTGGAACCCGGTCGCCGAGAGCGTGCGCGGCCGCGCGTGGTGCGTGTAGAGCGCGGAGCGCCAGCCCTTGCCCGGATAGCCGACCCGCACCCGTGCGCCCGAGAGCCGCGTCCACAGCGCGGTGCGCGGGTTGCAGAAGAAGTCGAACGCCACCTCGGGCGCGAAGCGCCGCAGGCGCCGCAGCAGCGCCACGGTGTCGGCCGCGCCTGGGCGATCCGGTGCCGTGATCAGCTCGTCCACGCGCGGGTCACCCTCGAGCAGCGGGGCGGCGCCGCGGCCGGTCAGGTAGGCGACCCGGGCGGCGGGGCAGGCGGCGCGCACCGCGTCGAGCGCGGGCAGCGTCAGGCAGATGTCCCCGATGAAGCGCGGCCGCACGAGCAGCACACGGCGGACCCGGGCGGGCGCCGGGACGGGTTCGGCAGGGTCGCGGGACACGGCGCCGGCACTGTATCCCAATCCGGCGCCGGCGCGCACGCGCCCCTCGGGGCGGCTCCGTGTCAGGACGCGGTCAGGTCGCCCGCCGCCGGCGCGCGCGGTCTTGGAGGGCCTTTCCGGCGCGTGCTACCATCGAGGTCCTGCATCCTCGTCATGCCGTCGTTCCCATCGGGAGGGAGTGCTGCCGTGAAGCGTCTCGTATCCATCCTGCTGTGCGCGGGCTTCGCCGCGGCCGTGGCCGTGCCGGCGCATGCCGAAGTGAAGGCCCCGACGAAGGCGGCCGGCCTGGAGGAGGCGACCGCCGCGCCCGTGGATACCCTCGAGCTGCTGGCCCGGGCGGTGGCGAAGGACTCGACCCGCTTCGACGACCTCAGCCTGCTCGGCATCCTCTACCTCGATCGCGACCAGGCGGAACAGGCCATCACGGTGCTGCGCAAGGCGCACCAGCTGCGGCCGCAGGACCCCAAGGTGGGCGTGAACCTCGGGGCGGCGCTCGATGCCACCGGCCGCCCGGCGCAGGCGCAGAAGTACTACCGGGAGGTCCTCGCCGCCTTCCCCGGCGACTCGGTGGCCTCGTGCCGGCTGGCCAGCTCGCTCTACGCCGAGGGCAAGTACGCCGAGGCGGTCCGCCTGCTCGACGAGATCATCGGGCGCTCGCCCCGCGCCTACTGCGCCTACTTCTCGATGGGGGTGGCGTTCGCCGACGCCGGCATCTACAAGGACGCCATGCGCATGTGGCGCAAGGTGGTCGAGCTGGCGCCCGCCTCGCCCGAGGGCATCAGCGCCAAGGAGAGCATCGAGGTCCTCGAGAAGTTCGTCAACCGGTGACGCCGGTGACCGCCATGGCGGGGCCTGCCTGCGGGCGGGCCCCGCTCGCGTCTCGGGCGCCGTGGCCCGCCTTGCCTGGCCGGGGACACGGGGGCACTCTGAGTCCATGATCTACCTCGATCACAACGCCTCCACCCCGGTCCGCCCCGAGGTGGTCGAGGCGATGCGCGACGTCCTGGAGCGCATCGGCGCCAACCCGTCGAGCCGCCACCGCGAGGGCCGGCAGGCGCGCGCCGCGGTCGAGCGGGCGCGCGAGCAGGTGGCCGCGCTGGTCCACGTCCGGCCCGAGGAGGTCGTCTTCACCAGCGGCGGCACCGAGGGCGACCATGCCGGCCTGATCGGCGCCGCGTGGGCGCAGACTGGCCGCGGGCACGCGGTGGCCATCTCGGCCATCGAGCACCACGCCGTGCACGGCGCGGCCGAGGTGCTGACGCGCACCGGCTTCGGCGTCGCCCACCTGCCGGCGGGCGCGGACGGCCGGGTGCCGCCCGAGTCGGTCGACACGCTTCCCCCCGGGACCACGGTGATCGCGGTCATGCTCGCCCACAACGAGACCGGCGTGATCCAGCCCGTGGCCGAGATCGCGCGGCGGGCGCACGCGCGCGGCGCGCTCGTCCTGTGCGACGCGGTGCAGGCGGCCGGCAAGATCCCGGTGCGCGCGCGCCGTCTCGGGGCCGACTACCTCGTCGTCTCGGGGCACAAGTTCGGCGGGCCCAAGGGCGCCGGAGCGCTCATCGTGTGCGGTGGCGTGCCCTTCGAGCCGCTGTTCCGCGGCACCGGCCACGAGGGCGGCCGCCGCGGCGGCACCGAGAACGTGCCCGGCATCGTCGGCCTGGGGCTGGCCGCCGAGCTGGCGGCGCGCGATCTCGAAGCGACGGCGGCGCGCCTGCTCGCCCTGCGCGAGCGGCTCGAGGCAGGCCTGCGCGCGGCGGTGCCGGACGTGGTCGTGCACGGCGCGGCCTCGCCGCGGCTGCCCAACACGGTCTATGCCTCCTTCCCCGGGGCGGCCGGCGAGGACCTGGTGCGCGCGCTGGACGATCGCGGGGTGGAGGTCTCGGCCGGGGCGGCGTGCGCGAGCGCCGTCATCGGTCCCAAGCCGGTGCTGGTGGCCATGGGCGTGCCCGTCGAGTTGGTCCGCTGCACCCTGCGGTTCTCGCTCGGCCGGACGAGCACGGCGGCCGAGGTGGACGAGGCGGTCGCGGCGACGGGCGAGGCGGTGCGCGCGGCGCGGGCCGCGAGGGACCGGCGGTGAGCGCGCGGGAGCGCGTGCTGGTGGCGATGAGCGGCGGCGTGGACTCGAGCGTGGCCGCCGCGCTGCTGGCCGAGGCCGGGCACGACGTCACCGGCGTGACCCTGCGGCTGTGGCGCCACGAGCGCGAGCCCGGCACGCCGCGCTCCGGCTGCGCGCGCGAGCCCGCCGCCGAGGCGGCCGCGGTGGCGCGGCGCATCGGCATCCCGCACCTCGTGCTCGACGCCGAGGAGCGTTTCGAGGCGCGCGTGGTGCGGCCGTTCCTCGACGCCTACGCGGCCGGGCGCACGCCCTATCCCTGCGCCGAGTGCAACCGGCACCTCAAGTTCGGGCTCCTGCTCGAGGCGCTGGCCGCGCGCGGCGCCGACCGCGTCGCCACCGGGCACTACGCGCGCATCGAGCCGACGGCGGACGGACCCGGCCTCTTCCGGGCGCGCAACGAGGCCAAGGACCAGGCCTACGCGCTGGCGCTCGTGCCGCGCGCGGCGCTGGCCCGGACGCTGTTCCCGCTGGGCCGGCTCACCAAGGCCGAGGTGCGGGAGCACGCGCGGCGGCTCGGGCTCGACCCGGCGGAGCGGCCCGAGAGCCAGGACCTCTGCTTCGTGCCCGACGGCGACTACGCCGGCTTCATCGCGCGACACGGTGACGGACGCGGCACCGCGCCCGGCGCCTTCGAGGACGCCGCCGGCCGCCGCCTCGGCACGCACGACGGCATCGTCCGCTACACCGTCGGCCAGCGGCACGGCGTCGGACTCGCGGCCGGCGAGCCGCTCTACGTGCTGGCGGTGGACGCGGCCCGCGACGTCGTGGTGGTGGGGCCCCGCGCGGCACTGGCGGCCGGCGGGCTCGTGACCGGCCCGGTGAACTGGCTGACCGGGCCCGCGCCGGCCCCCGGCACGCGCGCCTGCGTGCGCATCCGCTACAGCCACCCGGGCGCGGAGGCCGCGCTGCACCCGCGCGACGACGGCGGCTGCGAGGTGCGCTTCGCCGAGCCGCAGGACGCCGTCACGCCGGGGCAGCTGGCGGTCGCCTACGACGCGTCGGGCCGCGTACTGGGCGGCGCGCCGATCGAGCGGGCGCTGGCGCCGGCGGAGGTGGTCCGATGAGCGGCCCGGCGCCTCTGGCGACGCGCGCGCTGGCGAGCTGCGTCTCCTGCGGCGGGCGCGACTTCCGCGCGCTGCCGGTCCGCTACGAGTTCCGCGGCTCGTTCCCGCTGGTCGAGTGCTCGGGCTGCGGCCTGCGCTTCCTGGCCGTGCAGCCGGCGGGCGAGTCGCTCGCCGGGCTCTACTCGGCCGAGTACTTCGAGAGCGACTTTCGCTGCGGGCGCAGCGCGGTGGCCTACGCCTCGGGCGAGGCGTTCCGCGCCGAGAACGACGCGCTGCTCGATGCGTTCGAGCTGCTGGTGCCGGAGCCACCCGCCACGGGAGCGCCCCGCCGTCTGCTCGAGCTGGGCAGCGCCGGTGGCTGGCTGCTGGCGCGGGCGCGCGAGCGCGGCTGGGACGTGCAGGGGGTGGAGCTGTCGGCGGCCGCGGCGGAGCGCGCCCGCGCGCTCGGGCTCGCGGTGTTCCAGGGCGATCTGCCGGCGGCGGGGCTGCCGGCGGCCTCGTTCGATCTGGCCTACATGGGCGACGTGCTCGAGCACGTCCCCGACTGCCGCGCGGTGCTCGGCGAGGTCGTGCGCGTGCTGAGGCCCGGCGGGCACCTCTACCTGCGCGGGCCCGTCACCACGAACTCGCTGGCGCGGCGGCTGGCGCTGGGGCTATACGGCGTCGCCGGCCGGACGATCGTGCTGCGCGAGCCGCCGTACCACCTGTGGGAGTTCACGCCGGCATCGCTGGCGCGTCTCTTCCGCGCGGTGGGCCTCGAGGTGCGCTCGGCGCGGCAGAGCAAGATCCCGCCGGGGCGGCCGCACGGCCAGAAGTCCGCGGCGGAGCGGCTGGTCATGGCGGCGGTGGACGTGCTCAACCTGCCCCTGACCGGGCTCTGCGGTGTGGCCGGCGACCGCATCGTCATGGTGGGGCGCAAGTCGCGGTAGGACTCCGGCGGGGCGGCGTCTCGCGGGGGGGCCCGGGAGACGCCGCGCCGGCTGAGAGCGCCCTGCCACAGGCCTCATTTCCCCATTGACAGGTCCTCCGCCGCGGCGAAGCATTGTCTTGTTCCATCGCCGACCGGGTCCATTCTGCCGTCCGCCGCCGGACCCGTTGCCCGCGGGTTCCCGCGGCGCCGCTGCCGAGGTGAGCCATGCGACACGTCCTCCGCATCCTGATCCTCACGCTGGCCCTGGTGCTCCTGGGCCTGGCGCTGGCGCCCCGCGCCGTGCCGGCGCAGGCCGTGGGGCCGTGCGATTCCGACCGCCTCGTCGCGCACTGGTGGATCCTGCGGCCCGGCGAGCCGTGCGACGGCGACAGCGTGACGCTCGTCTTCGGCTCCTGCCGCAACTGCGTGGACCTCGTCGGCTACGAATGGGTCGATCGCGACACCGGTGTCCTGCACATCGACGTCGCCATGCCGGCGCGCTGCCCCTACCCCGAGGACTGCGTGCTCGACACCCTGGCCGTGCCCCTCGGCCGGCTCGCGACCGGCTCGCACACACTGCTCTACGACCTGCACGTCAGCGTGGCGGCCGGCGACTCGACCCCCGCCTGCGACTTCGTCCGCCACGCCTCGCTGAGCTTCACCGTCGGCGGTCCCGCGCCACCCGGGCCCTGCCTCATCGCCGACTGGGCGCACACGGGCGTGCGTTGCGACGACTTCATCGTTCCCGGGGGCCGCGCCAAGGCCGTGATGACCCTGGTCTCGAGCGAGCCGCTGGCCGGGCTGCAGGGCAAGGTCCACATCTGGCCGCGCGGGCTGCTGGTCGCCGGCCTGACGCCGGTGGGCCGCGCCGCCGGCATGCACATCGCCTGGGAGCGCACGCCGGAGGGCGCCAGCTTCGTGATGTTCGCCGACCACGGGGCCCCCATCGGCGGCCTGCGCTGCGAGCCCGGCACCCGCTGTCTCGAGCCCGTGCTGGCCGTGGCGATGGTGCCCGACACCGACGCCGTGCTGCCGCCCGTCTCGCACGTGACGGCCCTCGACCTGCTCGGCGCCGACTCACTGGGCGGCGCGGTGCCGCACTGCCCGATCACGACGCTGGTGGTGGTGGAGGCCCGCATCTGCGCCGGGCCCTCGTGCGACTTCAACGGCGACGGCCGGCTCGACGTGCGCGATCTCGTCATCATGGTCCACTGCCTGCTCGGCAACGGCGTCTGCCCGGACTCGACGCTGGCGCACTACGACTGCGACGGGGATGGCCACTCCGGCCTCGACGACGTGCTCTGCTGCGCGCGGCGGCTCCTGCGAGGCGGCGAGCGCGACAGCACGCCCGGCCGGCTGGAGCCGAACGTGGCGGTGGAGTTCGGCGAGCCGGTCCTCGACGCCGGCGGGCTGCGCGTGCCCATCCGGGTGCGGGCCGCCGACCGCATCGGGGCGGCGCGCCTCGCGCTGGCGCTGCCGCTCGACCGCTACGAGGTGGCCGGCGTCGAGGTGGGCGCCGGCAACGCGCAGTGGCTCGCCCTGCACGAGGCGCTCGACGGGCAGGTGGTGCTCGGGCTCGTCGGCCTGGCGCCGGACCGGCCGGCCGGGGAGCCGGAGACGCTCGAACTGACGCTGCGTCTGACGTCGCGCTCGGGCGGGGCGGCCGGTGGCGAGATCGCGCTGGCCGACGTGCAGGCCTCGGGCCGCGACGGCGTGACCCTCGATCTGACCGGCACGACCGCGTCGGTGCCGCTGCCGGCGCCGGCCACGACCATGCTCTCGGCGCGGCCCAACCCGTTCTCGGGCGCCACGCGGCTCTCGCTGGCGCTGGAGCGGGCCGCCGCGGTGGAGGTGAGCGTGCACGACCTGGGCGGCCGGCGCGTGGCGACGCTCTTCCGCGGGCCGCTGCCGGCCGGCGTGCACGAGTTCACCTGGGACGGGGCGCGCGCCGACGGCGCGACCGCCGCGCACGGCGTGTACTTCGTGCGCGCGCGCGTGGACGGCGAGCGCCTGACGCGCAAGCTCGTCCTGCTGCGCGGCGACTAGAGGCGGCAACGCGGCACGGCGGGCGCTCCGCACGGGGCGCCCGCCGCCGCGTGCGGAGCTACGCGCGCGGCGCGCTCAGGCCGGCGCGGACGTGCTGGAGCAGCGTCGAGGGCGAGAAGGGCTTCTGCAGATACGCCACCACGACCCCGTCCGGCGCCGTCCAGTCGGTCGGTCCCCAGGCGTAACCCGAGATCATCACGACGCGCAGACCGGAGCGATCGGCGGCGAGCCGCGTGACCAGCTCGCGGCCGCCCATGCGGGGCATGACCACGTCCGTGACCACCACGTCGAGCGGCACCGCCGTCCGTCGCGCCAGCGCCAGCGCCGCCTCGCCGTCGGGCGCCGCGAGCACGGTGCAGCCCGCGCGCGTCAGCGCCGCCGCGAGCAACTCGCGCAGCGGCGGCTCGTCCTCGACGAGGAGCACGGTGCCGCGCGCCGGGG
>JAXDBZ010000169.1:0-4270 GCA_034678345.1 Candidatus Eiseniibacteriota bacterium
GCAACGGCAGTCACGGCACCGAAGGCAACCTGCCAACCGTTGAAGGACGCTTCTCCTGACATGGCTCCTCCTCAGGAGGGGACATGAACACACTACTCACCGTCGAACAGGTTGCAGCATACCTCAACGTCAGCCCGCGTACCGTGCGCCGGCTGCGACTCCCTATCGTGCGCGTCGGCCGTTTGGTACGCTACCCGTTGGCTGACGTGGTCCGCTGGGTCGAGGCACGAAAGGAGTAGGTCGTGCCGAAACTCCCGCGGAACATGATCAAGAGGAAGGGCAAGCCTGGCTACTGGTTCCGCCAGGTTGTCGCCGGCCGGGTGATCGTACGATCCCTTGGCACCGACTACGACGAAGCCTGTCGGCGACTGCGTTCTTTGAAACGGGAAGATGTCCCTCCAAGCTCGGCGTCAGTTGGTGAGGCAGCGCGGAGGTGGCTTTCGGTGTACGTGGCCACCGCGCGGCGTGAGCAGGATCAGAGGCTCGCCGCTCAACGCGTTCGCGACTACCTGCTGCCGTGTCTCGGGCACCTGCTCCTTCGAAGGCTCTCAAGGGAGCACGTCCGGGCGTACCGGCTGTGGCTCGAGAAGCACGAGCTGTCGCAGCAATCGGTACGGCACGTTCTGTCGGACCTCCGGTGTCTCCTGAACTGGTGCGAGGACTGCGGACTGCTGGATCGATCGCCGTTCCCGCGCCGGGTCATGCCGAGAATCCAGGAGCGGCCGCCGGATCGCCTGACGGATGAGGAGCTCACGGCGGTCTGCTCGCTGTCGGACCCGCACGGGTTCCTGTGCCGGTTCATGGTTGGAACCGGTCTGCGGTGGGGGGAGATGGCTCGCGCGACGACCGGGGACATTTCCGAGGGGGTCCTCGTCGTCCACCAGACCAAGTCCGGTCGGGTGCGTCGCGTGCCACTCCCACCGCAGCTCTTGGCCGAACTCCGGCACCGCGTCGGGAAGCTCTGCCCGATGAGGAACGCCGACGGCTTCGCGAAGACAGTCCGCCGGCACACTGGCGTGGAGCGATTCCACGCGCACCAGCTGCGGCACACGTTTGCGTGCCGTTGGCTGGAAGCTGGAGGCTCCCTGGCCGCCCTGCAGGAGATCCTCGGGCACGCTTCAATCGTCACGACCCAGCGCTACGGGCGCCTGAGCGAGGCCCACGTGCTCGAGGAAGCCCGACGTTTGGGGGGACGACTGTAATCCTCGCCGTACACCGCTCGTTTGCCTTTCGGGACGCAAGTCGTGCAAAATCGGCCCCGGAGAGGTGCTGGAGCGGTTGAACAGGACGGTCTCGAAAACCGTTGTACCTGCAAGGGTACCGTGGGTTCGAATCCCACCCTCTCCGCCAGCCTCAAGAGCTTGAGCCTCCGGCAGGTACGCGCTTCCCGCGCCCCGGAGTGCCCGCCCGACTTGCCGTCACCCCGGCCGCCCACCGGAGGACCCACCGCATGGCTGCCAGCACCCTCGACAACCTGCAGACCGCGTTCAACGGCGAGAGCAACGCCCGCGCGAAGTACCTGGAGTTCGCGAAGAAGGCCGACGCCGAGGGCTACGGCAAGGCGGCGGTCCTCTTCCGCGCGGCGGCCCGGGCCGAGGAGATCCACGCCGCCAACCACGCGGGCGTCATCCGCAAGCTGGGCGCCGAGCCCAGGGCCGACATCCAGCCGGCCCACGTCGGCACGACGGCCGAGAACCTGAAGGTCGCCATCGCCGGCGAGACCTACGAGCACGAGACGATGTACGCCGAGTTCCTCGTGCAGGCGAAGGCCGCGGGCGACGCGGCCGCCGAGCGGGTCTTCCGCTTCGCCCGCGAGGCCGAGCAGGAGCACGCCCGGCTCTTCACCGAGGCGCTGGCGCACCTCGAGGACTGGAAGGCCGCGGTCCCGTTCTACGTCTGTCCGACCTGCGGCTGGACGGTCGAGACGGTGGACTTCGCGCGCTGCCCGGTCTGCGCCGTCAAGGACGAGAAGTTCGAGAAGGTGGTCTGAAGGACCATCCGGGCGGCGGGGCCGTCGGCCGCGGCCACGCGCCCGGCGGGCACCCCGCCCTCGTTTGCCGGTCCCGCACGGGCATGGTAACCGTTCCACCCGCAGGGACGCCCGGCACCAGGTGCGGAGAGATGTCCGAGCGGTTGAAGGAGCACGATTGGAAATCGTGTAGGCGCTAATACCGCCTCGAGGGTTCGAATCCCTCTCTCTCCGCCATCCACGAGACCCATCCCAAGGAGCCGTCGATGCGTGCGTTCGTCCCCCAGCTGACGAGACTGCCCCGGCGCCGTGTGTTGACGGTTACGACGATCGGCAACCCGAACCAGGTCGCCCAGCGTTGCATCAACGCCCTCTTCGGCACGGCCTACGGCACGAAGTTCAAGGTCTTCGGCGCGAAGCCGAAGATGCAGGTGGGCCTGCTGGCGTGCCGCTGGGTGAACGCGATGAAGGCGCCGGTCTCGAAGTGGGAGGCGCGCTGGGGGCTCGAGGTCTCGCCGTTCGTCACCGGGCGCAAGCTGCTGCAGGCCGATCCCAAGACGCGGGTGAAGGTGGCCGACTGGGAGTACGGCATGGTGGCGCAGATCCTCCACAAGGGCCCGTACGCGGAGGAGTGGCCGAGCATCGAGAAGCTGCACCGCTTCATCGCCGAGAAGGGCTACCGCATCGTCGGCCCGCACGAGGAGGAGTACCTGACCCGGCCGGACGTGAAGGTCCCCGAGACCATCATCCGCTACCGGGTCCGCAAGCTCGCCCGCAAGCGCCGCTGAGGCCCGCGGACGTCCCGCCCGGCGCGGGAACGGGCAGGCGGCGGCCCGCCTTGACCGGCCGGGCGCCCCTGCTAGAATGCCTCCCGCCCGGTCGCTCGCGCGGCCTCCAGGCCGAGGCGCGCGGGCCGGACCCGCCAAGCGTGGGGATGTAGCTCAGCTGGGAGAGCACCTCGTTCGCAACGAGGGGGTCGGCGGTTCGAATCCGCTCATCTCCACCATCTTCTTGGGCCAGGCCCAGCGCAACCCGAACTTGTGAACCCCGCCAGGACCGGAAGGTAGCAGCGGTAAGCAATGGACTCGGGAGTGCCGCTGAATTCCTGGCCCTTACCTTGAGCCGCCGCGAAGCCGCCTGCGCCGCGGGCCGACTTCCGGCGGCGTTCGTGTAGAATGGGGACCGCCATGGCCCACCGCGCGCTCGCCCTGAAGTACCGGCCGCAGACGTTCTCCGACATGATCGGGCAGGAGCACGTGACCGCCGTGCTCACGCGCGCGCTCGAGGGCGGCCGGGTGGCCCACGCCTACCTCTTCACCGGCGCCCGCGGCGTCGGCAAGACGACCTGCGCGCGGCTCATCGCCAAGGCGCTCAACTGCCAGGGCCGCGGCCTCGACGGCCGCAGCGCGGCCGAGCCCTGCAACGAGTGCGTCTCCTGCCGCGAGATCACCAGCGGCGCCTCGCTCGACGTCTCCGAGATCGACGGCGCCTCGAACCGCGGCATCGCCGACGTGCAGGCGCTGCGCGAGAAGGTCCGCTTCTCGCCGACGGGCGGCAAGCGCCGCGTGGTCATCATCGACGAGGTCCACCAGCTCTCGGGCGACGCCTTCGCCGCGCTGCTCAAGACGCTGGAGGAGCCGCCGCCGCACCTGGTGTTCGTCTTCGCCACCACCGACCCGCAGAAGCTGCCCGAGACCATCCGCTCGCGCACGCAGCGCTTCGACTTCGCGCGTGTGCCGCTGCGTAAGGTGGCGGACCGGCTGCTCGAGCTGCGGGCGCGCGAGGCGGCCGACCCCGAGGGCACGCGGTTCACGCTCGCCGAGGGGGCGGCGCTGCTGCTGGCGCACAAGAGCGAGGGCTCGATGCGCGACGCGGTGAGCGCGCTCGACCAGGTGGTCTCGGCGGGCGAGCCCGAGGTGAACGAGGAGCTGGTGCGGCGCGTGCTGGGCATCGCCGACCGCGAGGCGTTCTTCGCCATCGCCGGCGCGGTGCTGGAGCGCGACCCGAAGGCGGCGCTGGCGGCGCTGCACCAGGCGTTCGACAAGGGGCTCGACGCGCGCGAGCTGGCCGAGGGCCTGAGCGAGCACATCCGCCACATCCTGGTGCTCAAGGTGGACCCCGAGGCCGGTGACCTGGTGGCGCTGGCGCGCGAGGACCTCGAGCGGCTCAAGCGGCAGGGCGAGTCGTGGAGCGAGAACGACCTGCTGCGGCTCCTGAAGCTGGCCTCCGAGGTGTCGTGGCCGCTGCGCGACAGCTCGCAGCCGCTCGTCCACCTCGAGGCGGCGCTGCTGCAGATGGCGA
>JAXDBZ010000170.1:0-2551 GCA_034678345.1 Candidatus Eiseniibacteriota bacterium
GCCCGGGCCCCCCCCCGGGCGCCCGTTTCCGTGCCGTCGCGCGGCGCGCCGGCTACTTCACCCGCACCATGCGCTGGTTCACCGAGCGCCCGCCGGCGGTGAGCCGCATGTAGTACACGCCCGCACCGGCGGGGCGGCCGTGCCCGTCGCGTCCGTCCCAGCGCAGCGTGTTCACGCCCGCCCGGCCGACGCCGCGGAACGCGTTCACCCGCTTGCCGGCCACGTCGAACACGTCGATCTCGTAGGGGCCGGCCGCGGCCAGGTCGAAGCGCAGCTCGGTCATGGAGCGGAACGGGTTCGGCGCGCTCGCCAGCCGCACGACCGCCGGCGCCGGGCCGGCCGGGTCGCCGACGCCGGTGACCGGCGCGCCGCCGTCGTAGTAGATGTCGTCGATGGCGAAGGTGCAGCCGATGCCCTGCTCCTCGAGGATGGCGAAGGGGTAGCTGAGCATGCGCATGTCGATGAGCAGGCCCCGCAGCTCGCTCACCGGGATCGCCGCCTGGCCCCACTCGCCGTTGCGCACCAGCCCGTACCGCGTGGTGTTGGCCGGGAAGCTGATCCAGTTCTGGTTGCTCCAGGAGTCGATGACGCCGATCTTGAACGTGACGTTGGCCGGGATCTTGATGCGGAACTTGAGGTGCCCGTCCGGGAAGTCGAACAGGTTGAGAGGCTGGAGGGCCATGATGCCGGCGCCGAACCAACCCTTGCCGTTCGTCGTCCACGCCAGGCCGTTCGCCCCCTCGTAGGGCGGGATGCTCCCCGGCACCAGCGTGCCCTCCCAGACGAAGATCTTCGATTCCACGTCGGTGAGGAGCTCGCCGTCCCGGGGCGTCAGGTCGGTGAAGATGCCGAAGGTGCCGCCGTGCGCGGTGGGCGGGCCGAGGTGGACCTCGCCCTGGCCCTTCCACTGGTAGACGCGGACGTAGTCCACGTACATCGTGGCCGGGAACGGCATCGTCACCGGCAGGCCGCCGGCGCCGAGCACCTGCGCGTCGGTGAATTGCCCGCCGACCGCCAGGTTGAAGATGAAGTAGAACGGCTCGCGGAACTCGGCCGACACGCTGTCGATGGCGAAGGGGGTGGCGAACAGGTCGCGCTCGACGCCGCCGTCCACGACCGTCTGGCGCAGCGAATCGGCCGACCAGTAGAGGCGGTACACGAGGAAGCGGCCGTTGAACGGACTCGCGTAGTTGTAGTAGTAGCGGCAGTAGACGTCGGTCGGGTCCCAGGACAGGCTGGCGGCGCCCGAGGGGTTCTCCGGGGTGACGGCGCCGTCGGAGTAGTAGAGGGCGTTGGCGCCGGTGCACTGGTTGACGGTGGAGTTGTCGAGGCCGTTGCCGCCGTTGTGGCTGTCGTGCAGGTCGCGGTAGGCCTTCTTCATCCCCATCTCCATCATGTCGATCTCGCCGCAGCGGGGCCAGGCGTAGTTCGACGTGCCCAGCAGCCAGGCCGCCGGCCAGCCGCCCAGGTCCAGGTTCGGCACCCAGACGCGGGTCTCGATCATGCCGTACTTGACGGAGACGAAGGACTTGCTCATCACCTTGCCCGACGTGTAGTTCAGCGGGTTGCCCCACTGGTCCACGATGCCGGCGCCGCTCTCCTGCTTGGCGACGATACGCATGGCGTTGTTGCCGGTCTCCCCGGGCACGGGCGCGATGTCCACGTTCGCGGCCAGGTAGTACTCCAGCTCCCCGTTGCCCCAGCCCCAGCTGCCGTTGCCGACGAGGGGGATCCAGTTCGCCAGGTCGTTGAAGTTGTCCTCCCAGATCAGGCTGCCGACCTGGGCGTGGGCGGCGACGGAGCCGAGCGCGAGCGCGGCGAGGGTGACGAGGGCGATGAGGGTCCTGCGCATGGAGATTCCCCTGATGGATGGTGGGCGACGGAGGCCTGCATGGATTCTATCACCGGGGGACTTTGCGCGCCGGGCGAACGAACCGCGTCTGGAAGGACTCCGAACAAAGTGGCACCCTCTGCCGCGCCATGCCGATCACCGTCATCGAATTCGTGCGCGACGACGAGGGCGTCTGGACGCTGCCCCGTCCGCTGGTCGTGGCGCTGGCGCGCCGGTTCCCCGGCGTGCGCTTCGAGTCGCCCCGCGATCGCGACGCCGCCGAGCGCCTGCTGCCGCAGGCCGAGGTCGTGCTGGGCGGGCTCGTGACCGCCGCGAACCTGGCGCGGGCGTCCCGCCTGCGCTGGATTCACGTGCCGGCCGCCGGTGTGGGCTCCCAGCTCTTCCCGGCGCTGGTCGAGAGCGACGTCGTGGTGACGAACGCGCGCGGTCTGCACGCCGTGGCGATGGCCGAGCACGCGCTCGCGCTCCTGCTGGCCTTCGCGCGCAAGCTGCACCGGGCGCGCGATCTGCAGCGCGCGCATCGCTGGGGACAGGTGGCGCTGTGGACGGAGCCGCCGCCGTTCGGCCAGCTCGCCGGCGGCACGCTCGGCCTCGTGGGCCTGGGCGCGGTCGGCTCGGCGCTGGCGGAGCGCACCGCTGCGCTGGGCATGCGTGTCCTCGCCGTGCGCCGGCACCCGCGGCCGGACCCGGCGCCGGCGC
>JAXDBZ010000171.1:0-3299 GCA_034678345.1 Candidatus Eiseniibacteriota bacterium
CGCCCCCGCCGCTCCAGCTCGGCGGCGATGGCCGCGTCGTAGCGCGCCGTGCGGGCGAAGGCACGCAGCGCCCAGTCGCGCCGCTCGGCCGCGGTCGGTCCACCCGTCTCGAACGCCGCCAGGGCGGCGGCGTACTGCTCCGGGTCGTGCAGCACGACCACCGCGTCGTGGCTCTTGGCGGCGGCCCGCAGCAGCGCCACGCCGCCGATGTCGATCTCCTCGACCATCCCGGCGTCGTCGAGTGCCGCCGCGCGTTCCTCGAACGGGTAGAGCGACACGGCCACGAGGTCGATGGGCACGAGGTCCCGCTCCGCCAGCTCCGCCAGGTCCGCCGGCCGGTCGCGCCGCGCCAGGATGGGCGCGTGCACGTGCGGGTGCAGGGTCTTCACCCGGCCGCCGAGCAGCTCGCCGAAACCGGTCCACCGCTCGAGGGGCGTGACCGGCACGCCCGCCGCGGCCAGGTGCCGCGCCGTGCCGCCCGAGGCGAGGACCAGCGTCCCGTGCGCGGCCAGCGCCGCGGCGAACTCCGGCGCGCCGCGCTTGTCCGAGAGCGAGAACAGCGCCGCCTTCGGCCAGCTCATGCGACCTCCCCACCGAGGCGGCGCACCACCTCGAGGTAGCGCTCCTGCGTGCGCGCCACCACGTCGGCCGGCAGCGCCGGCGCCGGCGGCTCGTGGTCCCAGCCCGAGCGGTCGAGCCAGTCGCGCACGATCTGCTTGTCGAACGACTCGAGCCGGCCGGCCGCGTAGGCGTCGCGGTCCCAGTAGCGCGACGAGTCCGGAGTGAGCGCCTCGTCGATGAGCGCGAGCGCGCCGTCCACGAAGCCGAATTCGAACTTGGTGTCGGCCAGCACCAGCCCGCCGTCCCAGGCCCGCGCGTGCGCCTCCGCGTACAGGGCGAGGCTGCGTTCGCGCAGCGTGGCGGCCAGCTCCGGGCCCACCCGCGCGGCCAGCTGCGCGAAGGTCAGGTTCTCGTCGTGCCCGACCTCGGCCTTGGTTGTCGGCGTGAAGAGCGCGGGCTCGAGCCTCGCGCCGTCACCGAGGCCGCACGGCAGCCGCAGGCCGCACACCGCGCCGGTGCGCCGGTACTCGCGCAGCCCCGAGCCGGTGAGGTAGCCGCGCACCACGCACTCGACGTCCACGCGGCGGGCGCGCCGCACGAGCTGGGCGCGGCCGGCGAGCCGCTCCGCGTGCGCGGCGAAGGCGGGCGGGAACGCGCGCGGATCGTCGCTCACCAGGTGGTGCGGGGCGGCCGCCGCCAGCCCGCACATCCACCAGGACGACAGCGCCGAGAGGATCACCCCCTTGCCGGGGATGGGGTCGGGCAGCACCGAGTCGTAGGCGGAGAGCCGGTCGCTCGCCACGATGACGAGGTGCTCCGGGCAGGCCTCGAAGACGGAGCGCACCTTGCCGCGCTTCCAGGGGGCGAGACCGGGCAGCTCGACGTCACGCACGGCGCGGGCGGGCTCGAGGTGGCGCCGGGCGACGAGGAGCCCGGGGCGGGTCGTGGTCATCGTCATCTCCCTTCCCGCCGTGTCACGGCACGGCGCGGAGCGTGTCCGTGCCGGGCGGCACACCCTGCACGGGCGTGAAGTGCGCGGCCACCCAGCCGGGCAGGCGCGCGATGGAATCCACGGCGGGCTCGCCCGCCTCGGCGTAATCGCCGTAGGGGTCGAGCAGGACGAAGTGCAGCCCGGCGCCGCGCGCGCCCGCGCCGTCCACCCCGCGCAGGTCGCCGACGTAGAGCACGCGCTCGGCCGGCAGGCCGAGCCGGTCGAGGGCGACGCGGAAGATGGCCGGCTCGGGCTTGGACACGCCCTCGTGGTGCGAGTCCACGACGAACTCCAGCCCCTGCCGCACGCCGCAGGCCGCCAGGTGTTCCTCGGCGCGGCCGTCCGAGTTCGACACGCACGCCAGCCGCAGGCCGAGCCGCGGCAGCGCGTCGAGGCACGCGCGCGCACCCTCGGCGGCGCGGGTCCACAGGCCGGGACCCGCCTGGCGATCGCGGCAGCGCTCGAGCGCCGGCGCCACCAGCGCCGGCGGCACGCCGGCCGCCTCGAGGATGACGCGGAAGTACAGGCCGACGTCGCCGCGGTCGGCGGCTCCGGCCGCGCTCAGCGCGACGAAGGCGGCGTCGAAGGCGCGGCGCGCCGCGATCTCGCCGCGGCGCAGGACCTCGGCCTCCGTCGCGTACCCCAGCTCGCCCAGCATCGCCGCCATCCACTCGAAGTCGATGCGCACCAGGGTGCCGCCGGCGTCGAACACGACCGCCGCCAGGGCGGGCCGCTCAGCCACGCGCCACCTCCGGTCGGGGCGCGAAGACGATGCGCCGGCCCTCGCGGTGCCAGGGCTCGCCGAGGAAGCGCCGCACGGCCCGCGGGTAGAGCCGGTGCTCGGCCGCGTGGATGCGCGCGGCGAGGTCCTCCAGCGTGTCGCCGTCGCGCACCTCCACCGCCTCCTGCGCCACGATCGGGCCGGCGTCCAGCCCGGAGTCCACCAGATGGACGGTGCACCCGGTCACCCGGACGCCGTGCGCGAAGGCCTGCGCGTTGGCGTCCAGGCCGGGGAAGGCGGGCAGCAGCGACGGGTGCAGGTTGAGGATGCGGTCCGGCCAGGCGTCGAGCAGCGTGGCGTGCAGACGGCGCATGAATCCGGCGAGCAGGACGACCTCGATGCCCTCGGCGCGCAGCCGGTCGCGCCACGGGCCCTCGTCCTCGAGGCGGGTGCGCAGGCGCCCCGCCGGCGGGCAGACCGCCGGCACGCCGAGGCGCGCGGCGCGCTCGAGCACGCGCGCGCCGGGGACGTCGCAGACGAGGAGCTCGATGGTCCCGCCCAGCTCCCCGCGGCGCGAGGCGAGGGTGAGCGCTTCGAAGTTGCTCCCGTCCCCCGAGGCGAGGACGGCGAGCCGCTGCGGACCGGTGGCGGGCACGCCGCAATCTACCCCGCCCGCGCGCGCCGCGGCAAGCCGCGGGCACTCAGCGCCGGCGCGGCGGATGCACGACGGCGGCGGCGGCGGCGGCACGAGCGCCCCGTCCCGGGAAACCGCCGCGGCGCCAGTCCCGCTCGACGACGCCCGAGTCGGACCACTCCAGCCACACGGCGCCGGACTCGTCCGTGCGCCGCACTGTGGCGCCGGCCGCCGCCAGCCGCTCGAGCACCGCCGGGGCCGGATGACCGAAGCGGTTCCTCGCCCCCACCGAGAGCACGGCGAACCGGGGCCGCGTGCGGGCGAGGAACGCCGCCCCGCTCGCCGAGGACGCGCCGTGATGCGAGACCTTGAGGACCGCCACCGTCCCCGTC
>JAXDBZ010000172.1:0-13026 GCA_034678345.1 Candidatus Eiseniibacteriota bacterium
GCGCCGCTGACGGCGATCACCCGCGCGTGACCACGGACCACCAGCGCGCCCAGCACGGGCGGCGTGTTGTCCACCGTGAAGGGCTGGCTCACCGCCTCGGCCGTCGTCTCCTCGCCCACCGCGTTGCCCGGCCGATCCTCGGCGACCACGCGCAGCCGATACCTTCCGTCCGGGAGCGCCGAGGTGTCCCACGTCCAGTTGGGCTGCTCGAGGTCCTTCGCCAGCTCGATCCACGACACCATTCCCTCCTGCCGCACCGCCACGCGGAAGCGCAGCGGATCGCCGTTCGGATCGCTGGCGCGCCACTGCACGCTGCGCAGCCCGCGGGCCCATACCGGCAGGTCGCGCAGCTGGCGCGGCGTCGTGGCGGCCGGCGCGCTGTACTCGACGCGCTGGCCGCCCGGCAACGACTGCGTCACCGGCTCCAGGCGGGGCTGCAGCTCGCCCTCGCGGAACCCTTGTCCCTGCGGGGCGACGTAGACGTCCTCGACCCGCGGGGCCTGGTTCTGCTCGCGCCACGACGTCTCCACCGAGCCGATGCGCGCCTGGCCGCCCGAGAGGGTCAGGCGCCACTGCAGGTAGCGCGCGGGCGGCGAGACCACGCTGCCGCCCTGTCCCCGGCCATGCACGTCGGCCCAGGCGCTCCAGGTCGTATCGGGCTCCTCCGTGTTGCCGGTGCGCGTGGCCAGCCCGACCTGCGCGCCCGCCGCCTCGCCGTGCCACACGACACGGCCGAAGCGGGCGATGCGGCGCGCGTCGAGCGGCATGGACATCAGCTGGCCGTGCCGCGCCGGCGCCGGGCCCACGAGCCAGAGCACCGCCGGATTCGACGTCGCCGCCACGACCGGCCCGCCCGGGACGACCGCCAGGGCCGTGACCTGCCCCTGAGGCACCGCCAGCAGCTGGGTGGCGCCGTTCGCCCGCTCGACCCGGTACAGCGCCGCCCGGTTGCCCGTCGCGGCGAGCAGATCGCCGCCCGAGACGGCCGCCCCGCCCCCGGCCGCCGCCGGAACGGACGCGAGGGCGAAGACCATGGGCTGGGGCGAGGGCCACCAGGACGTCGCCGAGGAGTCGGGAACGATCCGGTAGATCACGCTCCGGCCCCCGGGCGGGGGCGTGGTCACCGGCTTCGGCCCGTCGTCCTTGTCCTCCGTCGTGCCCGGACTGCTCAGGGCGGCCGCGTAGAGCGCCCCGTCGGGACCGAGGGCGAGCGCGCAAATCTCCTCCTCGGACGCGTCGAAGAGCGTGCGCAGCGACCCGTCGCGGCGCACGTGCAGGACGCGCCCCTTCGCGTCTCCCCCGGCGAAGGCCCCGCCACGTCCGTCCGCCACGAGGGACACGAGATTGCCTTCGTCCGTGTCGGCCACGATCCGCGCCTCACCACCCGCGAGGCGCAGGAGCCGTCCGTGCGTGCCCGTGGCCGCGTACCAGGCCCCCGCGCCCGCCGGCGCCAGGGCCCAGACGTACCTCTCCCCGGTCCGGACCAACACGGAGGTATCCCCGCGCGCGCCGACGCGATACACGAGCCCCTCGGGACCCGTACCGGCCACCACGCCGTCGCCATCGGGCGCGAGCGACAGGACCTGCCCCGCCCCGAGCCGGGCCCATGGCCGCGCGCCGTCCTGCGGGCTCCAGCGCAGGATGCGCCCCCCGTCGCAACCCAGGGCCACCGAACCGTCGCGCAGGACCACGGCGCACCACACCACGGAGACGCTGTCCAGGACCTGCGAGTCCACGGACGGCCCCGGCTCGAGCGAGCCGTCGGGGCGGACCACGACGCCACGCGACTCGGACTTCACATGGTCGGCCGCCGTGTCCAGGATCCACCACTGGGTGTCGGCGGCACGAGCCGTCGGGGCGACGAGGGCCAGCACGACGACGACGGCGGCCAGCGGGTGCAGGGCCGCGCGGGGTGGGGACTCATGCACGTGACCTCCCGGGCTCATGGGGCCTTTCGATCCACGGTCAGGCTCAGCAGCAGCTCACCATGCACGGCACCGGGCAAGGGCAGGACCGCCTCGCCCGCCATGCCGCCGCGGGAGCGGCGCTCCGGCTCGGCGACGCCCGACCCGCCCGAGAGCAGGGCCGCGGCCGAGGCCGGCAGGTCGGCGTAGTCGCGCCCGTCCTTCGTGAGCACCGACGCATCGGTCAGGACGACGGCATGCAGGGTGGTGCCGCGGCGCAGCGTGGCGAAACGCCGCCACGCATCCTCGAGCGAGGACGGCCGGTACCGGCCCGGCACGCGGGATGCCTCGAGCCGGTTCAGCTCGGCCCCTCCTCCCACCCAGATCCGGTGGGGCCCTCCCTCCAGTTCCTCCGGCACGTGCAGCTCGAGGACGCGCGTCTCGGCCGGGCCGCGCCACCGCTCGAGCTCGCACTCGACGCGGGCGATGCCGCCCGGGCGCACGGCGGCGTCCAGCAGTCGGGCGCGCCGCAGCGTCCACTGCGCGCGGCCCGGCGTGGCGCGAACCGACACCGCCACACTGTCGAGGGCCAGTCGAGTGAAGGGATTCGCGAACAGGAAGGCCAGAGGCGAACTCACGCCGTTGGCCACCTCGGCGGTCGGTGCGTCGCCCGCGGCGACGTCGCTCAGGGTGAGCGGTGGGGCACCACCGCGGTACAGGCGCAGCGTCCAGGTCAGTGTCTGGTTCGGGCCCGCGCCGCCGCCCTCGAGCAGGCTGTTCAGCGTCGCCAGCCCCGCCAGGGTCGGGGCGAGGCTCCGGTCCTCGACCATCTCGAAGCGAAAGCACTGCGAAGCGGGCCGCTGGCCCTCGACCCTCACCGCCATGGGCAGGAGCCGGGCCCGCGGCCCGATCCGGCCGGCCGCGCCGGAGCGGCGATCCTGGCTCACGATGCCGACCTCGCGGCCCCGCGCGCCCAGCTTGAAGGACGTGTAGTCGCTGGCCACCACTGTGACAATCCCGGCGGTGGACAGGGGCAGCCGGACGCTCCCGGCCTGGAAGAGCGGGTGACCGAAGAGCAGGACGCGGTCGCCGTCCCGCCACGTGACGGTGCCGATCGCCGAGAGCTGCATGTCACCGCGGACCAGGTCCACCGCGACCGCGGAACCCGGCCCCAGCCTGGAGCCATCCGGCGCGGGCTCGGCGATGCCCCCGCCGGGAACGACGCTCAGGCCGAGCGGGCCGAGCCACTCGCGCGCCGTCGCGCGCGCGTCCGGGCTCAGGCCCGCGCAGGCCAGCGGCAGGGGGAGCGGCACCGGACCTCCAGCCCCGGGGGGCCGGCGCGGATCGGCCGGGGGGCGCGGGGACCCCGGCCAAGGCGGCGGGGCGGACTCCCAGCGCAGGCCCCGGTACTCGGCCTCAGGCGGCGGCAGCGGCAGCTCCGCGCCCGAAGGTCCGGCCGAAGGACCCTCGTGGCGCGCCTCGGGCACCTCCAGCAGCCGCATCATGTCGCCGATGGGGGTGATGCCGAACAGCGGCTCGCGCTCGTACGGCCACGAGGAGGCCAACGCCCCCGCCAGACGTCCCTCCACGTACACGGGGGAACCGCTCATGCCCTGCGCCACGCCGGTCTGGCGCATCCGCTCGCCCAGCGCGCGGGCCACGATGAGCTGCCCGCCCACGCGCCCGCCGCTGACCACCCCCACGATCTCGGCAGCGAACTCCTCGATGGAGTCCCCGCGGAACACCGTGCGCACGACGGCTCGCGCTCCCGCGCGCAACTCCTCGGGCGCGATGGTGGGCGGCACGGCGGCCTGCGCGCGGACGCACGGCAGCAGCCCCGTCAGGACCAGGGCCAGGATCTTCGGGCGGGTGAGCGGGCCACGGGATCGCACGGCCCGGCACTCTAGCCCGGACTCTTCATGAACCGCAAACCGAGGGCGCGGGCGCGTGAATGGCCCGGGCCGGCAGAGGGTCCGAACCCGGCCGATCGCCCCCGGGGCGCTTGCGGGGGGACGCCCTCTGCTCATACGCTGCCTCCATGCGAGCCCCGTTGCTGGAACGCCTCGCCCGCGGACCGATGCTGGCCGACGGCGCCATGGGCACCCTGCTCTACGAGCGCGGCGTGCCGTTCGGGCACTGCTTCGACGAAGCCAACCTCTCCGAGCCGGCGCGGGTCGAGGCCATCCACCGGGACTACATCGCCGCCGGCGCCGAGCTGGTCGAGACCAACACGTTCGGCGCGAACCACCTGCGCCTGCTGGCCTACGGACTCGAGAAGGACGTGCGGCTCATCGCGCGCCAGGGCGTCCGCGTGGCCCGGGCCGCGCGTGAGGTCTCGGGCTCCCCCGTGTTCGTGGCCGGCTCGATGGGCCCGCTGGGCCGGGCGCTCCAGCCCTTCGGGCAGATCGCCGTGTCGGACGCCGAACTGTGGTTCCAGGCGGCAGCCGAGGGCCTGCTGGAGGGCGGGGCGGACGCCTTCATCCTCGAGACCTTCCAGGATCTCAACGAGATCCTCGCCGCGTTGCGGGCGGTGCGCCGCGTGTCGGCCGACCTGCCGGTGATCGCCCAGATGACCTTCGGGACCGACGGCAAGACCCTCTACGGCCACTCCCCCGCGCTGGCCGTGCCGGCCCTGCGTCAGGCCGGGGCGGACGTCGTGGGCGTCAATTGCGGCGTCGGGCCCCAGGCCACGCTGGAGGTGCTCGAGGAGATGGTGCGGGCGGCCGCGGGCCTGCCGGTCTCGGCGATGCCCAACGCCGGACTGCCCCACCTCCAGGGTGGCCGGTTCCACTACCTCGCCAGCCCCTCGTACTTCGCCGAGTTCGCGGCGCGCGCGGCGGAGGCCGGGGTCACGCTGGTGGGTGGCTGCTGCGGCACCACTCCCGCCCACATCCGCGCGATGCACGAGCGGCTGGCCTCGCGGCTGCCGGCGGAGCGGCTGGCACCCGGGGCGGAGGTGCGCGTCCTCGAGACCGCCCCGCCCCCGGTGGAGACGGGTGCGGCCGGGCCCCAGCCGCCGCTGCTGGCGAAGCTGCGGGAGAAGTTCGTGGTGAGCGTCGAGATCGATCCGCCGCGCGGCGTGAGCACGCGCAAGGTGATCGACGGCGCCCGGCTGCTGGCCCGACGCGGCGTGGACGCGGTCAACGTGGCCGACTCCCCGATGGCCCGCATCCGCATGAGCGCCGCGGCCGTGGCCTACGAGATCCATGCCGAGGCCCCCGGGCTGGAGATCATCCTGCACTTCACCACCCGCGACCGGAACCTCATGGGGCTGCAGAGCGACCTGCTGGGTTGCCACGCGCTCGGGTTGCGCAACGTCCTCTGCCTGACCGGGGACCCGCCCAGCCTGGGGGACTACCCCGACGCCACCGCCGTCTACGACACCGACTCGATCGGGCTCCTGCGCATCGTCGGGCAGATGAACCAGGGCCGCGACCTGGCCGGGAACTCGATCGGGGCGGCAACCTGCTTCGCGATGGGCTGTGGCGTGAACCCCACCGCCGAGGACCTCGACGCGGAGCTGGAGCACTTCCGCCGCAAGCTGGACGCCGGGGCGCGCTTCGTCATGACGCAGCCCATCTACGAACTCGCGGCCTGGGAGCGCTTCCTGGAGCGGCTGGGGGCAAGTCCCGGCGTTCCCATCCTGGTCGGCATCCTGCCGCTGCAGTCCTTCCGGCACGCGGAGTTCCTGCACAACGAGGTGCCGGGCATCCAGGTCCCCGAGTGGGTGCGCGCGCGGCTGCGCGAGGCGGGCAACTCGGGCGTGCAGACCGGCATCGAGCTCGCCCGCGATCTGCTGCAGCGCTGCCGGGAGAGCGCGGCCGGGGTCTACCTGATGCCGTCCTTCGGAAGGTACGAGAACTGCCTCGAGGTGTTGGAGGGGACATGATGGGACTGCTGCTGTACTTCGTCCTGATCGGCGGCGCGATGCTGGCTCTCTCCCGCTATCTGCCCGGCTTCTACGTCGCCGACTGGCGGGCGGCCCTCTGGGCGGCGTTCTGGCTGGCGCTCTTCAACACCCTGCTCAAGCCGATCCTCTTCCTGCTCACCCTGCCGCTGACGATCGTGACACTGGGGCTCTTCCTGATCCTGCTGAACGCCTTCATGCTGTGGCTGACCGCCCTCTTCGTGCGCGGCTTCGACATCCCCGGCGGGATCCTGCCCACGATCCTCGCCTCCATCGTGCTCAGCCTGGTCGGGGTGCTGTGGAAGGCGATGGCGCGCGGATGAGTGCCGACGCGCGCGCCGCCCTCGCCCTCGACCGTCGCGAGACGGCGCGCCTCTGCCGCGGCTGCACCCGCTGCTGCACCTACGTCACGGTCGAGATCGACGCGCCGCGGTCCGCGTGGGAGTACGATCAGTGGCTCTGGGCCCTGCACCACCGCGGGGTCGAGCTCTACGTGGAGCGACCGGAGCGCTGGTCCCTCCACTTCAACACCCGCTGCGCCCGGCTGGACCGCACGGGACGGTGCCGCATCCACGGCCGCCATCCGGTCATGTGCCGGGAGCACGATCCCCGTTCGTGCGAGCGCTGGCTGCCGCTGGGCGGCATCCGCGCCTGGTTCCGCACTGCCGCCGAGATGGAGGCCTGGATCCGCTCCGAGCGCCCGGCCCACTGGCGTCGCCTGACCGCCTGGCGTCGCGCGCGCGCCCTCGGCCGTGCCCCGGGCGGGCGCCGGCGCACGTCCGTCATCCCCGCTCGACGCTCCGCTTCCAGTCGGCGATCCGGTTGAGCGCCTCGAGCGGCGTGAGCCGCTCGAGGTCCAGCCCCCGCAACGCCTCGACCACCGGGTGCGGCGCGCTGCCGAACAGGGGCAGCTGCGCCGTCGCCACCGGGGCCCTGCGGCCGCGGCGCCCGCGCGGCGGCTCCAGATGTTCGACGGTGCGCTCGCTCTCGAGCTCGGCCAGCACCTCGCGCGCCCGTTCCAGCACGCTCTCCGGCAGCCCGGCCAGCCGGGCCACGTGGATGCCGTAGGAGCGGTCGGCCGGCCCGTCCGCCACGCCGTGCAGGAAGACCACCGTCCCGCCCGACTCGTCCACCGTGACGTGGATGTTGGCGAGCCGCGGCAGGCTGGTGGCGAGCTGGGTCAGCTCGTGGTAGTGCGTCGCGAAGATGGTGCGCGGCCGCGGCCCGTCCCCCGCGTGCAGGTGCTCGGTGACCGCCCAGGCGAGCGCCAGGCCGTCGTAGGTCGCCGTGCCCCGACCGATCTCGTCGAGCAGCACGAGCGAGCGCGGCGTCGCCAGGCGCAGGATGTCGGCGGTCTCGCTCATCTCGACCATGAACGTGCTCTGACCGGCACCCAGGCGGTCGGCGGCGCCGACGCGGGTGAAGAGACGGTCCACGCGGCCGATCTCGGCCCGGGCGGCCGGCACGAACGAGCCGCTCTGCGCCAGCAGGACGATGAGCGCCACCTGCCGCAGGTAGGTGCTCTTGCCGCCCATGTTGGGACCGGTCAGGAGGAGGATCTGCCGCGCGGCTCCGTCCAGCCGGCAGTCGTTCGGAACGAACGCCCCGCGCGGCAGGAGTCGCTCGACCACCGGGTGCCGGGCGGCGTCCAGGCGGATGCGATCGGAGTCGTCCATGGCCGGCCGCACCCACGCATAGCGCGCCGCGGCCTCGGCGAGCGCCGCCTCGGCGTCGAGGCGGGCGAGCGCGAGCGCGACGCGCTGCACCTGCGGGACGAAGGCGGCGGCACGGTCCCGCAGGGCGCCGAAGAGCTCGTGCTCCAGCGCCTTGAGCTTCTCTTCCGCCCCCAGCACCTCGGCCTCGCGCACCTTGAGCGCGGGGGTCACGAAGCGTTCCGCCGACGTCAGTGTCTGACGGCGCTCGTAGTCGGCAGGGACCTTGTCGAGGTGGGCCCGGGTCACCTCGAGGTAGTAGCCGAACACCCGGTTGAATCCCACCTTGAGGCTGGGGATGCCCGAGCGCGCGCGCTCGGCCGACTCCAGCTCGGCGATCCAGCGCTTGCCGGAGTGCGCCAGCGCGTCCAGCTCGTCCCGGCGCCCGTCGTGGCCGGGCCGGATGATGCCGCCTTCGTGCGAGACGGGCGGCGGCTCCTCCACCAGCGCGGCGCGCAGCATGCCCTCCAGCTCCGGCACGCCGGAAAGCGGGCCGCCCTCCGCGGCGTGCCCCTCCAGGCCCTCGAGGGTCGCGGCCAGGTCGGGGAGCCTGCCGAGGGCATCCCGCAGGGCGCCGAGGTCGCGCGGCGTGGCCTTGCCGCAGGCGACGCGGGCCGCCAGCCGCGCGAGATCCGGCACGCCGTCGAGCCGCTCGCGGAAGGCGGCCCGCGCCGTGCCCGCCGCCAGCCACCGGTCCACCGCGTCGTGGCGGGCCCCGAGCGCCGCCAGGTCGGTGAGCGGCCGCTCCAGCCAGGACCGGAGGAGCCGCGACCCCGCGGCACCCACGCACAGGTCGAGGTGGCGCCACAGCGTGTGGGCGGCCTCCCCTCCCGGCTGGGGCCGGAAGAGCTCGAGGTGCCGGGCGGTCGCGGCGTCGTAGCGCAGCACGGTCTCCTCGCTCCAGCGCTCGACCCGCGTCAGCTGCAGCGCCGCCCCGCCCTGCACGCGGTCCAGGTAGTCCAGACCCGCCGCGGCCGCCAGCGCCGCCACCGGCGACCCGGCGAGGAGGTCCTCGCCCGCCGCGCCCCAGCGGGCGGCCGGCAGTCCCTCGTCGAGGAAGCGCCTCGCCGTCGCGGTGCTGCGCGCGCCGGGCAGGCCACCCAGCACGCTCTCGAGCCTCGCGCTCGCGTCCGCCTCGACGTCGGCGGGCGCGGGCAGCAGCCACTCGGCCACCGGCAGGCGCGACAGAAGCCCGGGCGCGTCCTCCCACGGGGCCTCCGCCAGCTTCACCTCGCCCGTCGAGGCGTCCGCCAGGCACACGCCGAGCACGCTCTCGTGCGGCCACAGGGCCGCGAGGAAGTTGTTGGCGCCGCCCTCCAGGAAGGCGTCGCCGGTGACCGAGCCGGGCGTCAGCACCTCGGTGATGCCGCGCTGCACGAGGCCCCTGGCCTGGGCGGGATCCTCCAGTTGATCGCAGATGGCGACCTTGTGTCCCAGACGGAGCAGGCGCGCCAGGTACGCGTCGCGCTGGTGCCAGGGGATGCCGCACATCGGGATGGGCTCGGGGTCGTGCTTGTTGCGCGACGTGAGCGTGAGGCCCAGCAACGCCGCCCCGCGTACGGCGTCCTCGAAGAACATCTCGTAGAAGTCGCCGAGCCGGAAGAAGAGGAACGCGTCCGGCTGCTCCGCCTTGACGCGCAGGTACTGCTCCATCAGCGGGGTGCGCGCCAGCGGTCGGGCGGGGCTCACGGCGTGGCCCCCTGGCCGCCGGGCGACCCGGCCGCCGGCCGGGCACGCAACGCCTCCATGCTGCGCGGGTACTCGCGCAGCAACCGCTCGCGCGCACGCCGCGCCAGCTCGGGGCGACGCAGCGCCGTCGCCAGCGCGGCCGTCCGCTCCAGGGCGGCCGGCGCCACTTCGCCCGGGTCTCCGGCCAGGAGGCCCTGCAGGGTCTCGAGCGCCCGTTCGGGGCGCCGCGCCGCCTCCCAGCACAGGGCCACACCGAGCAGCGCCTCGGCGCGTCGTGGCGAACCGACGTGCGAGGCTTCCGCGAACGCCTGGCGCGCCGTCGCCGTCTCGCCGGCGCCCAGCCACGCGAGCCCGGTCCAGTAGCGCGCTTCCCCACGCCGCACCGGATCGAACCGCGGCGCCACCCGCGCGAAGGCCGCGGCTGCCTGGCGGTACTCGCCGCGCGCGAAATGGAGACGCCCCAGGGTCAGGGCGGCCTCCGCGCCGGGGCCCGCCCGCTGGTCCGTCTCGAGGCGCCTCAGTGGCCCGACCAGGCTGTCCGCCGGGACGGTCTCCAGCAGCCGTTGCACGGGCGACGCGACCGCCGCGCTCAGCAACAGGACCGCCAGGGTGAGGGTCGTGGCCATGGGAGCGGGAGGATATCCCCGGTCCCGGGAAAAGGGAATCGCCGGCCCCGTGCGGGCAAGCGGACGGGCCGGGTCATGGACCCGGCCCGTCGCGTACCGTCTGCCGACGGCGCCTACTCGTCGTCCTCCGACTCGCCCCGCTCCTTCTCGCGCGGCTTCGCCTCCGCCGCCGGGTCGGCCGGCGGGTTGGCGGCGATCTTGGCGCGGACGGCGTTGCGCTTGGAGGTCCACTCGGCCAGGGCGATATCGTCCTGCTCGCCCAGCCAGGCCTTCACGCTCAGGATGAGCCGATGATTGGCCACGTCCACCCGCGTCACCTTCATCGTGAGCTCCTCGCCCACCTCGAAGGCGTCGTTCGGACGCTTCAGGTCCTCGATGCCCAACTGCGACAGGGGCACGAAGCCCTCGATCCCCTCGCCCACGTCCACGATGGCGCCGCGGTCGAAGAGACGATTGATGGTGCCGGCCAGCTCCATTCCGGTGGGGAAGCGCTCCGCCAGCGACGGCCACGGATCCTCGCTCACCTGCTTGAGGCCGAGGCTGATGCGGCGGTGCTCCTTGTCGATGGACAGGATGACGACGTCCACCGTGTCGCCCTTCTTCAGCACCTCGCTGGGGTGGGCGACCCGCTTCGTCCAGGACATGTCGGAGACATGCACGAGCCCGTCGATCCCCTCCTCGAGCTCGACGAAGGCCCCGAAGTTCGTGAGGTTGCGGACCTTGCCCCGCACGCGCATGCCGGCCGGGTACTTCTCGTCCAGCGTGAGCCAGGGATCCGGCTCGACCTGCTTGAGGCCCAGCGAGATCTTCTCGTTCGCCTTGTCCACCTTGAGCACCACGGCCTCGATGATGTCGCCGATGTTGACCACCTTCGACGGGTGCCGGACGTGGCGCGTCCAGGACATCTCGGACACATGGATGAGGCCCTCGACGCCCTTCTCCAGCTCGATGAATGCGCCGTAGTCGGTGATCGAGACCACCTTGCCCTTGAGCCGGTCGCCGACCTTGTACTTCTCCTCGACGCCCTCCCACGGGTACGGCTCGAGCTGCTTCAGGCCGAGCGAGATGCGCTCCTTCTCGGGATCGAAGTTGAGCACCTTGACCCGCACCTTGTCGCCGATCTTGCAGATCTCGGAGGGGTGTGAGACCCGGCCCCACGACATGTCGGTGATGTGCAGCAGGCCGTCGATCCCGCCCAGATCCACGAAGGCGCCGAAGTCCGTGATGTTCTTGACCACGCCCTCGCGAATCTGGTCCTTGGCCAGGTCCTTGAGGATGGTGGACTTCATCCGGTCCCGCTCCTCCTCGAGCACGGCCCGGCGGGAAACCACGATGTTCCGGCGGCGCTTGTTCAGCTTGATGATCTTGACCTGGACGTTCTGCCCCAGCAGGGCGTCCACGTTCTGCACCTGCCGCAGCGCGATCTGGGAGCCGGGCAGGAAGGCCTCGACCCCGTACAGGTCCACCACCACACCACCCTTGATCTTGCGGACCAGCTTCCCCTCGACCACCTGCCCGGTGTCGTGGGCGTCCTTGACGCGGTCCCAGACGCGGACGAAGTCCGCGCGCTGCTTAGAGAGGACCACGAGGCCGTCCTGGTTCTCCATCTTCTCGAGGAAGACCTCGAGCACGTCGCCCACCTTGATGCTGGACGGGTCGGAGAACTCGGCGAGGGAGATCACGCCCTCGCTCTTGAAGCCGACGTCGACGAGGACCTCCTTCTCGTCGATGCCGAGCACGGTGCCCCGCACGATCTCGCCCTCGCCGATGGAGCGGAGCGATTCCTCGTACTGGCCGTACATCTCGGCCCGTTGTTCGAGGCTCAGCTCGTCCTCGTCGTCGGCGTTCAGGGGGATCGGTGGAGGTGAGGGTGCCCGCTGCGGCGCTTCCGCCACGGGGTTGAGGGTGGTGTCGATGGGGTCCGGCATGGGGATGAGAACCTCCTTGAAGAGTGAGATAGGGAGCCGCTCACGCGGCTCCACGTGAAGCCCTGTCCTGCTGTTCGGTCCGCAGCCGCGCCACCTCACGCATCACCGCGTCGCTCACCCGTTGGTAGAGCGCACGCCCCGGCGTGAGGTCCGTCTTCGGACCTGCCAGTTCCTGCCAGGTGAGCGGCGCCCCGAACGAGACGCGGACGCGCTCCCTGCGGGTCAGCCACCGGCCCGGCCGGTCGCTGCCCGAGATGTAACACGGCATCACCGGCACGCCGGCGTTCACCGCCATCATGCCGACCCCGGGCCGCGCCGGGTGCAGCCTGCCGTCCCGCATCCGCGTTCCTTCCGGGAACAGCATCATCGCGCCGCCCCGCCTGAGCGTCTCGACCGCCCGGGCCATCCCGCTCAGGTCCACCATGCCGCGGCGGATGGGGATGGCGTTGTAGCTCCGGATCACCGCCCCGAAGACCGGGTTCGAGAACAGCTCTTCCTTGGCGAGGTAGTGGACTTCCCTGGGAAGGATGGCACCGATGAGCGGAGGGTCCCAGAAGGAGATGTGATTGGAGGCCACGATGAGCCCCCCGGACCGCGGGACGAGATCCCGCCCCCACACCTGCCACCCGGTCGCCGTTCGCAGGACGGCACCAACGACAGACTTCGCGAGACTATAATGCCAGGACACGGATTCTCCTAATCGACGCCGCCCGGGCCCCTTCGGGGGGACCCGCCCCCGGGGCCGGACTCGCCCTGCCCGCCCGGGAAGGCCGGGTGGGCCCGGACGACCCGCAGGACCTCCTCCACCACCCCGTCGGCGTCCAGTCCGCTGCTCTCGATGACCACGGCCCCCTCGGCGGCCCGCAGGGGGCTGTCCGCCCGGGTGCGGTCCCTCCGGTCGCGCCGCTCCATCTCCTCCAGCACCTGCTCGAAGGGGATCCGCAATCCCCGCTGCTCCAGCTCCCGGGCGCGGCGCATCGCCCGCGTGGCAGGGTCCGCGTCCAGGTAGATCTTGACCTCGGCGTCGGGGAAGACCACCGTGCCCAGGTCGCGGCCCTCGCCCACCACCGGCCCCCGATCCCGCAGCGAGCGCTGCAGCCGCACCAGCCAGCGCCGCACGGGTGGCAGGGCGGCAACCCGCGATGCCAGCTCGCTGACCTCGGGGGTGCGGATGTGGCCGCTCACGTCCTCGCCGTCGAGCCACACGTGGGGCTCGGCAGGCGAGCCCGACAGATCCAGCGTCGTCTCCGCCAGCAGGGC